>JAYSYA010000212.1:0-1120 GCA_043716765.1 Akkermansiaceae bacterium
CCATCAGGGCACGCCGGTGCGCGTCACCTATCATCCGAGCTGTCTTTTGCAAACCGGCGATGGCAATCAGACCAAGCGCCAAGTCTGGGAGGACATGCTCGCGGTGATGGAAAAACTCGAGCTGCCGATCTCCGCGAAACAGCGCGGATTTTTCCTGCCCAAGCCCTGAGCCTAGAGGCCTTTTTCCCCGAGGATGCGGATCGCCTTGGGCGCACGCTTCCGGCGCAGCCCGAACTGCCGCACCGCATGCCGCTGCAAATGCGCTGCGGCTTCCTCGACGTCGTCCGTGAAAAATATCAGATCCGGGTCGTCCGGGCTGAGAGTCCCCTCCTCCACCATCTGATGGATAAAATCCATCAGCGGCTGCCAGTAATCTTTTCCCATCAGAATGATCGGGAAAATCTTCAGCTTGCCGGTCTGGATCAGCGTCATCGTCTCGAACATCTCATCCATCGTCCCCGACCCGCCGGGCATGATGATGAAGGCATAGGAATACTTCACCAGCACCACCTTGCGGGTGAAAAAATAACGCATCGTCACGGAACGCTGCACGTAGCGGTTCAGCGACTGCTCGAAGGGCAGCTCGATATTGACTCCGAGCGAGCGGCCACCGGCCTCGAACGCACCTTGGTTTCCCGCCTGCATGATGCCCGGACCTCCGCCGGTGACCACCGTGAAGCCGAGCCGTGCGCAAGCCGCGCCCATTTTTCGCGCCATTTCATAATATTGGCTCCCGGGCTTGGTCCTCGCCGAACCGAAGATCGTCACGCAAGGCCCGGCGAAATGTAGCGCCCGGAAACCGGTTAGCAAATCCTTACCAACCCTGACCAACGTCGCTAGATCGCGCAGCCGCGAACTCGGTCCCGACAACAAGGTCCGGTCCGGGAGCTCCAACTCAAAAATTTCCTGTTCGATGATTTCCTTTTCGGAAATCGGTTCGTCAACTTGCGGCAGGTTCGGGCATTCGGGTGAATTCACTGACCAGCTTTAACACCCATCCGCGCTTTTGGGAAAAACCAAAAACACGCCCGACCCAGCGGGTCGGACGCGTTTGAACTCATTCAATGAGAATCACTCGGCGAAATTTGCGGCGACCACGTCCCAGTTGACCACGTTCCAG
>JAYSYA010000213.1:0-3401 GCA_043716765.1 Akkermansiaceae bacterium
TCGCGGGGGCGCTCAACATCGGCGGCACCCCCATGCTTTCGATCTGGGCGGGTTGGCTGCTGGATCCGGATAAACCGATCCTGCTGGTGCTCGATAACGATAATAAGGTCGAGGAGGTCGTGACGCTTTTCCTGCGCACGGGCTTCACCAAATTTGCCGGGTATCTCGTCGGCGGCATGACCGCGTGGGACAACGCCGGTTTTCCGCTCGACGACGTGGGCCAGATGACGGTGCATGAAATCAAGGACCCCCAAACGCCGTTGCAGATCGTGGATGTCCGCGCTCCGGGCGAGTGGAAGGAGGGCCATGTCCCCGGCGCGACTCACATCTTTCTGCCAGAGCTCCGCGAGAAATCCACCGGCCTCGATAAGCTGCAACCCATCGCCGTCTACTGCGATAGCGGCTACCGTGCGAGCATCGCCACCAGCATCCTCAAGCAGGAAGGTTTTACCCGCGTGTGCAATGTGCCGGGTAGCTGGCAGGCGTGGAAGAACGCAAAATTTCCAATCCAGAGAGGCGACTCATGAAACGACTCGTTCTAACCATCATGATGGCGTTGACCACGCTGGCCCGCGCCGCTGACTTCGGCGTCAACGCCCGGGATTACGATGGCGCTGCCTGGTCCCCCTATCTGGTCGGCGCGGGCATCGGCGTGCTGTCATGGCTCACCTTCTATTTCTCGGACAAACCCATCGGCGCATCCTCCTTCTACGCCACGCTTGCCGGCTTCATCGGCAAGCTTGTCGCCAAACGCCACACCGAATCGCTGGCCTATTATAAGACCAATCCGCCAAGCGTGGATTGGGGACTGGTATTCGTCATTTCAGCTATCATCGGCGGATTCATCGCGGCCTGGACCGGCGGGGAGATCCGCAACGAGTGGTTGCACCCGATGTGGGTGGACCGCTTTGGCGACAGCATCGCCCTGCGCGGCATCATCGGTTTCGCCGGCGGCGTGCTGATGGCATTCGGAGCACGCCTGGCAGGCGGTTGCACCAGCGGCCACGGCATCAGTGGCACGCTCCAACTCAACGCCGGTTCGTGGCTCACCGTCATCTGCATGTTCATTGCCGGCATCGCCACCGCCATGTTGCTCTACACCGTCTTATGATCGACCCCGGAGAAATCGTGAAGCAATCCAGCGAGCCGCCCGCCAAACCGATAGGCGGCGGGAAGCTCGCGGGTGCCATTCTGTTCGGCCTGGCCTTCGGCTTCCTGCTGCAGAAAGGCGGCGTGGGAAAATACAATGTCTTGCTAGGCCAGTTGCTGCTTCAGGACTACACCGTCGTTAGAATCATGATGTCGGCGATCATCGTGGGAATGATAGGCGTCTTCACGCTCCACCATTTTGCCAAAGTGAATCTCCATCTTCAGCCGACGCGGATTGGCGCGCAGATCATGGGTGGCTCGCTATTCGGTGCCGGGTTCGCGCTCATCGCCTACTGTCCCGGCACCGGCGCGGCCGCGCTCGGCCAGGGAAGCTGGGACGTGCTTTTCGGCATCGCCGGCCTGATCGCGGGTTCCTATCTATTTGCGGAAATGTCAGGCCTGCTCAAGCGCACCGTCGAGAAATGGGGAGACAAGTGCAAGCTCCTGCTGCCGGACCTGCTGCATCTTCCGCGGCTGCCATTTGCTTTCGCCTTCGCCGCGCTGCTCACCGTCTTCCTGTATATCCTCGAACGCGCATTCCCCGGTTAGCCCGTTCGAGATGGCTGCACAGTATTTAGTGAAGCTTCGAGCAACATGTGAGTGTCAGGTTATTTGGGTTGCAGGGCTCCGGCGAGTGCGAGGCCGATCCAGGTGCCAGCGAGACAAAGCAAAAGCGTCAGGAAAATGTTGCCCATTCCATAAAGGACTTTCCCCTCAGCAAGAAGGTTGATGGTTTGCAGGCTGAACGACGAATAAGTGGTGAATCCACCCAACAAGCCGATGGCCACCACCTGGCGGATGATAGGAGAGGTCGTCACCAAGCCATCCGGGCCGGTGAGTCCAGTAAACACGCCAATGATTAGGCATCCGCTCACATTGACGAGCAGGGTACCCCACGGAAACGCCTGCCCGAAATGGTCGGCGCTCCAGTTGGAAATGAACATGCGGAGGCCGACGCCCGCAGCGCCTCCCGCCATCACGGCTAGATAGTTCCAGATCATTCCGCTTTACCTAAGGGTAGATGTATTGGGGGTCGGCATAGTGGTCATGAATGATTCTCCAAATGGGAAACTTCCGTGCTTTGCGGGAATCATCAGTCCGGTGCAAACCGCTGTTCGTCTAGATACGAGGCTAATCTTAGAAGTTTAAAACCACATAAAACACACCGGCAGGATTTGGTCCGGGCTTGGAATCCTTCCGAAGCGACTGGCTCACGCTAGCCTTCAGAGACCAATTTGCATTGAACGTATAAACTGCTCCCAAGGTGGTTGCCAAGGTATAGTCCTCCGACTGATCCAGCGGAGTGAGACCGTAAATTTCCGTCCCAACAGCAATGTGTTTGTTGAAATTATAAAGCGTGGCCACACCCCAGAACACCACGTCGCTTGCATTGTCATCGAGAGCCCACTGGTAGCCTGCCTCGACGGAATGATACCAGTTGCCCACGGTTTTGCCGAACTCGACGGGGAGCTGAGCCCGCCAGACACCATCGCTTAATCCATTAGTTGTGCTGGCGGTGGGAAGTATGACCTTGGGGGCAATCGAGATGGCCGGGAGCCAGCCCTGCTGATCCTCTTCCAGGAAACGCCACTTCACCTTGAAATCGGTGGTGGCGAGGCCATACGCGGTTGACCCGCTGTCCGGGTCGATTCCGGCCTCGGCCAGCGTTAGATCGAGGCGCACGGTGGGAATGATTGCGTAGTTAATGTCGAGGATCGGCCCGGTCAGCACATTCCCGGAGGAATTATGTTCGGCGACGGCCCCCAGTTTGATTTCCCAGCCGGGGGAAAACAGCGGATCATCCGTGAAAAAGGGGGAATCCGCACGGGCCGGTTCTTGCGGCGCGAGTGTGACAATTCCCACCAATATCCAGAAGATCTTGCGCAGTCCGGTTTGTGGTTTGCGCGGTTTCATTTTGAAATAAATGATGATGCCGGAGATGGTGAGCACCAACAGCGCGCCGCCCCAGAACATTCCCAGCACCATTCCGCCATCGCCCAAAGCCTCTCCCGAATGAAGTTTGAGAATGAACGAATCCTCATCAGAAGATTCCTCGCCCAGCACCTCGCCCGTTCGGGCATTCACCGCGATGCGGCGTCCGGCTTGCTGACTAGATGGACCGAAAAAAAAGGTGATGGCAGGGGCATCGCCTTTCAGTTGCCAGACCATTTTATCGAGTGGCTGACCACCCGCCCGCGCTGCCGCTGCCACCCGTGCTTTCTCAAACTCCACGCCAAATTCCGTGCCTACCG
>JAYSYA010000214.1:0-1120 GCA_043716765.1 Akkermansiaceae bacterium
AGATTGCCGATGGCCACGGTGGTCTTGGTGTCGATGGAGAGCCGGATGGTGCCGGGGTCGGCGTCGGCGGCTCGATTGATGCGGTGCACGGCGTCAAAGATCGCAGCGGTCTCGGGGATTTTCCGCAACGGCTTGCTTTTGGCGACCCGCCGGGGCTCTTGTAGCCGAGGGCGCTGAGTTTGCAGCGCAATGAGCGCTTGGAGGGAGCGGCCCATTTCGCGCTCGACCATGGAAGCCGCACCTTTCCCGCCCGCTTTGACGATACTGGCCATGAACTGGCGGCGGGCAGCTCCGCTGAGTTGATCAAGGAGGCTCTGGGCGGCATCATTTTGGAAAAAATCGGCCGACCAACGCCCGGCGCGCTTACGGAATAAGTTTTCCCGCCGACCAAAGTTGGTATGGCCCGTGCTCAATCCGGTGTGAACAAACTTCGGAAATTTCATACCGAGGCGTTCACCAACCCAATTCCTTACCGCCATGAAATTGTTTCGCAGCCTCGGATTCGCAGCGCTTGGACTTCTCGCCTTGGGCGGGATTTCCCAGGCCGAACCCCTCAAAATCGCCTACTCCGACTGGCCCGGCTGGGTCGCTTGGGAGATCGGCGTGCAGAAAGGCTGGTTCAAGGAAGCTGGCGTGGAGGTGGAATTTCTTTGGTTCGACTATGTGCCGTCGATGGACGCCTATGTCTCCGGAAAAGCCGACGCGGTCTGCATGACCAATGGCGACGCGCTCGTCACCGGAGCCACCGGCAAGCCATCCGTCGGTATCATCATCAACGACTTTTCCAACGGCAATGACATGATCGTCGCCGCGCCCGGCATCGAATCCATCAAGGATCTCAAAGGGAAGAAAGTCGGCCTTGAACAAGGATTTCTGGAGCAACTTTTGCTGATCACCGCCCTTGAAAAAAACGGGATGAAGCTCGACGACGTCACCATCGTCAACACGCCGACCAACGAGACACCCCAAGTCCTCGCCTCGAAAGCCGTGGATGCCATCGGTGCTTGGCAGCCGAATTCCGGCCAGGCCCTCAAAGCGGTGCCGGGCTCCAAGCCGATTTTCACCTCGGCCGATGCGCCCGGCATCATTTACGACCTTCTCTACGTTTCCCCGGAAAGCC
>JAYSYA010000215.1:0-3393 GCA_043716765.1 Akkermansiaceae bacterium
CGCTAAGACTTTCACCGCAGAAGACGCTCAAGCCGCCAACCTCGTGTTGGTAGGTGCCGAGAAAGGCCGCCAAGCCGTCCACGATCTCGTGGTCGCCTATCGCGCCAACCGCCGCACCGGCTCCGCTTGCACTAAGACCCGGGGCGAGGTCTCCGGCAACAACCGCAAGATCTACAAGCAAAAAGGCACCGGTGGTGCCCGTCACGGCGACAAACGCGCCCCGATCTTCGTCGGTGGTGGTGTTGTCTTCGGACCACGCCCTCGCGACTATTCCAAGAAGGTGCCGAAGACCGTCCGCAAGCTCGCACTTCGCCGCACTCTGGGTGACCTCGTTAGCGCTGGCAAAGTTTTGAGCGTGGATTCGTTCTCCGTCGCCGATGGCAAGACCAAGTCTTTCGTGGCTGCTCTCGATGCCATCGCACCTCTCGGCAAGATCCTCGTGGTTGGAAATTCCTTCGATGACTCCACCTACCTCGCCGGCCGCAACGTCGCTTACGCCCAACTCGTCACGGGTTCGGATGTCAACGTCGAGCAACTCCTCCTCGCCAACACCATCATCCTCGTGGGTGATGCCGTGCAAACTCTTGCGGCTCGCACCGCCTGAACCCCGGACCTAACACCGAGATCATGAAAGACATTTACCAGGTCATTAAAAACGTCCGCCTCTCCGAGAAAGCCACCATGCTTCAGGAGAATAACAACGAGGTCACCCTCGAAGTGGACCGCAAGGCCAACAAGCTAGAAATCAAGCAAGCTGTTGAACAACTCTTCGGAAAAACCGTTCTGGCAGTCCGCACTGCCAACTACGACGGCAAACTCAAGCGCCAGCGTCGTGCCGACGCCGGTCGTACTAACCATTGGAAAAAAGCCATCGTCCGCCTCAAGGAAGGCGAATCGCTTGATCTCGTCTAAGCGATTTACCGCAGCCCCAAACGTAACATTCTAACGTTCCGATTGTCATGCCCCTGAAAACTTTCAAGCCAATCACCCCGTCCGCTCGCTATAAGAATCTCCCGTCCTTCGACGAGATTACCAAGAGCAAGCCTGAGAAGAGTCTTCTCACGCCTCTCAAGCGCAGCGGCGGCCGTAACAACACCGGCCGCATCACCACCCGTCACATCGGCGGTGGCCACAAGCGCCACTATCGTCTGATCGACTTCAAGCGTGGCAAGCATGATGCACCAGCAACCGTCGTCGGCATCGAATACGATCCGAACCGGACCTGCCGCATCGCGCTCATCCAGTATGAAGACGGCCAGAAATCCTACATCCTCGCGCCACTCGGCCTGGAAGTTGGAACGACCATCGTCGCCGGCCAAAACGTCGCCCCGAAAACGGGCAACGCGATGCCACTCAGCGCCGTGCCGCTCGGTACTTCGATCCACAACATCGAGCTCATCCCTGGCAACGGTGGTAAAGTCGCCCGCGCCGCCGGCCAACTTGCCGTCCTGTCTAACCGCGATGGCGGCTGGGCGCTCGTGAAAATGCCTTCCGGTGAAATCCGCCGCTTCAACGACCGTTGCTTCTGCACGATCGGCCAAGTCGGAAACCGCGACCACATGAACGAAACTTCGGGCAAAGCCGGCCGCAGCCGCTGGCAGGGTGTCCGTCCGACCGTTCGGGGTATGACGATGAACCCCGTTGACCACCCGAATGGTGGTGGTGAAGGCAAATCGAAATCCGGCGGTGGTCGCCAGCACCTTACCAGCCCATGGGGCCATGCGAAGGGTCAGAAGACTCGTAACAAGCGCAAGACCACCAGCGTCTTCATCGTCGAGTCCCGTCACAAAGCGAAGAAGAAGTAATTCACTTTTAGCGAACCATCTAACTCACTGATTTCATGCCACGCTCACTTAAAAAAGGCCCATACGTCGATCAAAAGCTTCTCGCCAAGATCGACGCCGTCGCCGAAGCCGGATCCGACCGCAAGCCCATCAAAACCTGGAGCCGCAAGTCGATGATCACCCCGGATTTCGTCAGCCATAACTTTGCCGTCCACAACGGCAAGACCTTCGTTCCCGTTTACGTGACCGAAAACATGGTTGGACACAAACTCGGCGAGTTTTCCCCGACCCGGATCTTCAAGACCCACGGCGGCATCGGCAAGAAATAATCCACCTAGGTTCACTCCCTCACGTTCATGCGTTCCACCTTCCATCTCCAAGCATTTGCCGCCGCCCTCGGGTCGCTGGCCGTTGCCGGGATGTGTGCGGGCCAAGCGCCAAACGCCGGGGAGCTTCAGGAAATCATCGTTGATCTCCAAGAGCAGAACCGGGTCCTCCAGCGCAGCCTCGCCGAGGCTAACAGCGGAGAGAAGCAAGCGTCCGGTCAATTGGCCCAGGTTCGCGAGCGTCTCGAAGCGCTCGGCAAGAACCTGCTCGACGGGGGAGACGACCGCCTCGTCCAGGCTGCCGCAGACTTGCAACTCGCAAGCGAGCGCACTTCCAACCTCGAAAATTCCGTCACGCGCCTTTCCGCCGCGGTCAACGACTACCTCCGCCTGGCGGTGGTTTCCGACCCGGACGCAAGACTTCGTGTGGAAACTTCACTAAGAGAGCTTGACGCTGTCCTCGGACTGCGCCAGAAGCCCCGCCCCGATATTCGGACCGGCTCCTTGCAGCAGGCCCGGATTGTCAGTCTCGATCAAGAAAGTGGCATGATGGTTTTGAATCTTGGCGAAAGCCAAGGCGCTAAAATCGGCATGACCTTTCGTCTCACCCGCGGGCAACAGCCCTACGGAAAAGCCATTCTAGCAGACGTCCGCAAGGGCGTCAGCGGTGCCTTTGTCGAACACCTCGACAATGTCGCCGAATCTCCACGCCCCGGCGATCTCGCCGTTCTCGAAACACAAGCATCCGCTCAGTAACCACTCACGTCCGCCGACCATGGAAGTCAAAAGCACCACTAAATTTGTCCGACTCTCGCCCAAGAAGGCGCGCGACGTCGCCCGTGAAATTCAAGGCCTCGCAGTATCGAGCGCCCTTGATATTTTGACCTTCACTCCTAAGAAAGCCGCGCAGCTCATTGGCAAGACGCTCAAGACCGCCATCGCGGATGCGGAAAACAATTTCTCTCTCGATGCTGCGACGCTCGTCATCAAGGAAGCCGTCATCGGCGCCGGCCCGACTCTCCGCCGCTTCAAGCCACGGGCCAAAGGGTCCGCCGGTCCGATCCTCAAGCGCACCAGCCATATCTCGATTACTCTCGTCGGTTCCGCCCCCGAGGAGAAAAAGAAGGTCGCTCGAAAGGTCGCTGCCAAGCCGACTCCGAAGCAAATCAAGGACGTTCCGGCCGAACCTGTCGCCGCTACCGAAGAAGCCTGAACCACTCTCATTTAATCTCATCCCTCACCGACCATGGGCCAAAAAGTAAATCCGATCGCATTCCGTCTCG
>JAYSYA010000216.1:0-10227 GCA_043716765.1 Akkermansiaceae bacterium
ACCGTCGGTGATGAGCGCCACTTCCTTGCCGAGGCCCATGCCCATGACGGCGCTGGTAGGTCCGAGCATTTCCCGCATGCCGGGGCCGCCTTTCGGGCCTTCCAAGCGGATCACGATCACATCGCCCTTGGCGATCTGCTTGCCGAGAATGGCTTGCATGGCGTCATCCTCAGAATTGAAGACGCGGGCCTTGCCGGTGAAGAGTTCGCCTTCCTTGCCGGAAATTTTCGCGACCGCGCCGCCTTCCGCAAGATTTCCGTAAAGGATCCTGAGATGGCTGTCCTTTTTGATCGGGTTAGAAAGCGGCCGGATGATCTCCTGACCTTCCGGATAGGGAGTGGTGAATTTCTCGATGTTTTGGCGCATCGTGCGGCCGGTCACCGTCATACAATCACCGTGCAACAGCCCGCCATCGAGCAGGATTCTCATGAGCGGCATGGTGCCGCCGATGGCGACGAGGTCGGACATGGCGAATTTGCCAGATGGCTTGAGGTCGGCAAGGACGGGGACATTTTTGCCGATGCGCTCAAAGTCGTCGATGGTGATGTCCACGCCCGCCGAGTGGGCGATGGCAGGGATGTGCAGTGCGGCGTTCGTCGATCCACCCAGCGCGATGAGCACGGTGATAGCGTTTTCAAAGGCCTTTTTGGTGAGAATATCCCGGGGTTTGATGCCGAGTTTGAGGAGGTTGAGGACCGCGGCACCGGCGTCGAAGCAGTCACGCATTTTGTCGTCGGAAATGGCGTTTTGCGCGGAACTGTTGGGCAGCGACATGCCGAGCGCTTCAATCGCGCTGGCCATGGTGTTCGCGGTGTACATCCCGCCGCAGGCACCGGCACCGGGGATGGCGCTGGCCTCGACGGTTTCGAGTTCCTCGTCGCTGTATTCACCGTTGGCGTGTTTGCCGACGGCTTCGAAGACGGACACAATATCGAGATTTTTTCGCTCGCCCTTGATGGTGGCGCAACCAGGTAGAATGGTGCCGCCGTAAACAAAAACCGAGGCGCGGTTCATGCGGGCCATCGCCATCAGGCAGCCCGGCATGTTTTTGTCACAACCGCCGATCGCGACGAAGCCATCCATCCCTTCGCAGCCGACCACCGTCTCGATGGAATCCGCGATGACCTCGCGGGAAACGAGCGAGTATTTCATCCCCTCGGTGCCCATCGAGATTCCGTCGGAAATGGTGATGGTGTTGAAAATGACGCCTTTTCCGCCGGCGGCATCCACGCCCTTGGCGGACTCGATGGCGAGCTTGTCGATATGGATATTGCAGGGCGTGACTTGGCTCCAAGTGGAGGCAATTCCGATCTGGGGCTTGGAGAAGTCATCTTTCTTGAAGCCGACGGCGTAGAGCATCGCGCGGCTGGGCGCGCGGTCGGGACCATCAACAAGCGGACTGGAAAAGGGACGGGTAGTGTCGTTCATCGCGGGCGGAGCATCTTGCGGATGAGGGGGCCGCGTCAAGACATGGCGAATGATTAAAATCAAAAAAACGCCGTCCGGCGTGACCGGACGGCGTTCGAAAGACAAAACGAGGAAATGAATTTATTCTTTGGTCTCTTCGGCAGGCTCCTCCTCACCCTTCGCACCACCTTGCGTTTTCGCTTTCTCGAGCTGGGCCTTGAATCCGTCCAACTGGCCGGCGGTTTCACTTTCCGGCGCGGCGGCCTTGGCCTCGGCAATTGCTTTGATGGCGTCATCGAACTTCTGCATGCGGGCAAGGATCATCGCCTTAGTGGCGATCATTTGCTGCAGGGTCTCGCCTTCGAATTCACCGGAGGCAACCGACTTCTCGACGAACGCGAGGGCGCCTTCCATGTCCTGCTTGGCGGCAAAACCGTTGAGTTCGGTCTCGAATTTTGCGAATTTGGCTTTGGCGGCGAGCTTCTTGCCATAGCCGGTTTCGTCCTTTGGGTCGGCGGCCTTGATCTGATCGACCACGTCAGGATAGAAACTCGCGACGGCGGCGTCTTCGAGTTCCATGGCGTCGAGGGCGGCGATCAGGGACTTGGCTTTGGCCGGGCCATCAGACTTAGCGGCTTCGGCGAAAGATTTGTCGCGGACGACCTTCTTGGCACGTAGCTCGTCGAGGTGGGTGAGGTATTTCTCAGGACCGCCGGGCTGGTAGCCGGCCTTAGCGAAAGGCTTGCCGTCGGCATCGCAGAGCAAGATCGTGGGAAAGCCTTGGATGGCATATTTTTCTTGGAGCTCCTTATTCTGCGCCTTGGTTTCGTCGGAAAGCTTGGCGATGTTTTCGGGCTTCCGGGGGTAGTCGAGCTCGACCAGAACGAACTGGTCTTTCACGCCAGTTTTGAAAGCGTTATGGCGGAAAACCTCTTCATTGAGCTTGATGCACCAGCTGCACCAGTCGGAACCGGTGAAGTCGATGAGCAGGTCTTTCTTCTCAGCGGTTGCCTGTTTCTTGGCAGCAGCGAAATCGTGGGTCCACCCTTCACCGCCGGCGAAGGCGGAAGTGAAACCGAGGGATGCGACGCAAGCGGCCGCGAGGATGTGTTTGATTTTCATATGAGGGAGAGCCGGAATTACCGTTGGAGACGAACGAAGCAGGCCTCGGGAATTTTGCAATTTTTCAATTTCGGCGGAAGAAACGCCGAGCGCTGGCTTGCCTACGACCGACGACTGGTGGATGGCTTGACCGCTCACATCGACAAGATTTTTTTGCGGGTGGATTACCTGCCTGTCATGTGGAAAAGGCCACGGCGTATGTGGGGGATACCGCGCAGCAGGCATCGAGGGAAGTGGCGGAAAATTTGAGATTTGGGATTTTCGATTTGGAATTTCCAGGCATCGTCGCGGGGTGGCGTGGATCATGCAGGCAGCGTTGGGCGCGGCAATTGGAGAGTTGCTGATAGGCAAGCGGCTGGGAAACCGGGCGCTGGCGTGGGGGGCGCTGCTCGGAATTTTACCGGAGCTGGCTGTGTTGGTTTTGCCGTTTTTGGACACGGCTGGGCGGTTGGCCTGGCACCAGGGTGTTAGTCACTCGTTGGTGGTGATGGGAGTCGCGGCTTACGCGCTGGCTCACGGCTTGGCGAAAATCTGGCAGAAGGAAAAGATCACGAAACCGCAAGCGGGCGGCTTGGTGGCTGCGGTGTGGGGGGCGCATCTGTTGGTGGAGTGCCTAACGGTGGAAGGGGCGCCGGTGTTTTGGCCGTTCGTTGGAAGGCGGATCGCCCTGGATTGCCTGCCGCCTGGTGACTTGTTGTTTGCCGGACCGCTGATAGTGGCGGCGCTGTGGATGGCGTTGCTGCCAGAGGAAAAACAGAAGAAGCCACGCGGGAAGAAGGCGCTGGCGACATCGAAGCGGAGGAAATGGTGCTTTCGCGGACTCGGTTTGAGCGCGGGGTATGCGCTGTTGGCCATCGGGATGAAATTCGTGGCATCGGCGGGATTTGAGGCGGACTTGACGCGGCGCGGAGTGAATTACGAGCGCCGGATGGAGTCGCCCACTCCTTATAATATCTTGCTCTGGCGTGCAGTGGTGGATTGCGGTGACGAACTCCGGGTGGGTTATCGGACGGTTTTTGAACTGCCCCAAACGCCGGTGCGATGGACGATTTACCCCCAAGGCCAGGACGCGCTCGCCACCGTGGCCGAAATCCGCGAGACCCAAAAGCTCGTGAAATGGACCGACGGCTGGTGGCTCGCCCGCCCAAACGCGCAGGGTGCATGGCTCGGCGATTTGCGATTCCCGGAGAGCCGAGTCTGGGGCAGCAAGAAGGGCATGGTGGACAGTCGCCTGGCGTTTTCCTGGGTCATCCAAAAGACGGCCAAGGGCGACCCTTTACGGCAAATTTCCCCAGATGCTGGAAACGGCGGCGATTATTTCCAGCGGATGGGAGCGAGGAGCTTAGGAAATCGCGGCTCGTGGGAAGCAAATCCGCGGTTGGCTGGAGTGACGGGCAGCTTGCCGGAATTTCTGGCTGTGGACGAATAGCCGCAGGGAGAAAATATTCTTAGCTTCCGTCAGCCGGAGCCTGTTAGCGCCAACCAAGGGCCGCGCGCGAAAGACCGTGGAAGCATGGCTCGACACCACCCGCCGCAGCGATGTCGAGGCCACGCGCTGCCTCCTGTCTCGCGGGGCGGAACGGCCTGTCAGGGATGACATTGCTAGAATTAACGGGCTGGGGCGCTTCGTTGAAACCACACCCGCTTGCCCGGCGAGTGGAACCTATAGCTTCGGGCACCACCTACGGGGGTAATACCATCCCGCCAGTGGGAGAACTCTACCTGCAATGCACGCTGGCCACCACCACCGCGCATGAGCCATCGACTCACGCTGATTGGTAAATGCCGCGATCGCGTAGATTGCCAACGGCCGGGTTTGGTGCTTCTCTTCGCCTATCACTTTCTTAGCCCGCTTCCATTGTTCTGAGACTCGGAGCGCGGGCTCCCCCCAGCATAGTATGTGTGTCGCTGCCCCGGTCGCCCCCCAGTGATCGGGGCAGTCTGGAGGAACTCCTTGCCGCTACTTTTGCCAAATCCGTCGGATCTCGACGGGACCGAGTTCCACCCACTCCCCTGACGCGAGATTGATAGAATCGAGCTGGCCTATCGCCACCCGGATCAAGCGCAAAGTCGGAAATCCCACCGCCGCCGTCATCCGCCGGACCTGTCGGTTTTTCCCTTCTATCAATCGTAGCTCCAGCCATGCCGTCGGGATCGCTTGGCGGAAACGCACCGGCGGATCACGCGGCGCGACCACCGGTTCCACCTCAACCAAGCGCGCCTGGCATGGCCGGGTCCGGTAACCTTGGATCGCAATTCCGCCGAGTTTGAGCTTCGCCACGGCCTCGGGCGTGGGAGTTCCCTCGACCTGCGCAAGGTAAGTCCGCGGGTGCGCTGTCTTCGGGTCTAGCAGTCGGTTGTTGAATCCGGGCTCGTCGCTCAGTAAGAGCAGTCCCTCGGAATCCATGTCCAGCCGTCCGACTGGATAGACGCCCGCAGGAAATCCGAAATCCGCCAAGGTCCTCTGCCCCGGCAGATCCGGCGTGAACTGGCAGAGAACTCCGTAGGGCTTGTGAAATGCGATGACCATGGTGGAGTCCTGATTTCTAGCAAATCGCAGCGTCCCAGGCCGCGCGCAGGGTTCGGGTGATCGGGCCGGGCGGGAGGAGTTTGGTTTCAAAGCGGGAAGCACCTATCGGCCCGCGGATCGAGGAGGTGAGGAACACCTCGTCGGCGACGTGAAGGTCGCTTATCGTTAGATCGCGTTGCGTGGAGGAAATCCCGTGTTTCGCCGCAAGCTCGATGACGACTCCACGGGTAATGCCCGGCAAACAGCCGGATTTAAGTGACGGAGTGAGGAGCGAGCCGTCTTTCACAAGAAACAGATTCGCAGTGGCCGCTTCACAAAGTTGGCCTGCGGTGTTGAGAAAGAGGGTTTCGTCGAAGCCCAGTCGCCGGGCGTGATCGAGGGCGACCAGGTTTTCGGCATAGGAAGCGCATTTCAAGCCGGCGAGCGGCGAGTTTTCGTTTCGAGG
Organism: Akkermansiaceae bacterium; assembly: GCA_043716765.1. Lineage (GTDB taxonomy): Bacteria > Verrucomicrobiota > Verrucomicrobiia > Verrucomicrobiales > Akkermansiaceae > Luteolibacter. The sequence goes on from JAYSYA010000216.1 coordinate 5,505, forward strand.
CCACGGGCAAAGATTCACCGTCAGGCTAGCGGGAGCGGCAACCACAGGCAGCGCGATCAGCGTCACCACCCGGTCGATTCCTGGAGTCAGGTCATCGCTGCCACCGCTGCCACCGGAGACAGCCAGACGGATCCGCGCACGGCCGGAAGAAAGGTTGTTGCGGACTAACAATTCCCTCGCGGTTTCGTGAAAATCAGGCAGCGGGACATCCCACCTGAGTCGTTCGCAACCCGCCAGCAGCCGCGCAAGGTGGCGGTCCGCGAAGACGGGTAAGCCGTCCACGGCGAGCAGCGTCTCAAACAGGCCGAGCCCGAGGATGGCCCCGCGGTCGAGCGGCGACACGTGGAAATCCTGGGAATCAAGCCATTCACCATTGGACCAGAGCTGAGACATCGGCGCAGATTCTGGCGGCGGCGCGGCGCTTGTAAACCCTGCAAGCTTGCTTGCGGCCGGAAGATCGCATCAAGTCCGGCCATGCGGTTTTATATTTTTATTTGCGGCCTGGCGATTCTCGGAATGGGCGTGGCAGCGCTCTCGGTGCTGGATCGCTCCCAGGCACCCGGCTTCCTCCAAGGTGCGCTCACGCTCGGCGGCGGCATGGTGATCTGCGGGATTTTTTCGATCAAGATGCAGTGGCACGGGATCATCGGTGCGGGCGTGCTGGCTCTGCTAGGTGCGGCCCGGGGCATGGGGAACTTGCCGGATCTGGCGAAATTCATGGCCGGCGAACGCCCGCGCGGACCGGCTCCGTTGTTGGAAACGGGAGTGACGCTGATCTGCCTGCTACTTCTGGTGAAGGTCATTCGGGCGCTGTCGCAGGAACGGCTGCGTCGGATGTTGGAGACGGAGGATTGACCGGCGGTACCGGAACCGGGGGGGTGGGTTTCGGCAATGTGTCCTGCCATTGATGGAGCGCGTAACCATCGCCAAGTCCACCGATCTCACCTAGCAGCTCATGGCAGCGCTGACGCCATTTTTCGAAATCCGGCGGTCCGCGCTCCGCCTCGCGGCTGCCCGGGAAAACGAGGTAGCTGACTTTTAAATCGGAAACCGGACGGCTGTAGGAGGAGGCTTTCGGATTCAGCTCGCGGGCAAAACGCAACGAGCCTTCGCCGACTTTGAAAGTAGGGCCGCCATCACCGACGATGGATGGATAGATTCTACCGTCATGGATCACCACCGCGTAATCGCCGACGTTCGGAGCGAACGCGTCATTGGAAGTTAGAATGTCCACGGGGATGACGATGAATGGATCATAGTCGGCGATGAGGAAGCTGCGGGCTTTGAGGTCGTCGATGCCGCGCTGGAGAAACTTGATCCGGTCGCGCAGCCAAATCTTGCGGGCGGCGGTAGTCGCGGGTGCGGTGAGTTCTTGCTGGGCGAGGCCGATCCGCCGCTCCCAACCGGCGACCATCGGATTCGGAGTCGGCGTTTTCTTGGGCCAGCCGTAGCTGGTGAACGGCTGGTAATGGGGTGAATCGACGATTTCCGCAGGCATTTCCGCCAGGCGGTCGCCGTCCGACCCGTCCGAGACCACGTCCATTTCCGCCTGCAGGAAAAACACCTTGCGGCCGCTCGCGGAGGTGAGGTGGAGGATGGTCTCGCAATCGTAAATGTTGTGCTTGGTGAGCAGCTCGTTGAGCGAGTTGGCATCGCGACGGACGCGGCCGGCCTTGTTTTCGTAGAGCTTGCCGAACCAGTTGGAGACCTCGGCTTTCTCGATGAGCAGCGAAATTCCAGGGAGCATATTGCCAAGCTCCGGACTGGATGCCTCCAGCTCGGCCATGGTTTTCGCGGGCGTCGGCAGTCGCAGCGAAAGCTCGTAAGTGGCGGTGTAGCTCGCGTCGTCCACGCGCTCCTTGGACGCGATGCCGCCTTTTTCGATCTTCACTGCGGTCTTGAAAGGAATGCCGGAGCGAAGTTTCCGGACGTCGGTGATTGTCCCCAAATCAGGCTCCGGATCGGGCGCGGATTCTTCGGTGTTTTGTTTTTCCGCGTCCTCCAGGGATTTTTTGAGCGCGGCGATGTCGCGCTCGTATTTCTCCTCGAGCTCGGCCCGGATTTGTGCCTCCGCCTGGCGGTAAATATCATTCTTGTCAGAGGAAACGATCACCGACTGGGGCGCAAAAATTTCCCGCAGTCCTCGTTTCATTTTTCCGGGAATGCTCGTGAAACACAGCCCGATTGCTGCGGCGACGAGCACCAAAAGGATCGTGCCAAACCGGGGCAATCCCTTGGATTTGCGGCGTTTTGAGGCTCTTAACGGATTCATGCTCCCCGACTCATAGCAGTAACCCGGCGGCCATCAATCCCCGTCCCACAAACTTTTCGCGCCCGCCAACTCAGCATTTTTCCGATTCCTGAAAACTCGGCCATGACAAACCCGCCGCCATCCCTACACTCACCGCCGTGAGTTATCAGGTCTTCGCCCGCAAATACCGACCCAAAACCTTCGACGACGTCCTCGGACAGGATCACGTCGTGAGGACCCTTCGCAACGCCATCGCCCAAAAACGCCTGGCCCACGCCTATCTTTTCGTAGGCCCGCGCGGCACTGGGAAGACTTCCACCGCGCGGATTCTCGCCAAGGCGCTCAACTGCACCGCCGGCCCGAAAGCCGACTTCGATCCCGATGAAGACGTCTGCATCGAGATCGCCGAAGGTCGCTCGCTCGACGTTTTGGAAATCGACGGTGCCTCGAATAACGGCGTCGAGCAGGTCCGCGACCTCCGCGAATCCGTCCGCTTCGCCCCGGCCCGCGGGCAGTTCAAGATTTTCTACATCGACGAGGTTCACATGCTCTCGAACGCCGCCTTCAACGCGCTACTCAAGACGCTCGTAGAACCGCCGCCGCACGTGAAATTCATCTTCGCCACCACCGAGGCGAACAAGATTTTGCCCACGATTCTCTCCCGCTGCCAGCGCTTCGACCTCCGCCCGATCCCCACGGAAACCATCGCCCAGCACCTGCTCCACATCGCCCGCGAGGAGGGCATCGCCCTTGAGGAAACCGCCGCTTGGGCCATCGCCAAAGGCGCGGATGGCGGCATGCGCGACGCCCAGTCGATGCTCGATCAACTCGTTTCCTTCTGCGGCGACTCCATCAACGAGGCCAACGTCCTCGACGTCTTCGGCTTCACCTCCCGTGAAAAAGTTGCAGCCCTCACGCAAACCCTGCTCGCCCGCGACAACCCCGCCGCCCTCTCGCTCATCCAGAAAGAAGCGGAAAGCGGCCGCGAACTCTCCCAGCTTCTCGGCGAACTCATCGGCTGCCTGCGCGCCCTGCTCGTCGCGAAACTCGACCCCTCCGCCGATGGCGAAGGCATTCCCGCCCACCTCTGGACCGCCTTGCTGCAAGCCGCCGACGAATACGCGCCCGACCGCATTCTCGCCGCCATCGACGTTTTCGCCGAGACGGAAGGCCGCATGAAGTGGGCGACTAACAAGCGTCTCCACTTCGAGCTCGGTGTCATCAAAGCCATCCAGTCGCTCGGCGAGGTCCGCATCACCGACGTCATCAAAGTCCTCACCCGGGGGGCGGATTTCATTTCCTCCGGCGCGGTCAGCACGCCCGCTTCGACACCCGTCCATGAGCCGAAACCAAACCCCGTCGCCGCCCCGGAACCGCCCCCGGAGTCCGTTGCAGTTGTCGCCCCTCCCCGCCCCGCCAGCGGACTCTCTGCCTTCGATTCGATGATCGCGGACGCCCCGGAAGTCAACGAACTCCCACCACCGGCCGAACCGCCGCCTTGGAAAAGCGAAAAGCCCGCCGCCGAAATCAAAGCGCCGGAGCCTGCTCCTGTATCCGCCATCATCGACGACACCTTCCACAACGACCCCCTCATCCAAGCCGCCCTCCTCAAATTCGAAGGCAAGGTTCTGAGTTAATTCATCCGCCCGTTCGATTCACGAAGCGAGAGAACACTGGAATTTCGCTCAAGCGCTGCTAAAACCATCTCATGACCACACTGGCACAACTCGAGGCGCAGATTATGACATTGCCGGATGGAGCACGGGCCGAGCTTGCTTCCTATATTTTGAAATCTCTGCCTGCTGGTTACTTGGCCGAGGATGACGATGGCTTGGCCGAGGCATTGCGCCGGGAAGTCGAAATGGAAGCGAATCCATCCATGTGCATCACCTTCGAGGAATTAAAGCGCTCTGTCGGAAGATGAGCCTTCCAATGAGTTTCAACACAAGGGTTTCCCGCGACCTTGGGGAAATCCTATCATTTTACGAAGAAGAGGGAAGTTGCACCCTTGCTGATGAGTTTTTCGATCAACTGCCAACCAAGATGGATCAAGTTCGAAGTAATCCAGAGCAATTTCCATTTTTCAGTCAAGGCATCCGGCGCGTTAATCTGGACCGTTTTCCCTATCACTTGCTCTACCGTATCAAACCAGATGGAATACGCGTCTTTGTCCTCCGGCATCATAAACGCAATCCCATTTACGGCATGCGGCGCCGATAACAAACTCACACATACCTAACCAACCACTCCCAATGAACATCCAGAAACTCATGAAACAAGCCCAGCAGATGCAAGCCGGGCTCGCCGCCAAACAGGAAGAACTCTCCATCCAGACCGTCGAGGCCTCCGTCGGCGGCGGCAAGGTCCAAGTCATCGCCACCTGCGCGGGCGACGTGCTTTCGATCAAGATCGACCCCTCTGTCATCGATCCGAGTGACTCGGAATTCCTCGAAGACCTCGTCCTCAAAGGCG
>JAYSYA010000217.1:0-1115 GCA_043716765.1 Akkermansiaceae bacterium
GCGATCAGATGCTCGTGAATGAAGCGCAGCTCGCCACCTTGTTACGGTTGCAGCAACCCGGCGCGGAGGTCACGATTTCTGGATTCCGGGGTGGCAAGCCCATGGAGGTGAAATTGAAACTCGGGCAGGCACCGGTATTAAAAAAGCCGTTCTCCGGAGAAATGGTCGAATCCGCAGTTCTTCCCGGCACTTGTGACGGCCCGATGCGAGTCGTCAACATTGCCGAGAAAACCGCCAGTTTTTCCAACGACGAGGGCCGCGCGGTCGTCCGCCGCGACGGGGAGATTTTTAAGGTCAAGATCGACGGTTTAAAAGGGGCTGTGATTTTTGAGGGCGATTTGTCCAACGATAATGAACTCGACCAAGTCCCGGAGAACTGGCGACGCAAAATCCATGTGCTCTGCCGGACCTTGGATCAGACGCTCGCCGGCGGGATTCAGACTCAGCGCCAACCCCGCCCGCGGGTGGTGCCACCGTCCCCGCAGAAGCCCTAAAACCAGAGGGCTGGCAGTTTTATCAAGGGAATGCCTTGCGTTTTCCAAGTCGGCTTCTCATCTTCCTTGGCATGCATCCTGATGTGGCGAAACTGGTCGAGGCCGGTCGCATTCCCAAACCGGTCGGCGAGCGCCTTTCTCAATTGGCTCCCGGAAACTTCTGTATTCACAAATCCTTCGGTGCCGGCAAGGTGGTCGATTGGGACCTGCCTGGAAAGAAAGTCACCATCGACTTCGAAAAATCCGCCGGCCAGACGATGGAATTGCAGTTCGCATTCCAAAAAACCGAGTGGATCGGCCCCGAGGATTTCCGGGCGAAAAAAATCGAACAACTCGAAGAACTTCGTGCCCTTTCAAAAAGCGACCCGCTCGCACTCATCGTCCATCTCCTCGAAAGCCACGGCGGCAGCATGACGGGTGACGCTCTCGAAAAGGAACTCTCCGGTGCGGTCATCCCCGAGGCTGGCTTCAAAAAATGGTGGGATGTTACCAAAAAATCCCTCCGCGAAAGCCGTCTCGCCGCAGTCCCGCAAAAACGCACCGAACCGATCATTCTCCGCGTCGGTGACCGCAGCCCGGCCGAGGCGCTGGTCGCCGATTTCGAAGCCGCCCGCGACATCA
>JAYSYA010000218.1:0-10225 GCA_043716765.1 Akkermansiaceae bacterium
CGCCGTCGCCAAAGAAAAGCCTTGTAGCGTCGCTCTATGAGCGTCGATGCCAATGAACCGCGCGAAGCCCTCTTCCACTCCGACATCTCATTCGCACGATGGTAGCAGACTGCCGCTCACGGTGTGGCGAGGGTCCAGCCGAGAGCGCCGAACCCGGTGCGGGTGAGTTCGCTCGCCCCGCCTCCTAGCAGCAGCACCGGCTTGCGACCGACGAGGTCGTCGCGGTGGGCAAACTCTGCGACGTCCGGAGTCCAGCTCAGCATATCCACAGGCGCGGCCACTAGGAGCACGCCGTTGGAATCCACCGCGCACGGCAATGCCCATCGCCTCCATCGCCTCCATCGCCTCCATCGCCTCCATCGCCTCCATCGCTTGCTGGCTTCTTAAAGCCAGCTCGGAAGGGGTGAGCGCGTAAATTTCCTCTGGCAGACCGACCCGGGAGCGGCAATCTGGGCGGACGCGGAAACTGCGAAAAACAGGAGCAGGTAGGATAATTTAGTGGCTCGCCAGCTCATCGCTTTGGATTGCCCTGGCCGCAAAGCCGTTCCATGTATTCGCGGGCTTGCACGGCCCGTCGCAGGAAGTCCGCCACCGTTTCCTGCTCGCTGCTGGAAAGCTCCAGCACCAGCACGCCTTGGAAATTCACACGCCGCAGCTCGCCGATGACCCATGGCCAGTCAATCGAGCCCGCGCCCGGCGGCAGGTGCGCGTCCCAGTCGCCATGGTTGTCGTTGACGTGAACCATTTTCAAATGCCCCGAGAGCTTCTGAATGACAATGCCCATTTCTCGAGCGAGATGCGCGTGCCCGGTGTCCAGGCAGGTGCCGACATCGTTGGCCTTGATCTCACCTAGCAGATACATGATGTCCCGCACGTGGCCGAACATCAGGTGGGCGAGCATGTTCTCTAGCAGCAAGCGGACCCCGAGCGTGCCGCAGCGGTCCGCGACCCGGTTTAAGGCGTCGGCCGCGTGGTGCATCCGTTGGAGAAACTCCGCCTCCGGCGGACGCCCGTCGCGCTCCGGGCCGGGGTGGAGCACGACGTTTTCGCAACCCATCAGTGCGGCGGCCTCACAGGCGCGGATGAGTTCCTGCACCGCAGCCTCACGCACGGCGGCGTCGAGCGAGGTGATGTCGATACGCTCGGCGAAAGGCGCGTGCATCGACGCGGGATCGATTCCGAGGTCGCGCATTTCCTCCCCGGCGCGGCGCACATCGGCGTCATTATGAAAGTCGAGATGCTTGGGCGACGAGCAGACCTCAATCTGTTGGAATCCCGCCTCCCGGACTGCGGCGAGCACGTCGAAAATGCTCCGGCGGTAGAAGCAACCCGTGGAAAGGGCGATGGGCCATTCAGTCATGGGAAAGTTTGGATAGAAGACTCTGCCGCACGTTTTCCAAATCGCAAACGCCTTCCTGGCGACGGAAGCAAAATTGCTTCTCGCGGGTGGCGGCGCAGTTGAAATCTACCAGGCGATCCAGCCCGGTCAAATAGAGGCAGGCGAAGACGCGAGTGTAAAAATCCGCGCGGGTGCCGGCCTCGTAATCCGTCCAGTCGGTGCCCCAGCCGAACGCCGGATTCTCGAACTTCGAGCGGATCAAACCGGCGATGTGGCGCGGATGCCAGTCGCGCGCGAGCAGGCAGCGCGTCACGATCTGCATGCCTGCGGGCTTGAGCAGCAGGTCGTTCGGGAACTCCAGCAAGTGCTGGACGCATTCCGGCAGAACGCTCAAGGGCGTTTTGTCATAGGTGTCCGGCCATTGCTCCCGGGGGTCATGCCGGGTCGAGTAGAAATACTCATGGAACCGCCGCAAGCGCGACGCGAGATACTCGTCCAGCAACCGGAGCGTGCCCTCATCCTGACGCGGAATGCGGACACAGGCACGCTGCGCTAGATCCAGCACCTCGGTGTCTAGCTGTCGCACCTCGAGCGCCTTGCGGAAATCCATTTCGTGCAGCGGAACCGAGCGGAACTCCGGGATTTCCCGCTCCAGCCCGAGCCGCTGGAAAAGCCCGCTCACCCAAGGCTTGCGGTAGTTCGTAAATGGAATCCGGATCACCCGCGTGTGCAAGGGGTCGCCATACTCCGAGATGTCGATGGAAACCATCTCGCGCTGCGCCGTCACGGTGGGCACCACATGCACGGCCGTGAGTTCCACTGGCAAGATGCACAGCGGACCGACCGTTTCCTTGATCCGGTGCGCCACGTATTCGATGACCAAGGCCACCGCCGAGAAAACCGCTTGGTCCACCAACTCAATGGCCCCGGTGAGAATTGCAGGCAACCGCGCCATGCACGGGCCTAGCAGCTCCGGCGCCGGACTCAACTCCCTGAGTCTTCTCGCCACTCCGGAGTCACGGCCGATCCGCCAGACAAAATGATGGCCTTGGCCGGTTAGCGAATGCAGCGGCCGGATCCCCCATTCCAGTAGCAATGCCTCGATCACTTTCACCACCGGTTCCTGAAGCTCGAAGCAGCGCGCCGGATCGACAAATGCCTCGGCCGGCGAGTCGAAGTTCACATATTCCAGATCCAGGTGGAGCAGATAGGACTGCGAATCCCCCATCGACCGGGAAATATCCATTTCCCGGTCCAGAAACCAGTCGATCTCGGTGCACGGGTGCAACTCGCGCCGGTCATACAGGGTGCCATCGGTGTGGGTTAAATAAGCCGCCGTTGCGCCAGCCAGCGACTCGCCCCCAAGAAATTCAGTGAGTCGCTTCCTCACGAAGCGATTGCCATAAAAAGATTCCATGCAAAACGGGGTCAGGGGGAGGGAGGATCACTTATGAAGAAACCGCCGTGTTTCTCCACGTTGAGGCGCGGTTTGACACTATCGCATGCATTTTCCTGACATCGCAACTCCATTCTCGCCCCGCGAGCACCGACTGCGCGGCTGCGGGCACCGACTACCGCACCGACCGACGGAGAGGCCGCGCCGCCAACGCGCTGTCACCCCTCCAGCCAGGCCCAGTTCATCACGACCTCGATTTCCGGGTGGATGCTGTGGTGGACGGGGCAGCTGCGGGCGGCGCTTTCGAGGAGTTTACGGTCGGTGTGGGAGGCGGGTAGCGGGATCGCGAGGTCGAGCTCGAGGCGTTTGATCCGGCGCGGTTGGTCGTCGGACATGAATTTGCGGACGGTGACGGTCATGCCTTCGACGGCGATTTCTTTACGCTTGGCGACGATGCCGATGACAGTGGCTATGCAGGAACCGAGCGCGGTGGCGAGGAGATCGGTGGGCGAGAAGGCCTGGCCGCGGCCGCTGTTGTCGAGCGGGGCGTCAGTGACGAGGGTGTTGCCGGAGGGCATGTGGACGGCACTGCAGTGCAGGTCGCCTTCGTAGGAGAGTTGGATTTCGACCATGATGAAAGGAGTTTAGCAGGGATTTCCGGGGGCGGATCAATCCTCGAGTTTGGGTGGAACTTTGGCAAGCACCACGCGGAAGCCGTAGATGGCGTCTTGAAAATCCGGTGGCACGGCATTGCGCGAGCCGGCGAGCAGGTTCTCAGCCTGGCCGGTGATCCAGCAGCCGCCGCGAAGGACGCCGAGCGTGTTTTTACCGAGTTTGGAGTAATCGTCTCCCACCCATTCTTGGACGTTTCCGCTGAGATCGAAGAGGCCATAGGCGTTGGCCGGGAATGATCCGACGGGGGCGGTGAAGGCAAATCCGTCGCCGTAGCCGGGGATGATCCGGTCGCCCGGCACACTGCCCGCACCGTCGGCCGCGACATCCGCGAAGTTGCCGACCTTGCCGCCCGGCGGCCAGGCGGTGCCCCATGGATAGACTTGGGGTTTGCGGGCGTCGCGCCAACCAGGGCTGATCCCCTCCTCCTCGCGGAGTCCGGTCATCATGCTCCATTCCAAGTCGGTCGGCAGGCGATAGACGTGGGTGAGGGCGATTCGCTCGTCCTTGCGCTCGCGCTCGGTGAGCCAGCCGCAGAACGCCTGCGCGTCCTCGCGGGAGACATTGACGACCGGATGGTCCGCGCCCTGCGGGAAATACGCGGCATGCGGCGCGGTGCGGTCGGAGTCGTTGCCAAACCGCTGATAATCACGGATCCGGGTTTCCCAAACCGAAACGAGTAGGTCTTGCTCAAGCGGAGCGAAGCGCATGCCGATGCCGTTTTCCCACGGTTTGCCGAACACCGCGCCTTTGCTTTTCTCCAAGGTGACGCTCTGCGAGATTTTTTCGCCTTCTTTCACCGCGAGATCGATGGTCAGCGGTTTGTAGCCTTCGCGGACCAGGTAGAGCTGCCAGGCACCGGGCTTGACCTTGGGAATCCGCAGCGGACCTTCCGTCGAGCCGGCGGACCCGCGGTTGGTCGGGTCGGAGGTGGGGTTGATGTAAACCTCGACGCCCGGCGGCTCGGTGGTGATGAGGATTTCCCCGTAGTTGATGGGGCGGACCTGCACGCGGAACGGTCTCAAACCATCGCGGCGGGCGGTTTCGCTGACGGGGATTTCCAACGCGGTTTCCCACAATGGCAGGACTTCGTCATCCTCGGTGAGAAAGCCGGCTTTGAATGCGCCGTCTTGGAACCACTCGCAAAACGCGGCGACCTCGCTGGCCGCGGCAAGGGCGATTTCCACGGTCCGGCCGTTTTTGGAAACGCGGATAAATTCAACGGATTTCCCGGGCCGCGTGGTGGCCTCGACGAACTGCGACCAGAGCGACTTGGTCACCCATCCGGTGCCGACGTGCTTGCCGGCCGCGGGCTGGTAGGAATTCCCAAGATGGTCGTTCCACTTTTCGCCCGGTTGGGGCGGCGAGAAATTTTCCAAGCTGGCAAAGAGCACCAGCGGCTCGGAAACCACCGTCGCGGGGACCGTGCCCTGAAGGGTGAACGGGCGGTAGCCGCTGCGTTTCATCGTGAAGAAATAGGGCTCGCCGACGGTGGCGGAAATCAGCCCGGTGTTAGTGGTGCCGACCCATTGGTCCTTGGCATCGCGCACTTCGGCGCCTTCCGGCGCGCTCACCACGCGGAGCATCCCCTTCTGCGGCGCGACCGGCAGCGGCGCGGGATTCATCCGCCGCACCCACTCGCTGTCCTTGACCATTTCCCAGCTGAGCCAGCCAACGAAACCCGCCAGCAACAAGGTGGTCATCCACACCGCGAAGCCGCTCAAGCGCCGCCGCTTGCCGCGCTGCAAGCGGCGCAGCGCGTCTGCCAGATTCCCCGCAGTGGCGATTTTCCGCTTGGAAATCCGCGGCTCGCAGATGTCGCAGATGATCCGGTTGAGCTCCAGCCAGCGCTTGCGGTCCGCTCCAGCCGGCATCTCGTCCGGCAGTTCGGGAAATGCCAGGCGGTCCTTGCCGGTGGCGATTTCATACAAAACCTTTCCCAAGCTATAAACGTCCGCCTGCGCCGAGCCCGGTCCTTCCGGCGGCACAAAACCCTCGGTGCCGACAAAAGTCCGCTGCCCACGCACCGCCACCAGCCCGATGTCCGCGAGCTTCGCCCGGCCGTTGACGAAGATCACGTTGGACGGCTTCACGTCGCGATGCGCGAGGCCGCGTTCGTGCAAATGGTCAAGCGCCTCGGCCAGGCGCAGGCCCACGTCGATGCAGTCGTTGGTGTCCCATTGCGAGCCTTGGTGATTGTCCGCCCGCAGCGTGCGCGGCTCGTATTCGATCGGATTGATGTCCTGGCCGGACGTCATGTCATCGCCGACCTCCATCACGTAATAGTAAAAGGAAACCCCGTCCGGACTGCGACCGACGTGCAGGACGTTGACCAGCGCCGGATGGTCCCGGGAAATCGGCTCGAATTTCAAAATCCCCTCAAACTCCCGCTCGAAGGTCCGCGCATCCTCGAAATCCTCGCGCCACACCACTTTCACCGCCCGCAACGCGCCGGTCACCCCTCGAGCCAGCCACACCTCGCCGTAAGCGCCGCCACCGATCTTCCGCAGAACCTCGTGATCGGGGATCGCCGGATTCAAACGGATCTTAATCGCCATCAGCTTCGTCTTCGAGTTTGGCCAGTTCCTTCTTGAGCACGGTGCCCACGCGGTGCTTCGCCAAATAAACCTGCGCCATGCTCACGTTGAGCTGGTCCTGCACCCGCTTCGCGTCCCACTGCTTGATCACGTAACAATCGAAAATCTGATATTGTTTCGGCGAGACCTGCGCCTTCACCCGGGAAAGCGCCGCATCGGCGATGTTCTTCTTCCACTCGATATTCCAAAGCCGCGAGAGCACGTCGCCGTTCGGGTCTTCCACCCGGTCGATCACCGCAGTCTTGCGGTCGTTTTCCCACTCGCCCGCGATCATCGCGGTGTCCTTCTTGCGCTTGCGGAACTGGTCGTTGATCCGCCAGCGCGTCATGTTCATCAGCCACGTCTTGAAGGATCCCTGCTCGGGATCGTAAAGCTTTTTCTTACTCTGCTTGGCGATGGATAGAATCGTCTCCTGAACGCAGTCGAACGCCTCGTCCTGCCGCAGCCCGGCCTTCACCGCCACCGCGTAGATCAATCTCCAATAGGTTTGATAAAACTCGTCCCACGTCCGCTGGTCCTCCCAATTGTCCAGCCGGGCGATCAAGCTCTTACGGGTTTTGGCGTAACCCTGCACTAAAACCGCGTCGCGGTCGTCCACTTTTTCCTCGTCGCCCTCTGCCATGAGGAAACGACTACCCCATTCCCCGCCCACTGTCTTTCACGGATTCGGATTTTCTCACAGGGTGTCCGTTTTTCCCAAAAATTTCATCAAGCACTCCGAATGGTCTGCGAAAACGAAATACCATCGATCTTGTTTACAAACTCTGGCGGACCCCTTTAGTCTCCGTTCGTCTTCACTCAACCGTGTTTCGGATTTCACCCATCCGGAACTCCCCCCACGGCGAGCACAATGTCACCCACACCCCCACTCAACCCCTCGCAAACGGTCGAGCGGATCCGCGAAATCATCGTCGGCCGCCACCTCGAACGTCTTGAACAACGCGTCGTCCGGCTCGAAACCACCGCGGCACCCGCCTCCGTGGCTTCCCACTTGGAGGACCAACTCTACGCCAGCGAGGCCAGCCTTGAAGCGCTAAAGGAAAACGTTCAGCGTCTCGCCGACTCGAACCGCGAACAAACTGAGGTGCGGTTCCAACAGCACCGTGAGGAAATCCAGCGGCTGGCCGCCCAGATCCAGCAGGTCGCCGCCATCAAAGCCGCCGAAACCGCACCGGCCGCCGTCAACCAACTGGAACGCAAAATCGGCAGCTGGCTCACCGATTGGCAAACTTCGTTCCATGGCCAACTCAACGATCGCGACCACCGCCTCGCCTCCCAACTCCGCGCCGAGGTCGCCTCGCTTTGGGAAAACACCGAATCCCACATCACCCGCCTCGAAAGCCGATCCGTCGACCGCGACTCGGTCGAAGAGCGCTTCAGCCGCATCGCCCTCGCCGCGCGCGCCCTCGCTGAGTGCGCGTCCCCCACCTCCACCGGACTTGGCTCCGCCCCTCGTCGATGACCGCCGCCACCCTCAGCCCCCTTCCCAGCCCCTCCCCGGGACTTCCGGCGCGCGTCGTCACCGCCCACAGCTGGAGCACGCTGCTCTCGCCATCGTTTATCGAAAAACCACCCGCCACCGCCTCCTTGCCGCCTTGGCCATCTGCCCCGGCCCCCGCGCCCCAAGCATTCCCAGCTTCATGGCCGGCACCGGCCCCCCCCTTACCCGAGCAAGCTCCGCCGCCGCTCTCGCCCGCCGCTCCCCCCGACCTTGCGCCCCCTGATTTCACCGACGACGACCTCCGCGAAGCCTTCGGCCCCATCGTTGAGGACGCCGTCCGCAAGGCGGTTTACGCCAAGGAAAACGGCATCGACACCTATCTCGAGCCGATGCTCCGCGCCACCATCCGCCGCGCCCTCGCCGAATATGCCCCGGCCGCACGGCCATTCCGTGCTCCCGCCACATACGACCGTTTCATCTGGCACCTCCAGGCGCTTTTCACCAGCCGCACCTACGAGGACATCATTTTCGAAAAAACCCACCGCTTCCAAGTCGAGGAAGTCTTCCTCGTCGATGCCGCTAGCCTCGCGCTCGTCTCGTTCGCCAGTTGCGATCCCGCGCGCCACGCCTCCGCCAAGCGCGTCACCCCCACCGTCCAACGCCTCGCCCTGCAACTCCGCGACGACGCCGGCAAGCCCCGCGAGTCCATCGAACTACCGGACCACCGCCACGCCATTTCCCGCGCCGGCCGCTTCGTCGTTCTCGTCGCCGTCGTCCGCGGCCAACCCAGCGAACTCATCCTCAGCGACCTCGAATTCGCGCTCCGCCGCATCGAGGACCGCTTCCGCGAGCAATTCCAGCAAAAGGGCTCGCCGCTGCTTCTCGCACTCCAGCCATTCCTCGAAGACTGCCTGCTCATCCAGTCCCCCGCCACCGCCGCCTAGCAGCAGTCAGCCAGCGTTCTCCATCCGCGACCATTGCGATTTGACGAACCGCCCCGCGCCGCTCAGAGTCCGCCGCGATGTCTGACCAGAAGCACGTGCTCTTCGTTTGCACCGGAAATACTTGTCGCAGCCCGATGGCGGAGGGCCTTTTCCGCAAGGCGATCGCGGGGCGAAAAGATTATGAAGTGAGTTCCGCCGGGGTCGCGGCGTCGAGGAACGCGCCGTGCAGCTTGGAGACCGCCACCCTGCTTAAAAAGCGCAGCGCGGAGTTGCATGAATTCGGCAGTCGCCCGGTCTCGGACGCGCTCCTGACCGCCGCGACCCATGTTTTTGCGATGACCCAAGGCCACTTGCACACGCTGGAAGCGCGTTTCCCCAAACACGCGGACAAGTTCTATCTGGTCTGCGAATTCGTCGCCGTCCCGCACGGCGGAATCGGCAGCGACGTGCCCGACCCGATCGGCATGGGCCGCCGCGCTTACGAGGAAGTCGCCGGCGTGCTGGAACTAGCGATCCCCTCGATCATCGCCTACATCGACCAAACGTGGAAGCCGGCGCCAGTCTGATTAGATCATCCCGAGTTTCATTTTCCCCTCTTCGGAAATCATTTCCTGATTCCAAGCGGGATCCCAGACGAGCTCGACGCGGGCGTCGTCGATGCCGTCGATGGTCATGATTTTCGCCTGCGCGTCCGCGGCGATCACCGGGCCCATGCCGCAGCCCGGAGCGGTGAGCGTCATCTTTACGGCGACGACTTTCTTGCCATCCGCCTCCTCAATGCAACAGTCGTAAACCAACCCGAGGTTGACGATGTCCACCGGGATTTCCGGGTCGTAAACGCCCTTGAGCTGGCTCCAAACTTGTTCTTCAAGCGGCGCATCCTTGAGGCGCACCACCTCCGCCTGCTTCTTGAGCTCCTCCTCGGGATTGACGCCGAGAGCATCCGCATCCTGCGAGGAAATCCGCGCGAGCCCTTGGGAAGTGGCCACCGTGTAGGTGCCGCCAAGCCGCTGAGTGATAAAAACCGCAGTCCCGGCGGGAAGTGAAAGCGAGTCGCCGCTCGGGATTTGAATGGCAGCGACTTCGCGGGTGAGCTTGATTTCCTCGTGCATGCGCGGAGTTAAATCCAGCGAACTGCCGACCGCAAGGGATCAGTTTCTCCGTGCGGCGTGTAAGAGGAGTCTGAGGCAGAAAAGGCCAAGATGCTGATCTTAGCAATAATGCGCTAGATCGTCTAAAAATTCCGATGCCGGTTCCACACTCGTCACAAGCAGGTGATCCCTCGCACGAGTGCATGCCACATAGAGAAGGTGCCGCTCGGTGTCGTAGACTTCCTGCAAATCGGCATCATCGCCAACGGTTTCGATGCGTTCCTGCAACGGGATCACCTCGTCATCGCAGGCCATCACCACTACTGCCCGGAACTCCAAGCCTTTTGCTTGGTGCATCGTGCTGATAGATACGCAACCGCTGGTCGTCTCGACATGCTCGTCCAGGATCTTGAATGGTAGACCTGATTCTTCGACCGCTGCTTGGGCGCGTGTCAGTTGGGCTTCCGATCGGACGAAGACGCCGAACTCATGCGGCAGGATTCCGGCTTTCGATTGCTCGGCCAGCCAGTCGCCGATTGCGTTGATCTCTTCAGCCTCGCTCTTCAGCACCCGAATGGCAGGCGGCGGGCCGTTGAAGACGGAGACGGTATCGCTGCGGTTCTCACTGTTGCCATCCACATCGGTTGCCTCCGGACCTAGCAGGCGATCGGCTTGTTGGCGGATCTGGTGCGAGGTGCGGTAGTTGATGCGCAGGGTCCGCGACCGGCCCCGGATGTCCACGCCA
>JAYSYA010000219.1:0-3386 GCA_043716765.1 Akkermansiaceae bacterium
TTTGGCACCGTCCGCGTTTTCCCAAAGCGCGCCGTCATCGAGGGCACCGTGCTTTGGAATGCGGATGGGACCCCTGAAAGCCCGCCTGTCCCTCGCGAAGACCTCGAAGTGCCCGCTTTTGAAAAGCAAGCCGTGCAGAGTGTGATGAACGAACTCGGGCTTGATGAAACTGCCCCGCTTCAGCAAAAACTCGCGACCATCCGCAAGTGGTTTCAGCAAAATTTCAAATACTCGCGGACTCTGACGATCCGCAGCTCGATGTTTGTCACCACTGCCGCCACGCCGATCACTAAATTCCTAACAACATCCCGATCGGGACATTGCGAGTATTTCGCCAGCGCCACCACCTTGCTGCTTCGCGAAGCCGGCATCCCCGCACGCTACACGACCGGCTACGCCGTGATGGAGCGCGACATGAAGCGCGGGGAGTTGGTGATCCGCGGCACGCACGGCCACGCGTGGTGCCGGGTCTGGGATAACAGCTCGGGCAGATGGATCGACTTGGACACGACGCCCGGATCTTGGTTGGAAAACCTCTCGCCTCAGAGCACCATTACGCAACGTTTCAACGACGCGGTGAAGCGCTTGCGTGAAGACTTCTTCCTCTGGCGAAACCGCCCGGGAAATCGTTTCGCCGTCTCGCTCGTGATGTCAGCCATCGGCCTCGGCCTGACCGGATTCGTCGTTAGGAAGCTCTGGAAATCCAAACGCCGGTTGGCAACGACCAGAACCGCCACAGCCTATCAAGGCCCGCTCATCCGGACGCCGCTCCATGGTCTTGAACGGCAAGCGGAAAAACTTCTCGGCTCCCGCCCGCCGGGCCAGCCGCTTGCCACGTGGTTTCTCGGCTTGCGCCCCTCCCTAGCGGATTCCTCCGCGTTGGATGAAGCCATCGCGCTGCACCAGCAGCTGCGCTTCGACCCCGCACCACCGCTGCAGGCCCAACAGGATCGCCTGGCGGAACTGGCCGACCAGCTTGAGTCCAAGCTCAAGGCAGTTCCGTCTAGGCTTGCGGATCGTCCTTCCAGCCGCTGACTTCGCTCTGCCGGACGCGGCGTTCACCGGCGGTGAAAAAACAGGGCCCGACCGTTGCCGGCCGGGCCCTTTCGATTGGATGTTAGCTTCCAGCATTATTTCGCGGCGGCAATCACATGCTCCTTGGTCATGCCAAGTTGCTTCATCACCACATCTCCCGGAGCGCTGATCCCGAAGCGGTCGATGCCGAGCGCCTTGCCCTCGGTGCCGACGTATTTCCACCACAGAGCGGTCACGCCGGCCTCGATGGACACGCGCTTGGTGCAGGCTCGCGGCAGCACGCTTTCGCGATACTCCGGGCTTTGGCGCTCGAAGCGCTCGAAGCAGGGCATCGAAACCACGCGCACTCCATCGCCAAGCTCGGCGGCGGCGGCCATCGCATGTTGAAGCTCGGAACCGGTTCCGATGAGAATCGTGGTGAGCGCCGCGGTTTCCTTGTGGGCGATGTAGGCGCCGCGGAGCACGCCGTCGCGGCGGGCATCGACGGATAGATCGTTCATCAACGGAATCGCCTGGCGGGTCAGAATCAACGCCGTCGGGCCGTCGGTGCGGCTCATCGCGGCGATGAACGCACCGGCAGTTTCCTCGGCATCGCCGGGGCGGATGACATCCAAGTTAGGAATCACCCGCAGGCCGCTAACGGTTTCCACCGGCTGGTGGGTCGGACCGTCCTCACCGACGCCGACGGAGTCGTGGGTAAAAATATAGCTGATAGGCAAGTTCGACAAAGCAGCGAGGCGAATTGCGCCGCGCAGGTAGTCGGCAAATACCAGGAAGGTCGCGCCGCTGGCGCGGAACAGGCCGTCGTAGGCGATGCCGTTGCAGATCGCGCCCATTGCGTGCTCGCGGATGCCGAACCAGATGTTGCGGCCGAGCGGGTTTGCTGCGGAGTAGTCGCCGCCGTCCTTGAGGTAATTTTTCGTAGAGCCGAAAAGGTCCGCGCTGCCGGTGAGGAATTGCGGAATTGCCTTGGCCACCGCGTTGATCACCGTCGCACCGGCGGAGCGGGTCGCGTCCTTGTAATCAGCGGCGAATGCCGGGATTTTCTCACTGAGATCCACCGGCACCGAATGCGCCACGCCGTCGGTTAGTTCCGCCGCGAGCGCTGGATTTGCCGCGGCCCACGCATCGTAAGTCGTCTGCCATGCCTCGAACTCGATCTTGGAAGCCGCCTTTTTCCCGGCGAAATACGCCTGCGTCTCGGCAGAAACGTAGAAATGCTCGTCGGCAGGAAGCCCGAGACCCGCACGGGCGGACTCGATGAATTTTGCGCCGCCTTCGCCGTGGCCCTTTGCGGTTCCGGCGACTTCCGGGATGCCTTTGCCGATCAGCGTCTTGGCGATGATGACCTTCGGGCGGCCGTTTTTGTCAGCCTTGGCCTTTTCCAAAGCTGCGGCGATGGCAACGAGATCGTGGCCATCGACAATGACCGCGTCCCAACGCTGGGAGGTGAAATATTGCTCGGCGTCCTCGCCTTGCGTGAGGTCGGCCATCGCGTCGAGCGTCACGTCGTTGGAGTCATAAATGAGAACTAGATTATCGAGACCGTTGTGACCGGCAAAGGCGATCGCTTCCTTGGCGACACCTTCCTGGAGGCAACCGTCGCCGTGGATGGAGACCACGTGGTGGTCGAACAGCGTGTGCTCCGCAGTGTTGAAGCGGGCGGCGGCGCGTTTTCCCGAAAGCGCATAACCGACGGCATTGCCCACGCCTTGGCCGAGCGGCCCGGTGGTCGCCTCGACGCCCGGCGTTTCGTGAAACTCGGGATGTCCCGGCGTGATCGAATGCAGACCGCGGAAATTTTTCACATCGTCACGGGAAATCGCGTAGCCGGCGAGATGCAGCCAGCTATACAGAAACATCGAGCCGTGGCCTGCCGACAGCACGAAGCGGTCGCGGTTCAGCCATTTCGGCGCGTCGGGATAGTAGCGCAGGGATTCGCCGAACAGAACCGCTCCGACCTCGGCACAGCCAAGTGGGAGGCCGAGATGGCCGGAATTACAGGCGTGGACTGCATCCATGGCGAGGCCACGGGCTTCATTAGCGATGTTGGCAAGCAAGGTCGTATTCATAAGATCAATGCCCCGCCCTGAAGTTCTGGGGCGGGGTGCCAAGAACCTAGAAATCCTCGGCCCGATGACAAGCCAGCAATCAGCGATTGCCCAATCATCCGACAAAACCCACTCATTTTCAGTATGATCACGAGACCTCGAAGATTTTTGGCTGAAAAACCTTGCAAGGCCCGGCCCGATGAGTTTCTTTTCCGCCCGCTTCGCGACACACGACCCGTTCGTCTATCGGTTAGGACTCCAGGTTTTCATCCTGGCAAGAAGGGTTCGACTCCCTTACGG
>JAYSYA010000220.1:0-3381 GCA_043716765.1 Akkermansiaceae bacterium
ACGGCCTCCGCGATGTTATAAGTCAGCGGCTTTTGCACATACAAGTGCTTGCCGGCGAGAGCAGCTTCGACGGCGATCAGGCCGTGCCAATGATCTGGCGTACTGATTACGACAGCGTCAATTTCCGGGTGGGTCAGGAGCTCCCGATAGTCGCTGTAAACCTTCACCTCGACGGCAGCTTCGCCCTTTTTCTTATAGAATTCCTCGATGCGGCGCTTGGCTTCCGCCGCGCGCTTGGCGTCGAGTTCGCAGACGGCGACAACTCGCGCGAGCGAGACGTTAAGCACGTCGCCCATGTCTTCGAGTCCCATCCGACCGCAGCCGATCTGGGCGACTTGGATGCGCTTGTTCGGCGAATCCGCAGCGAAGAGCGAGCCGGGAAAAATGTGGGGAAGAGCGATCAACCCGGCGGTGCCGCCAAGGGTGGTTTTCAGAAAATGACGGCGAGGATTCATGGGTATTTTAGCTAGAAACAAAATTTATTTTTTCGAGAAATCCCGGATCTTGATGTTGCGGTAGAACACTTGGTTGCCGTGGTCCTGAAGCAGGATGTGACCCTCGGGAAGTTCCCCGAAATTTGGCCAGACCTTGTATTTGCTGCTCGCCACGAGATCGCGCCACTCCTTGGAGCCGCGTTCAATATCAATGGTTTTTTCGCCGTTGAGCCAGTAGGTGAGACGCTTGTCGTCCGAGAGGATGCGGGCGTGGTTCCATTCACCGACGGGCATGACTTTCTTGGTCGCCGACGCGGTTTTCATGTCATAAAGCGAGCCGATGGTGCGGTTGCCGTCGCGGCCGAGCTTGGCATCCGGGTGGCGCTCGTCGTCGAGGATTTGAAATTCCGGCCCGATGGCGGACCCCGGTCCCTTGTTCAGCTCGGGATCAACGAATGTCTTGATGCCGCTGTTCGCTCCGGGGGTGATTTTAAAATCCAGTTGCAGCTCGAAGTTCGAGTATTTGGCCTTGGTGATGATGTCGCCGGCGGAGGCGGACTCGGCGCCGCCAGTCTCGTCGATGATCAGCACTCCGTCTTTAATTTCCCAACCGCCGGTGGGAAACTCAGAACCACGAACGCTGCGCCAGCCTTCGCTGGTTGTGCCATCCCAAAGCAGGCTCCAGCCCGCCGCTTTTTCCTCGGCGGAAAGGGCGTTGGCGGCAGGTGCTGCGACTTCCTGCATGCGCAGATTGCGCCAGCGGACTTGCGTGCCATCCTTGTTTTTTTCCTTACCGATCGAGTGAACTTGAAGGCCGATGAATCCGGATTTCGTCAACGAATCCGTGATCGCCGCGCACGGTGTGCCGTTGAGAGTGGTTTTAAGGGAATTTCCGATGGCTTCGACGCGCACCTTGTTCCAATCGCCCTGTTTGAAAATTTTGCGGCCTTGATCCGTGAATGGTTTTGCCTCACCGCCGAGCGCGCCGGGGTAGAGCCAACCGCGGCGGGCTTCATCAAAAATTCCGGCGCTCCACCAACGGTCCTTTTTCGGATCCGGATCAATTTCGATCTGATAGCCATGGACCCGGCCGGCCCCAATGGTGATTTTCTTGCCTTGCCAGGTCAGCTCGCTCTTCTCATCGATGCTGTTGCTACGGATCTGCACTCCGGAGTTGAGTAAAGGATCCACCTTGAATTCGTACTCCAGAATGAAGTCCGCATAGTCGCGACCGGTGCAAAGAAAGGTGTTCGGGGTGTCAAGCGTCGAGGTGCCGACGATGGTGCCGTCTTCGACCTGATACTCCGCCTTGCCGCCGCGCTTGACCCAGCCGTCCAAGTCTTTGCCGTTAAATAAATTAATCCATCCGTCGGCGGCGATAACAGAACCGCAAGTCGCAACCATGATAAATGAATTAAGAAGATATTTCATGAAGTTTATGAGTTTAGTAACGAATTTCCGTTGGCAAGGTGTTTAAAAGAACTTGGCGGGTCCAGAATGAATTTCAGACTTGGGTCGTTTCCAAATGACGCGAAAAACCCCGCGCGAGTTGGACTCGGGCGAGGCTTTGATGTATCGAATTTCTCAGACTCCGGCTTCGCTGACTTCCTGCTCCGGTTCAGGGCGGGTGGAGACGAAATCGAGTTCCTCGCTATCCGCTTTTTTGACGACGTTGACGGCGTCTCCGGGTTTCACGTCGCCGCGTAGCAGCGACTCGGCGAGCGGGTCTTCCAGAAAGCGCTCGACGGCGCGACGCATCGGACGCGCACCGTAGGCGGGATCGAAGCCTTTGACGGCCAGCAGATCGCGCGCTTCGTCGGTGAGCGTGAGGGCGATGTCCTTGTCCTTGAGGCGCTTGACCAGCTTCGCGACTTCGAGATCGATGATCTGGTTGAGATCGGCTTTTTCGAGCATGTGGAAAACAACGAGGCTGTCGAGGCGGTTGAGGAACTCCGGTTTGAAGTAACGTTTCGATTCCTCGATGATTTTGTCCTTCATGCCGTCGTGGTCGGCCTCGTCTGCGGTCATGGCACCAAAACCAAGCGTGGTTTGCCGCTTGATGGTGGAGGCTCCGACGTTGGACGTCATGATGATGATCGTGTTGCGGAAGTCGATTTTACGACCCAGCGAGTCGGTCACGGTACCTTCCTCCAGGATTTGGAGCAGCAGGTTCATCACGTCTGGATGCGCTTTCTCAACTTCGTCGAAAAGGACGACTGCGTATGGACGACGGCGGACGGCTTCGGAAAGCTGGCCGCCTTCTTCGTACCCCACATAACCCGGAGGCGAGCCGATCAGACGGCTGGCGGTAAATTTCTCCATGTATTCGGACATGTCGATTTGGATCAGCGCATCCGCATCCCCGAACATGAACTCGGCGAGATTTCGCGCGAGGTAGGTTTTTCCGACCCCGGTAGGACCGAGGAAAAGGAACGAACCGATCGGCCGGCGCGGGTCCTTGAGGTCGGCACGCGAACGGCGAAGCGCTTTGGAAATGGCGACCACCGCTTCGTCCTGACCGATGACCCGGCTCTTGAGCTCGTCTTCCATCTTGAGAAGTTTCTCGGTCTCCTTCTCCTCCATGCGGCGGAGCGGAACTCCGGTCCACTTGGAAACCACGCCCATGATGTCGTCGTCGGTGACCGTGACGACGGTTTCTTCCGATGAGGAGCGCCAAGTTTTCAGAGCGTCCTCGAGACTCTTCTTGGCATGCTTTTCGTCGTCGCGGAGCGAGGCGGCTTTTTCGAAATTCTGCTCGGCGATGGCGGCCACCTTGTCGCGGTTGATATGCACGATCGCGGCTTCAAGCTCCTTGATCGACGGTGGACGGGTCATCGTGCCGATCCGCGCGCGGGCACCGGCTTCGTCGAGAACGTCGATCGCCTTGTCCGGCAAGAATCGATCAGTGATGTAACGGTTTGATTGTTGGACGGCAGCTGTCAACGCT
>JAYSYA010000023.1:0-2145 GCA_043716765.1 Akkermansiaceae bacterium
GTCGGTGCGGAGGTCACGAAAATCAGGTCGAAGCCGATGGTGCGCTTGATCTGATCGATTTCGATTTCCGGGAAGATGGACTGGTCACTGATGCCGCAGGCGTAGTTGCCGCGACCGTCAAACGACTTCGAGGAAATCCCGCGGAAGTCGCGGATGTTCGGAGCGGTGACGTTGATGAACCGGTGAAGGAACTCCCACATGCGCGGGCCACGGAGGGTGACACGGGCGCCGAGGGCTTCTCCTTCACGGAGCTTGAAGTTGGCGACAGCCTTCTTCGAGAACGTGATGGAAGGGCGCTGGCCGGTGATCTTTTGGATCTCGTTGACCGCGTCATCGACGGCGACCTTGCGGTCCGGTGCCTTGCCCATGCAAGAAGTGACCACGATCTTTTCAAGACGTGGAACCTGATGGAGGTTGGTGTATCCGAGGCTCTTTTTAAGCGCGGGGACGACCTTGTCCTTATAGTGTTGTTGTAGTGCTGGTGTGCTCATTTTTTTTGCGGGTCAGCGCTGATTGCTCAGGCGCTTAAGCGCGGGCGGAAGTGCAGTCGCTTCTTTCGAAGCGAGATGCTTCAGCCCACTTTTTTGACATTGGAGATATGGACCGGGCCGTCGATGGTTTTGATACCACCGTTAGGCTCGGCTTCGGTGGCCTTGACGGCCTTCTGGATCGGGCGGCCGCCTTCGACGACGACTTTGCCCTTGGCGGCATTCACCAGGAGCACGGTGCCGCGCTTGCCTTTGTGATTGCCTGCGATGATTTCGACTTGATCGCCTTTTTTGACGTGGGTCTTGATGCGGCTCATGAAATTGGAATGTGTGAGGAGTTGAGGCCGGGTTCTCAGAGAACTTCGGGTGCGAGAGAAACGATTTTCATGAACGCGCGCTCGCGGAGTTCACGGGCGACGGGTCCGAAGATCCGAGTGCCGCGCGGGTTATTGTCCTTGTCGATGATAACGACCGCGTTGGAGTCAAAGCGGAGGATCGAACCGTCGGCGCGGCGGATCGGATAGGCTGTGCGGACGACCACGGCCTTCACGACGCTGCCTTTTTTGACGGCGGCGGTCGGGATGGAATCGCGAATGTGGCAGGTGATTACGTCACCGATACTGGCGGTGCGGCTGCGCTTGCCGAGCACGCCGATCATTTTTGCGCTGCGCGCGCCGGTATTGTCGGCGACGACGAGCATGGTTTCCATCTGGATCATGACTTGAAGAAATTAGAGATTTGAAATTGGAGATTTGAGACCGAAAAATTCCGGCTCAATGGGAGATGACTTCGGCGAGAGTCCAGCACTTCAGTTTCGACAGCGGGCGGGTCTCGACGATGCGGACGCGGTCGCCGATCTGGCCTTGGTTGCTCTCGTCGTGCACGTAGTATTTCTTGGAGCGCTTGACGATTTTGTTGAATTTCGGATGGGGAACACGGGCGACGTGTTCGACCACGAGGGTCTTGTCCATTTTATTGGAAATGACCACGCCGACGCGGGTTTTACGGAGGTGGACTTGTGCGTCCGAAGGAGTCTCGCTCATGGGAAAAGTAAGTGCAGGCGGTTATGTATTAGGCGCTCTTCTTCGCGGTCACAGCCGTGAGGATTTGAGCGGTTTCGCGACGCACCTGACGGATGCGGGCGGGGTTTTCCAACGTGCCGGTGGCGCGTTGGAGACGAAGGTTGAGAGCTTCCTGTTTGAGTTCCCGGAGACGAACTTCAAGTTCGGCGGGAGTAAGCTCGTTGATGGTTTTGGCTTTGGTTTTGGCCATGGTTCAGACGGATATTAGATTGAAGTGATCGGACGGATCAGGCGTGCGGATTGCGGGCGACGAGGCGGGTGCGGATGCCGAGCTTGTAGGAAGCGAGGCGCATGGCCTCTTTGGCGGCGGATTCAGGAACCCCGCCGATTTCGAAGAGCATGTTGCCTGGGCGGATGACGGCTACCCAACCTTCGACAGCGCCTTTACCTTTACCCATCCGTGTTTCAGGAGGACGTGAGGTGATCGACTTGTGTGGGAAAATCCGGATCCAGACTTTGCCTTTCCGTTTGAGGGAACGGTTGATCGCGATCCGGCAAGCTTCGATCTGGCGGTTGGTCATCCATCCGCGGTCAAGGGTTTGCAGACCGAAGTCACCGAAGGCGACGGTGGTTCC
>JAYSYA010000221.1:0-3371 GCA_043716765.1 Akkermansiaceae bacterium
CTTTTTCGGCTATAATGAATCCTTCGACGGACCAAAGGGCGTCGCGAACTACGAGGCCGAGCTTGATGCCTTCGTCGTCCACACCCTGAGCAAGGCTTACAACGGCAAGGCAGCGCCGCGTCTCGTCTTGGCCTCCCCCATCGCCTATGAAAATCTATCAAAAATCCAAGACCTCCCCGACGGCACCACCGAGAATGCCAATCTCAAGCTTTACACTGCGGCCATGGAACGCGTCGCGAAAAAGCATTCACTGACCTTCGTCGATCTTTTCACGCCGACACAGGAGCATTACGCGAGAGGCAAAGAACCCTTCACGACCAGCGGATTCATCCCTACGGAGGCGGGCTATCAGCAGCTCGCCGTGATTCTGGCAAGCGGGGTTTACGGGCCTCAGCCACGCGTTCCTTCCGCTGATCCAATCAAAACACACGCGGCCGTAAAACAGAAAAACTGGTTCTGGCAAAACGATTTTAACATCCTCAATGGTGTCCATTCCTACGGTCGCCGCTACAATCCATTCGGCCCGCAGAACTACCCCGACGAGGTTTTCAAAACCCGGGAAATGACCGTGCTGCGCGATAAGCTGATCCACGCCATAGCTTCCCGGAAGACTACCAGCCTTAGTGTTGACGATTCCAAGACCCATCCGCTGCCTTCCGTCCCGACCAACTATAAGAATGGCAACGCAAAGTACCTCTACGGAAAGGAAGCTGAAAGCTCCCTCACCGTTCCGCAAGGCTACAAGGTCGAGCTATTCGCCTCGGAGAAGGAATTTCCCAATCTCGCCAAGCCGATGCAAATGTCCTTCGACGATCGTGGACGCCTCTGGGTCGCAACCATGCCAACCTACCCGGCCTATCGTCCCGGCGACGCACTTCCTGACGACAAGATCATCATTTACGAGGATACCGATAACGATGGCCGCGCTGACAAGGAAACCGTCTTTGCTGACAAACTTCACTTGCCGATCGGTTTCGAGTTCACCCCGGAAGGTGTTTACGTTTCGGAAGAACCTAACCTCATCCTGCTGCGCGATACCAATGGCGACGACAAGGCCGACTCGCGGGAAATTGTGTTAGGCGGCTTCGACTCTCACGATACCCACCACGCCATCAGTGCCTATTGTGCCGATCCGTCCGGCGCGTTCATTCTCGCGGAAGGCATTTTCCTCCACTCCAATGTGGAGACTGCTTACGGTCCGGTCCGCGGGATGAATGGCGGCTTTTTCCGCTACAACCCGAAGCGCAGCCATCTCGAACGCACCGCGCAACTCAGCATCCCAAATCCATGGGGCGTTGCTTTCGACGATTGGGGCCAAGACTTTTTCCTACACACTTCCGGCACGGGTATTAATTGGATGCTCCCCGCATCTTCCCGCCCCACTTACGGCGCGCAGTCCCCCTCTTCGCCTGACCTTGCTCCAGAAGGAAATAAAGTGCGCCCGACATCCGGCCTTGAGTTCATCTCATCGCGCCATTTCCCCGATGAAGTCCAAGGCGACATGATCCTTTGCAACAACATCGGCTTCCGGGGCATTAAGCAACATTCCATCGTCGATGACGGCACCGGCTACAAAACCGAATTCCGCCAGGATCTTTTGAAATCGTCCGACGGAAATTTTCGCCCCGCCGATTTGGAATTTGCCCCGGATGGCTCGCTCTACGTCATCGATTGGCATAACACCCTCATCGGCCACATGCAGCATAACACCCGCGACCCGCTTCGCGACCACGTCCACGGTCGTATCTATCGCATCACCTATCCGTCGCGCCCGCTGGTCAAACCCGCTCTGATAGAAAAAGCTCCCCTGGCCACCCTTTTGGAAAATCTCAAGCTGCCTGAATATCGTAGTCGTTATCGCAGCCGCCGCGAAATCCGCTCGCATCCCGCCGCCGAGGTCGTTCCCGCTGTCAAAACATGGGTCTCCAAGCTCGACCCGAAAGACCCGCGCCTTGAGCACCACCGGCTCGAAGCGCTCTGGACCATCTGGGGCATGAACGAAATCGACGAGCCGCTACTCAACGAGTTGCTTACCTCAAAAGATTTCCATGTTCGAGCCGCCGCCGTCAGAGTGCTTCGTTACAACACCCACCGCGTCGCCAACCACGCTGCCTTATTGGAAAAAGCCGCCGCCGATGAACATGGCCGCGTCCGTCTCGAAGCCATCATCGCCGGGTCTTGGTTGAACAACTCTGCTGGAAAAAAGATTGTCGCCATCGCCGGCGCGCTACCGCTCGATGTCTGGAACCAGGGTGCCGCCAAGACTGCTGCCGACCGCCTCGCTGGAGTCACCGAAACCGTGGTAGTAGAAAACCCCGCTCCGACACCTCCCGCCCACCTGACAGCGCCGGAGAAAAGGCAGTTTCTCGCAGGCCACGAGGTTTATCATCGCGATGCCCATTGCTCGACCTGCCACCAACCCGACGGCAAAGGCCTGGATCCCGCATTCCCGCCGCTCGCTGCCAGTGCTTGGGTCACCACCGATCCCGACCGTCTCATCAAGCTTACCCTCCATGGCATGATGGGTGCCTTCGAACTCAACGGCAAAAAATACGACGGCCTTGTCCCGATGACTCCCTTCGGCGGCATACTCAAGGATGACGAGGTCGCCGCAGTGCTTACTTACGTCCGCAATAGCTTCGGCAACAAGGCCCCCGCCATTAAGCCCTCCCAGGTTGCATCCATCCGCACGGCTACCCAGACCCGCCAACGTTTCTATCAAGCCGATGAACTCCTGAAAGAGCATCCGCTAGAATAAAAAACAACCGCACGGCCTATGGCGAATCCCGTCCATGCGATAGATCCATAGGTCGTAGTGAAGCGGGGACGCGATCACCAGCGAATGGCGGAAAACCGGACGACCGTTTCAACGCGCAACTTCCTCTCAAAACCACTTCCCACCCATGATCACACCACACCAATGTTTCTTCCCCATACTGGCATGGGCTGCCATCGCTTGCGCGGGCGCAGCTGAGTCCATGCTCGAGTCGGATTTTAAAAATCCTCCTGTGAAGACACGTCCTTATGTATGGTGGCACTGGATGGGCTCTAACTTTTCCAAAGAAGGCATCACCAAGGACCTTGAGGCCATGAAAGCTTCCGGCATCGGCGGCGCGACTATTTTTAACATCGCCTCCGCCGTTCAGGAGTCTCACAAGCCGACTCTCAACAACCCCTGGCCGGACCAGACCTACCGCAGCCCGAAATACTGGGAGGCGATGCGCCACGCCGCTGACGAAGCACAACGCCTCGGTTTGGAAATCGGCCTGCACAACACCGTCGGCTACTCCACCACCGGTGGACCGTGGATCGACGAGGAGAAAAACATGCAGAACCTCGTGTCGAAATCCATCACGGTGGAGGGCGGCAAA
>JAYSYA010000222.1:0-1103 GCA_043716765.1 Akkermansiaceae bacterium
CCGCATTCGAAGCATCGACTTCCTCTAACACGATGAGCGCATCCCGCAGGTGGGTTTGAGCCAACGAGAACAGCAGAGGGCGGTTCAAGGAACCGGAGCCGGGGGCAACGAAGAGCAACTCTCCATCGTTCACTACAAAATCCTTGAGATGAATCACTGCAATCCTGTTTCCAAAACGACGGAATGCATCTTCCATCATTGCATCCTGTTCCTCATGATTCTCGATCGACAGCAGGTTCACCGGATCGAACACAACTTGCAAATTCGGCGAAGGAATCTCATCGAGCAATCGACTCATTTTTTCCGGTGTCGAAATCACATGGCTGGTCACCGCCTCGACGCCCACAACCACGCCGCAACGCTCGGCCTCGCGGACGAGCTCCGCGATACTGACGACCAGCGTACGGAACGCGGCCTCCCCGTGGTTGTCGGGATGGGGCGAGTAGTCGGCATTTACCGAACCGGTTTCCAACGCCACGATGTTGCAGCCGAAGTCCCGTGCGTGGCGCAGGTGTTCCCGGAATAAATCCAACAATCCATTGCGGACCGCAATGTCCGGATGGATCGGATTGATATAGCAACCGAGCACCGCGATTTGCAGTTGGTGGAGTTCAAAATCCCGCCGGATCGCCGATGCCATGTCGGCATTGATGACTCCGGGTCCCAGCTCAAGCCCCTCGATGGCTTTGCCCAAGGCCAATTGCACGCAGGATGCCCCCTGCGCGGCGATGCGGCAGGCCAGCAGCGCTGCCGATGAACGACCGAAGTCGTGCGCTCGCAGGCCGAAGCTAAAGTTTTCCGGAGGTGGTTTCACAGGGTTTTCAGGAAAGTAGCATGTAGAGGCCAAAGCACCGGGGAAAGCTGGCAGGATCAGTAGTTTATAGGGAGGGGTTCTGTTGCGTCATGGAGGGGCTGATTTGCGTCGGCAACGATTTAGCCCGTTTGCCAAAAGTCATTGCCGAAACGCGAAGCCCCAAGGAGCGGCGGACTCCGATCCGCCGAAGTCCATGGAATGGCGATGGGGAGAGGCAAGCCGCTATTCATCGGCGATCCATGGACCACGGCGATTCGGAGATCGCCGTTCCTTGTTTCAGCGCTGCGCC
>JAYSYA010000223.1:0-10101 GCA_043716765.1 Akkermansiaceae bacterium
CTTGCCAGAGAGATCGATTCCTCCTCTTAAGCTGGAAACGAGAACTAGAAAATCAACTAAGGATCAGATGCTTGCGTGCTTAGGTTGACGCTGATGGGCGATCCGGCCCAGCACATTGTTGGCGTGATGAATGGCATTTCCATAGTTCCAATCTTTTGGAAAACGCGCGGCGACTTTCAACGATTCATCGGCATAACGAGCCGCCTTTTCGAGTTCCCCAGCTTTGAATGCCGCCTTCGCGAGTTTGTCCAGTCGATAGAACTTAAGGATTTCCTCATGGTCCGCAGCGTGGGCTTTTTCGAACGCGGCGAGCGCCTTGGCGGCGGCGTCCGCTACGGATTGCAGCGAGTATAACAGCCCGAGTTGATCCGTCCATTGCGAATCGCCCGGTGCAAGGTTGGCGGCCTTTTTGAACAGCTCTTCGGCAAGGGCCGTATCTGCAAATAGGACGAATATCGCCGCGTTGCCCAGCACCGTGGCGCTTTGGGGATGAGCCTCGATCTGCTCCAGCCAGAGCTTCTTGGCTTGCTGATGGCCGGCGGGATCCAAGATAGAATCGATGCCACTATACGGCAGCCCGAGGATGACGGCTTCCGGACGATTTCGGATGATCCATAAAACATGATTGCGTTGCTTCTGCCTCGCCTCGTCAGATTTTGGCCGGCTCCCGAAGTAGTAACCCAGCAGTTTCGTGCGCGAGGAAAGATCATCGGGCTGCTTGGCCACCGCCGCTTCCAAATCTCGGGCTTCTTTGGCACCTAGCTGACTGCCGGCCGTCGTGTCGTCATAAGGATCGGGCTGCGGCTGCTCGCCAAGGGATGAGCCCATGAGAATGGTGGTGGTCATAAGAAGTGCTAGAATAGATTTCATCGACATCGGGTGATAGCGCTAGCGGCTGGAGTGCTTCCCGGCAAGATTCGATTGATTTCGCGGCCGCGGAGATCGGGTCCGTGATCCGGGCGGGCTGTCCTTGCCGTTGCGGGAATGTGCCGCTACAAGCCCGCCGTGGAACCGATCCGCTATTTCAACCGTCACACGCAGACCCTCGAAACCGAACAAGTTTACGGCGAGGGATTCCTGCGCTGGACTTACGGCCACCCGCTCGGGGCGCTCTCGCTCAACGCCTTTGTGAAACGCCCGCTTTTTTCAAAATGGTATGGCCGCCGGATGAGCACGCCGGAATCCGCCGC
The DNA here is from genome assembly GCA_043716765.1 of Akkermansiaceae bacterium. Taxonomy (GTDB): domain Bacteria; phylum Verrucomicrobiota; class Verrucomicrobiia; order Verrucomicrobiales; family Akkermansiaceae; genus Luteolibacter. The sequence goes on from JAYSYA010000223.1 coordinate 1,191, forward strand.
ACGGGTGGCGCCGTTCATCGCGCAATACGGCCTCGATCCAGGGGATTTCGCCGACGCGGCGGATTCTTACCGCAGCTTCAACGAGTTTTTCTTTCGAAAACTCAAGCCTGCGGCGCGGCCGATCGATCCGGACGACAACAGCGTGGTGTTCCCGGCGGACGGACGACATCTCGGGTTCGAGCGGGCTTCGGCCGTCGAGGGCGTTTTCGTCAAAGGCCAGAAATTCGACCTGCCTACGTTGCTAGGCGACCGCCAACTCGCGGAGCGCTACGCCAACGGCGCGCTGGTTCTCTCGCGGCTTTGCCCGGTGGATTACCACCGTTTCCATTTCCCCGCCGCAGGCATTCCGGGCAAAACGCGCTTGATCGAAGGGCCGTTATTTTCCGTGTCACCCATCGCCCTGCGCCAACGTCTCGCCTATCTGTGGACGAACAAGCGGACGATCACCGAGCTCAAGACCGAGCGCTTCGGCAGCGTGCTTTGCTTGGAAATCGGTGCCACCTGCGTGGGCACGATCTGCCAGACTTTCACCCCCGGCCAACCGGTGGCGAAGGGCGCGGAGAAGGGTTATTTCGCCTTCGGCGGCTCATCCACGCTCACCCTCTTCGAGCCGGGCACCATTGAATTGGAACAAGATCTCCTCGCAAACTCGCGCCAGCAAATCGAACTCTACGCGCGGATCGGCAGCCGGATGGGCCACACCGCTTGACCTTCCCCGATAAGGAAACACCTTTTCATCCATTGCCGATGCTCAATCACCTCAAGACGCTCAAGGAACACGCCAAGGACGCGCTCAAGCCGGCCTTGGAAGGCCAACTCTCGCCCGCCGAGCGGATCGCGCTGTATAAAAAATTCCTGAAAATCGAGGAGCACCGCATCCATCTCCATCACCGCGCCGGAGCCGGAGGCCTGGAAATCGCCCGCGCGCGCGCCGTGCTGTTGGATATCGTTCTCGGCTCCATCCTTGAGGCCTCGCTCCGCGCCGGCAAAGGGAAGATGCTGCCCATCGCCCTCGTCGCGACCGGCGGCTACGGCCGCGGCATGCTCAATCCGCGCTCGGACATCGACATCCTTTTCCTGCTGCCGCGGGCCTCCACCAAACTGCCACCGCAGCTTCAAGAGCTCGTCCAAAACGTCCTCTATCTGCTCTGGGACGTCGGATTCAAAGTCGGCCAAGCCTGCCGCTCGATCCCGGAATGCATCGAACAAGCCAAGGCGGACCAGGAAAACAAAACCTCGCTGATGGACGCCCGCCTGATCGCTGGCGACGAGGCGCTGTTCGCTCAATTTCAAGCCCGCTTCGTCAAGGAGTGCGTGAGCAAGGGCCAGGCCGCCTTTTTCGACCTCCGCCGGAAAGACCTCCGCAGCCGCCATGAGAAATACTCCCGCACCGTTTTCCTCCAAGAGCCCAACGTCAAAGAAAGCTGCGGCGGGATGCGCGACTATCATAACATCGAGTGGGTCGCCCGCGTCAAAACCGGCAGCGCGAGACTTGAGGATCTGGTGGAGAAGAAACTTCTAACAGCCTCCGCCTTCAAGGAAGTCGAGGAAGCCTACGATTTCCTCCACCGCGTCCGCAACGAGCTCCACTATCACTCGGGCAAAGCCACCGACCAGCTCACGCTCCAGCTGCAAGGAGTCGTCGCCACCGCCTTCAACTACCCGCAGCGCAACATCCTGCGCAGCACCGAGGCGTTCATGCGCGACTACTACCGCCACACGCGCCACATCTATCAACACGCCGCATCCCTGATGGAGACCTTCCAAATCGAGGAGGAATCCCGCGCCGAGTCCGGCATCCGCTCATTCCTGACATTCCGTAAAAAAAGCCGCGAGGAGTTCGACGGCTTCATCGCCCGGGATGGACGCCTGTTCCCCGCCAACCCCGATATTTTTCAAGACGATGCCAATCGCCTGATGCGGCTCTTCCAGCACTGCCAGGTCCGCAATCTCAAGCTCAGCCCGCAGATCCGCCGTCTCATCGCCAGCCATTGGGAAGACATCGACCGCCCGTTCCGTTATTCAAAAGCCAACCGCGAGGTCTTCCAGGCCATCCTCGAACGCAAGGGCGACGCGGCGCGCACCCTTCGGCTGATGCACCGCATTGGCTTCCTCGGCCGCTATCTGCCGGAGTTCGGCGCGCTCGATTGTCTTGTTCAGCACGAGTTTTTCCACCGCTACACCGCAGACGAGCACACGCTCCGCTGCGTCGAGCAGCTCGACCAACTCATCGCCGAAACCAATCCGCGGCGGGAAATCTATCGACGGCTGTTTCTGGAGATCCAGGATTCCTACGCCCTCTATCTGGCAGTCATCCTGCACGACACCGGCCGCGCCGAGAACGTTCGCGAACACATCGACGGCTCCGCGATGCTCGCCGCGCGGCTTTGCAATCGCCTGCAGATCCAAGGTGCCCGGCGCTCCCTGATCATGTTCCTGGTGGACAACCACCTGAGTTTCTGGCGCACCGCCACCACCCGCAATCTGGACGATCCGGAGGTCATCGCCGAGTTCGCCAACGTCGTCAAAACCCCGTCCAATCTCGACGCGCTGTTCCTTTTCACCTTCGCCGATTCCAACGCCACTTCGCCGGAAGGATGGACCGGCTGGAAGGAAAGCCTGATGCTCCAGCTCCATTCCGCCACCCGCATCTTCCTCGAAGGCGGCCGCGAGAAATACTCGCAGAAGCTCGACGCCGACCGCCTCGCTCTGCGCGACCAAGTGCTCGGCATCATGCGCGAGGACTACCACCCGGATGTCCACCGCCACTTCGAGCGGATGCCGGACTCCGCCTTCCATTTCCGGCAAGCCGCCCACATCGTCACGCAGGTCCGCACCGTCCGCCATTTCCTCCAGCGGGAAGCCGAGACGTCAGATCCCTTCGCCTCCTGCATCAAGTGGATCGATCACACCGACAAGGGCTACACCGAACTCGTGCTCGCCACCCGCGACAAGCCACTTTTGCTAGAGAAAATTTGTTGCGCCCTGGCCTCGGAGCAAATCAACATTCTATCGGCTGACCTCTTCACCCGCACCGACAAGATCGTCGTCAACATCTTCCGCGTCTGCACCACCAACTTCGAGCCCGTATCCGCGGCGTCCACCCGCAAGCGTTTCTTGGACACCTTCGAAGCCATCCTCGCGGCTGATAGCTACGACCCAGAAAAGTTTCTCCGCCGCAAGGTCAACTTCCTCAAGCCCCGCTCGGACAACGGAATCACCGTCCCGGTCCGCGCCTTCGTCAGCAACAATCTGCACCCCGCTTGCACCACCGTTGAAATCCAGGGCCTCGACCGGATCGGCCTGTTGCACGACCTTTTCCACACGATCAACCAGCACGGCTTGAACACCGCCCACGCGCGGATTTGCACCGAGAAAGGCGTCGCGATGGACACTCTTTACATCACCACAGCGGCAGGAGAAAAAATCCACGATTCGCAACTACTCAATCAGCTAGAGGAAGAATTTTCCGCCCTCGTCGCCCGCCCCGAGACGCCGGGTTGAGCGAAAAAAAGTGTCCCGATTGTCTCAGGCGGATCCAAATTTATTTGCAGCCGGCCGCTTGATTCCAACCATCCCGCCTAGCAGCAAGCATAGCAGAATCGCGAGCCAGCCGTAGCCGCTGCCACTGCGTTTCAAGTCGAGCGTGATCGACATCGGCCGCTGGCCGTCCACCTGCACGCTGCGGCCGAAGGTCAGCACGGTGCCGCGCTCCGGCAGCGTGACATCAAGCGCGACGGGCGCGGGCTCGGCAGCGAGCTGTTGGGTGACGATGCGGTTGGCGATTTCCTTGAGCGCGGCGTTCTCGTCGGAAGTGTTGCCCTCGAGGAAACGATCAAACTGTTTGGGATCGTAGTTGTAGCCGCCGCGCAACACGGGGTTGGCTTCGGCGGCGCGATCGAGCTGGGCGTTGTCCGCTTGTTGAGCCGCTCCACGGTTGTCGATCGCCAGCTTCTGGCGGCGGGTGTTAAGCCCTAACACAGCTTGCTGGGTCTTGAGCTGGCGGAGCTGGACGCGGGCGTCCTCGCCGGAAGCCGCGTCGAGCTGATTGCTGCGGACGGCGTTGCTGAAGGCGTTGCTGGCTTTTTCCTGATCCCCTGCGGCGAGCCAAGAGTTCGCCTGATCGAGCAAGGCGACAGCGCTCTTCGAGTCGCTTTGCTTCTTGCTCTCGACGAATGACTGATAGTCCTCCACCCCAAACTTGCCCATCGCAGCCTGTTGTTTCAGTTCGAAGTCGCCGCCGTGGTCCGCCACTCGCCAGCCTTCAGGCACGAGCACGCGCCAAGTGAGCTTTTCCATCGGCACGTTGAGGATCGGGCCTTCAAGCCGCTTGCCCTTGGCCGTGCCCGCCGAATAGACGAAGCGGACGGTGGCGGGACGACCGACTTCGGGCGACGGGAAAACGTAGAACAACCACTCGTCGCCCTCGCGGACCAGCGTTGCGCCCTCGTCGTTGACCAGCACGTTGAAGAGCGCGGAGTCCTTCGGCAATTTCAAGCGCAGCGTGCCTTTGCCGACGACTTGCATCTTCAAGTCCACCGCGGTGAGCGCGTCGCCGTCGGGCGACATCAGCGACGTTAGAGTGCCTTCGCCCACGCGGAGTTTTTGCAGGTCGGCGAGCTGGTGTCGTTTCAAAATCACTGGCAGCGGACCCTCCGGATCAGCCACCCGGAAAGCCATCAGCGGGGCGACATTTCCAGCGGCCTGACCGAGTGTGGACTGCACAACCGCCCAGTCCGCGCGTTGCCAGCCGCGAGGCAGAATGCCGGATTCCAGCTCCATCCTGCCGCCCGCACGAATCGCGGCAAAATAAACTAACTGCCGGACCTGCTCCAGCACCACCGGTTCGATCACCTCGCCGCCGTCGTCCTTGCTGGCGCGCTGGTATTCTAACTCGACGCGGGTTTCCCCGGCGACGCCGCGCTGGAAGCGGATCTCCCAAAGGCCCGGCTCGCCCTCGACCGGCACGAGATCCGCCACGGCCGCGCCATTTGCCCGCACGGTGGCGGCGGCGGTGGCATCGAGTCCGGGGATACGGACGCGCAACGACTTGAGCGCGGAGTTTTCGATCTTATAACCGATCACCACGCGGCTCAACATCTGGCCTTCGCGCAAAGTGGCTTCATGGAAAACCTGCGCCGTCACCCATGGATCGAGGCGGCTGATCGCGAGGCCGAGCGACCAGTCACTCTGCAACAAGCGATAGGCCAAGGCACCGGGCCGGGCGGCGGCGCGGGCGGATTCCTTCGGCGCGTCGGCGAGCGCGCGCGGGTCGAGCTGGGAGACGTTATTGCGATCCACCGCACGGACCTGCAAGCCGCGCTCGGGGACGATCGTTAGAACTCCCGTCTCACGCGAGGCGTCACGCAGCGACAAGCGCGGCACCTGCCATTTCTCCTGCGCGCCGGGCGGCCGGCCGGCCAGAGTGAGGTTGAAATCGCGCTTGCCCATCGTCTTGCCGGTGAGGTGCAAAGTCACCACGCGCTTGCCGTCGGTCTTGCCGTCGGTCCAATGGCTCAGGCCTTCGCCCGTGGCGCTTTCGATTTCCAAACCCTCCGGCACTTCGACTGCTAGACGGAAAACGCCGGAGCGCGTGATCGTGACTGCTAGATCGGTGGACACCACTAACCGGTCCTCGCCCAGCGAAACGAGCTGCCACGACTCCGCTCGCAACTCGGGAGCGACGGCGGCGACTTTCACGTGAGCCACCACTTTGCCCGTGCCATAACGGAACGCGTGCTGGAGCAGCGCCTGCGGGTTTCCCTGCGGGTCGCGAGGCAGCAATTTGGCGTTGAAATCCTCCGGATTGACCCGGGAAAGCCCCTCGACGTTAACAGATTCCGGCTGCGCTTCCTCGCCGAAGGCCAGCGCGAGAAATCCGATTTCACCCGCCGAGCCGGTCACGCGGACTGGCGCGAGATTGAGGTCCATCGGTAACGCGCCCGCACCACGCTGGGTCTCGATGGTGAAGCCGAACGCCTGATCCTGCGCCGGTTCGACCGGTGCGCGCAGTTCGCGCTTTACCGGATCGAATCGCCACGAGCCGACCGGACCGTCGATCACGTCGCTAACCGTGAAGCCCTCGGGCACCGTCATCAGCAGCGATGAAACCCGGCCCTGCGCCGGACGGATCGTGACGCGGTGGCGACCGTTGACCACGCCGGGTCCGGGTAGATAGAGATTGGAAACCTCGGCGAAAAACTTGGTTACCTCGGTGGCGACATCGCGCTGTTTCGGACGGGCTTGGATCGACACCGAATCAGCGGGACCCAGCACCATGACCGCGCCGCTTTCGTTAGGCTTGAGGCCTTCGAGACTACTGACCTTGGCCGCGCCGGGTGAGAAGAATTCCCAGCCGCCCTGATCCCACCGCAACGTCACCTGCCGCAGCGCGGCGGGACCGCCGGGGAGTTTCCAGCCTTTTCCGGGATCGGCCAGCGGCATTTGAAACACGGCCTTGCCAGTGAGGCGACCGGTCGATTCAGCGATGATTAGATAGGAGGTCCCGCCTTCCACCATAGCCTTCGTCACCCGCAAGCCGGCACCCTCGAAGCCGCTCAGCACCGCCGGGGCGTTCAGTAAAAGAAAGCGGTCGCCAGCCTCGGCCCGCAGCGTCACCTCCAGCGTTCCGAGCAACCGTCCGTCGCGGATCTGCCAGTCATGGATCATGGATTCCGCAGGCTTCAGCCCGGGGATCTCGGCGGCGCGGGCGTCGGTGAAACAGAAGCTGGTTAGCAAAAGCAGCGCCGCCGCGGCTTCCACGACGGGTGGCCTGCGGTCACGGAACGCCTGGAAAACCCGTGGCAGCCACCAAGCCAGCCCGACCAGTGCCGCCACTCCGAAAATCAAGGGCGAGCCCCCACGGATTGATAGAAACGAGGCCGCCAGCATCGCCAGTCCACAGGCTTTCCACCAGCGGTCGCTGAACAACCAACCACGAAGAATGATCGCCAGGCCGAGGCCGAAAACCAGCCACATCCCCCACCCCGTGCGCGCTTGCCATGCAGGGAAATTTCCGATCTCCACGGCTACCTCGCTGCCCGCCGCCACCACCGGCGCGGCATACTCAAGAATCGCAGAATTTCCCCGGCTGGTCGCAGCAGCTAACAGACCTAGCCCCACCGCCGTGCCGATGAATGCCAAACCTAGCAACAACGCGAACACCCGGCGGACCCCGGTGGCGTTTCCGGAACCCAGCGCCAGCGCCGTGATTCCCAACAGGAACAAACCAGCCACGAACTGCGAGCGGCGCGCCAGCCACTCCCAACCGCTCTCCGCGAGAGCGGGCCGCACCAGTTCCGCCGTGCCGCCGCGTGGCACTAACTGGCGGCCTTCATCGCCGGTGACCGTCCACTCGCCGATGACGACGGGCGCGGCCAAGCGCGGCGCGGCGAGGTGCGGATGCCTCGGATTTTCAGCGCGGGCACCGTAGCGCAAGGTCACCTCCACGGCTTTGTTAGGGTCGATCTGCAAGGGCAGCGGCACCAGGGTTTCTCCGCCGTCGGCACGGGCGTTTACCGCCTCGCCGTTGACCTTGGCTTCCCACAAAACGGCACCTTCTGGCAGCGTCGCCCGCAAGGCGCTGCGGCCGCGGGATTTCACAAAGAAGCGGGCATCGGTCACCCATTGGCCGTCGCGGGAGACTTGGCTGGAAAGCTTGAGGAAATCGACGACTTGCTCGACGGTTTCGCCCGGATTAAACCACTCGACTTTCATCGCGATCTTGAAATCGCGGGCGGTGTATTGCCACGCGGCCAGAGTCGGCGCGCTGCTGAGCAAACGGAATTCTGCGGGCAGCTCGCTGGCGTCGATGGCTAACAAAGGGCCCTCGCTCACCGGCTTGGCGAATTTCACCTGAAGCGGGCTGACCACCTGGACGTAGCCGCGCTCGGCCTGCACGTCGAGTGGCCTAACTTCGCCAAGTGCCAAGTCTCCCCCACGCGCGCTCATCGGTTGCTCGAAAGTGAGCAGCACGGTGCCGGTGCCGAGAACCGGACGTGATAGAGGCACGATCACCGTGTTGCCGTCACGCCGCCAATCGCGGCCGACGCTCTGGCCGGTCACGTCGATATTGCCGACTCCCTCAGGCACGGAAATCTTCCACTCGGTGGCTGGCGCGCCGACGACGAAATAGTTGATCAGGACGCTGCCATACGCCGCGCCCGCCTTGAGTGAGTAGAGGTGGAACACGTCCGCCTGCACGCTTTGACCGAGGGCTTCGACAGTGAGACCGACCTGCCAAGCGCCTTCACGCAGCCGGAACGCCTGCTGCAGTCCGGCGGCTTTCTTCGGGAAAAATGTCACCGGCACCTCGGCCACGGCGTTCGTCCTGCCAGCCACTAACCGATACCCCGCAGCCGCGACGGCACCTACATAGCCGCGGCGGGATTTCACGCCGGGGAAGCCGAGCGGCTGGAGATCCCACGCACCGGCTTTGGCGGCTTCGTTTTTTTCCAAGCGCACGCTGACGAGCTGGCGGTTCATCACGGCTTCTTTGAAAATGATCTTGAGCCGGCGTTTCCCCTCTTTCACCTCGCTGGCCACCGCGTAATCCGCGACCGCCGCGCCGGTGACCGATGCAACGGCGTGATCGGCGGGGATTTCCAACTCCCACTCGCGCAGCGGAGCCTCGCGGATGTCGAGTTCCAGATCCGCAGAGATGCGGCGGTCGGTCTCGGCGAGTTCATAGACGGTGACTTCAGTCACAGCGATTTCTGGCAAGACCTGGTTCGCCTGGATGGCGTAGCTGTAATCCGTTGCAGGGAATCGATAGACGAAAACCTGCCGCAACTTCTCATCCACGCCGCCGGGAAATTGACCGGGCGCGAGCTGAATCAAGCCCTTGGCGTCGGCGACCTCGATTCTGACAGCGCCTTCATTCGCAATCCGTAGCCAGCCGCTGTGGCGCAAC
>JAYSYA010000224.1:0-3350 GCA_043716765.1 Akkermansiaceae bacterium
ACCAGAACGTCGGCGTAGCCACGCGAACCGTAAAAGCTGCGGATCATAGTCATGTCTTCACGCATCTTCTTGGACGAGTAGGCGGCATCACCGACCAAAGTCAGTGACGGATAGAGTTCCTCCGGTTTGAAAACGGTCATCTTGCCGAAGCCGACACCCGCGACGGTGTAACGTTCTCCCTCATTGATCGGGATGACCAGGTCCACGCTGCCGTCGCCCACGGGGACGCGGTTGATGCCGGAACTGCTGGCGCGGAGATAACCCTTGTTGCGGTAATAATCCAAAACCTTGTCGAGATCGGAGTCCAACTCGTTGGACTCGAAACGGCCGGACTTGGTCAGCCAAGAGAACCAGCCTTTTTCCTTCACCGTCATCTCCTTGCGGAGTTCCAAATCGGTGAACGCGTTGTTGCCTTCGAAAGTGATTTTGCGGACCTCGTTCTTCTGGCCCTCGTCGATGACGAAAATAAGATCGGACAATCCCGCTTGGCCGGTCGCTTGCGTGCGGTGGGAGACCGTCACGTCCGGGTAGCCGTAGCCTTGATAGTATTTTTCGATGTTGCGCCGCGCTTCGAGAATCTGCTCGTCGCTGAGCGCGCCGCCGGCTTTAATTTTCGACTCCTTGGCCAGCTTCTGATCCGTGAAAATCGAGTTTCCGACGAAACCCACGCCGCCAAGCGCCGGACGCGTCGTCACCTCGGCGATCAACTTTACGCTCTCGCCCACGGGCTCCGCGAGGAAGCGCACGTCGTCCACCAGACCGGACTCGTAAAGAGACTTGATGTCGTTATCGAGGTTCTCAGAGCGGTAGGGCGTGCCGGTCTTGGACGCCATGAGGTTCCGCAAGCGGGCCTCGTCCACCGTTTTTGATCCCTGATAGCGGATCGCCACTTCGGAAATGTTTTTCCCCTCGAAATCCTGCGCGTGCAGGGTCCCAGCGAGAGTCACAAGGGCGAGTGAGGTGAGGGCGGCGAATTGACCCACGCCGCGCGGCATGAGGAGTGTGGGAGCTGTTGGGAATCGCATGCTTGTAGGACGGATGCGCTATAAAGCCCGGAGCCCCCCCGGCCCGTCAAGGTCAATAGCAGATTTTCCCGATGGCGGCGGCTTGCGTCGAATTTCTTGCCCCCCGCCCACTCCTGCCTTACATCCTCCGCGTGCTCACGATTCATAAGCTCACGAAAACGCTCGGCGGACGCTGCCTGCTCCGCGAGGCTGAAATGTCCATCAACTGGGGCGAACGCGTCGCCCTCGTCGGCCCCAACGGTGCCGGCAAGTCCACCCTTTTCCGCATGATCCTCGGCGAGGACACCCCCGACGAGGGCACCATTGAGCGCGACGAATACGCCATTACCGGTTATCTCCCGCAGGAAGCCGGCGAGCCGACTGATGAAACGATCATCGAGATCGCCATGGGCATCACTCCGGAAATGATCGGCATCCTCCGCATCATGCGCGAGCACGAAGCCACCGCCGATCTATCGCATCCCGACTTCGCCCACGCCCAGGACCAGTTCACCGCCCTCAACGGCTATCAGCTTGAGCCCAAGGCCAAGAAGATCCTCCACGGCCTCGGCTTCAAATCAGAAGATTTCAACAAGCCCGCCCGCGAATATTCCGGTGGCTGGGTCATGCGCGCCCACCTCGCGCAGCTCCTCACCATGGAGCCGGACCTGCTCATGCTCGACGAGCCCACCAACCACCTTGACCTGATTTCCCTACTCTGGCTCCAGCGCTATCTGTTAAATTACTCCGGTGCCATCCTGATGATATCGCACGACCGCGACTTCATGGACTCGATCATCGAGACCGTCGTGGAAATCGATCCCGACGCCGCAAAGCTCAATTCCTTCACCGGTAACTACAGCTCGTATCTCGAACAACGCGAAGCCCGCTTCGACCAACTCACCCAGGCCTACCGCAACCAGCAGAAGGAAATCGAGCACGTCCAGGAATTCATCGACCGCTTCCGCCAAGTCGGCTCGAAGGCAGCCCAAGTCCAATCGCGCATCAAAACCTTGGAAAAGCTCGTCCGCATCGAAAAGCCACGCACCCCGCGCAAGCCCTTCAAGTTTAACTTTCCCCAGCCTCCGCGCTCCAACCAGAAAGTCATCGACCTCCAAAAAGTCAGCCAGGCCTACGGCGACAAACAGATCTACAAAGACCTCGACCTCACCATCGAGCGCGGCGACCGCATCGTCCTCGTCGGCCCTAACGGCGCGGGCAAATCCACCCTCATCAAGATCCTCGCCGGCCAGATCCCCATCAACGGCGGCAAGTGTGACGTCGGCTATGCCACCAAGATCGGTTACTATAGCCAGCACCGCTCCGAGTCGCTCAACGAAAACAACACCGTGCTCGAGGAAGTCATGGGAGCCTGCACCACCCTCCGCGAGGAGGAAGCCCGCAGCATCCTCGGGTCCTTCCTATTCCGCCGCACCGACGTCGAGAAACGCTGCGGCGTCCTCTCAGGCGGCGAGAAATCCCGGCTCAACCTTGTTAAATTCCTTGTCGATCCTCCGAACCTTCTCCTCATGGACGAGCCTACGACCCACCTGGACATCCTCTCCATCGACTCGCTCGTCCAGGCCCTGAAAAACTACGAAGGCACGCTCGTTTTCATTTCCCACGACGTCCACTTCATCCGCACCCTCGCGGAAACGACGCTGCACATCAACAACGGCACCGTCACCCGCTACACCGGCGGCTACGACTACTTCATTGAAAAGAGCGGCCTGAATGACGACCGCAGCGCCGTGACCGCCTAAGCGCGTCCCTGCTAGGGGGCGTGGACGTCTCATCCATGCGGAGGGAGGAGACCTCCCCACCACCGTCGTCGCGGCGTTGATCTGCGTTTCGCCGGGATCAATCAACCAGGCCCGGCTCAGGAACTTATCGTCGCCATGGGAGAAGACTTGGAAAAACATCGCGTTGATCGCGATGCCGCGCCCGTTGAGGTAGCCGAGGATGCGCTCGGTGGCGTCATCCAGCTCCGCCGCCACGATGATGATCTGGTGCGTGGCATTCATCGTCTCCTCGTCCAACGTTGCCTTGAACCGGACTTCAAAATCGGCGGACAAGCTTTGCCCGTTCCTGAATCCGTCATAAATCCGGGCGATCTTGTCCGGCTTCAGCTTCTCAATCCGTGAAGCATAGTCCAAGGCCTGGGCCCCTCCAACATGAGCGAGACGCTGGGGGGGTGGAGAGCTTGAGGGCACCCATTGAGGTGTGGAAGCTGCGGGGTTTAAAACCGTTGGCGTGGCCGTTGCGCGCCTCGGCGCGTTCATAAGGGCCGGCGCCGATGTGCTTGGCGCGTTCCATGAGCATGGCGGCGTTCATGAGTAGCTCGGC
>JAYSYA010000225.1:0-1095 GCA_043716765.1 Akkermansiaceae bacterium
GAACATCGGCACCGCAGTGATGGCCGGCACTCTCACCGTGGTTTACGACGAGTCGAAGAGCACCCTGCTGCGCGATCTTTCCCGCATTTTCCGCGAGCATATCGCCGAGGTAATTTCCTCACAGCATGTCCTCCTTGAAGACGAGCACGTCCTCGAAGTCATCCTCATGCAGGGCCCCGTCCGCACCTTGCGCGACATCACTAACAAGCTGGTCACCTGCAAGGGCGTGAAAACCGCCCACCTCACTCTCACTCCCCATCTCCTCCCGCCGATCCACGCGAAGGAAATCTCCAAACGCCCATGACACCGCTCTTCGAAAAAACCCTCCACGGCGCCGGCATGTGGTCCGCCGTTGTCTCGCGCGGCAAGCGTCTCCGCCTCACCGATCTCGACGGCGGCGCCAACATCGGCATGCTCCTCTACAACGCCCTCGAGCGCACCGAGCGCTACAATCTCTCCGACACCCTCAAGGGCCAAAACATCTTCTACCTCCGCGCGCCCTATTGCCTGCACTCCGACATGGGTCGCTTGCTGGCCTCGATCACCGCGGATTCCACCGGTTGGCACGACACCGTTTGCGGCCACTCGGACGCCGCCCGCGTCCTCGCCAAATACGGCGCTAACAACTACCAGCAAGCCCGCAACGACTGCCACCACAACGCCCACGACAGCTTTCTCATCGAGCTCGCCAAATGGGGACTCGGGAAAAAGGACCTCGTCCCCAACGTCAACTGGTTCAGCAAAGTCGTCGCCGACGATGCGGGAAAACTCACTTTCGTCCCGGAAAATTCGAAGCCCGGCGACTCCATCAAGCTGCGTTTCGAAATGGACACTCTCGTCGTGCTCAACACCTGCCAACACCCGCTCGATCCCGATCCGATCTATCGCCACCGCCATGTGAAACTCGAAGTCTTCCCCGGCGGACCGCCCGCCAGCGACGATCCCTCACTCAGCGTCCGCCCGGAAAACCTCCGCGCCTGGGAGAACAACCAAACCTATCACACCCTCCGCTTCTAATGACTGAAAGCACGCTCAATCCCGAGGCCGCCGCCTTCCGCGAAGTCATTCCCGCGGGCGACTGGTGGGTCCACGAAA
>JAYSYA010000226.1:0-30471 GCA_043716765.1 Akkermansiaceae bacterium
GCAGCCTCAGGTCTCGCCCCCCGCCAATTGGCGAGAGGCATTGATGTCTTTGATCGCTACCCGGTTCACTCTTATCGAACTGGAAGCGAAAAAAGTCTCCCAGGAAGCTGTCCGGCGCGGTTCGGCGTTTGGCGCTGCGATCGGATGCACCATTTTCGCGTGGGCTCTCCTATTGGCGGGAGGAGTCTCCCTGATCGCCAAAGCAACCAACCTGCCATGGGACCAAGTTGCCATCGCAGCGAGCATCCTCCACATCTTAGGCGGGATCATTCTTGCCCGTCTGGCCAAGCCCTCGGTAACCACCGCGTTTGCCGTCACCCGCGCCGAATTTCGAAAGGACCGAGTATGGATCGAAAACTTCCAAAAGACCAACAAATCGAACGACTGATCCGTCTCGGCGAAGCAGCCCGCTCCTGTCTAGAGCAGGAGGCGGTCTTGCTCAAACAGCGGCTCGACGTGCCTGCGAGAATCCGCGACTCCTTGAAGGAACACCCAACGGGATGGCTGTTCGGATCATTAGTGTCTGGACTCGCCGCCAGCTTGCTCCTCCGAGTAAAACCGCGCCCTGCGGAAAACAAACACCGCGGCCTGCCACTCAGCTTACTCGCTCTCACCTTGACCGCCGTCCGCCCGATGGCGAAAGTCTGGCTCACCGACCGAGTGAAAAGTTACCTCATCGGTCGGTCACGCACCTCCAGTCGTTAAATCGGCCTGATTCACCCAAATCTTATAAACCCCTCCATGTCAGCACATCAGGTTCTCGATCACGTCGATCAATACCTCCAACTCGGGCGCGATTATGATTGCTCGGACCTCCACCTCCCCACGGCCTATCCACCTGCATGGAGGCGGTTTGGCCAACTCTCTCCGATTTGGACCGACCACGATCCGCTGACTCCCGAGGACACCGAGCGCCTTGCCCGCTCTTTCCTCAGTCAGAAGGAATGGGACCGGCTCCAATTACAAGGTGACATCGACTTCGCCTACTCCGCTACCAATGGCCGCTACCGTGCCTCCGTCGTCAAGCAGCGCCTTGGCTACGACATGGCTTTCCGGATCATCAACGACAAGATCAAGTCCATCGAAGACATCGGCCTACCCCTCGAGCACATCTTGCCGCTCACCCGCTATCAGAATGGCTTGGTGCTGGTCACGGGTTCCGTCGGCTCCGGCAAGTCCACCACCCTCGCCGCCCTCGTCGACTTCATCAACCGCGACCGCGAGGACCACATCCTCACGCTCGAGGACCCGATCGAATACGTCTTCGAATCGAAAGGCTGCCACATCAACCAACGCGAAGTCCACAAGCACACCGAATCCTTTGCCAGGGCGCTCCGTGGCGCGCTGCGGGAAGATCCGGATGTCATCATGGTCGGGGAAATGCGCGATCTCGAGACCATCCAGCTCGCCCTGACCGCTGCGGAAACCGGCCACTTGGTTCTCGGCACCCTCCACACCGGTAACGCCCCGCGGACCCTCGACCGGGTGCTCGACGTCTTTCCCACCGACCAGCGCGAGCAGATCCGCATCATGGTTTCCGAATCACTCCGCGGCATTCTCTCCCAACAGCTCGTCCCCCGCGCCGACGGCAATGGCCGCGTCCTCGCCCTCGAGCTCTTGGTTAACACCCCGGCGGTTGCCAACTGCATCCGCGAAGGCAAAACCTTCATGCTGCCCGGCGTCATGCAAACCGGCAAAAACGTCGGCATGATCACCATGGACGAATCGTTGCGCCAACTCTACGTCCAAGGCCTCATCTCCCGCGACGAGACGCTGTTCCGCTCCGACGATAAGAACCAGATGAGGGCGTTCTTTGAACCCTGATCCAGTCCCAGCCGCCCCCGGTTTCGCAAAGGGCAACGCTCCAAAAAATTTTCTCCATGGCCACGATCGACACTTTTTTCCGCTATCTAATTGCCACCAAGGGTTCGGACCTTCACTTGTCCGAAGGCCAAGTGCCCAAAATCCGCGTCCACGGCGCGGTCGTCAACATTCCCGACCAAGAAGTCCTGCGAGGAGATAGCTTCAGAAACCTTCTCGCTGAAATTTGTGACACCAAAGCGTTCCAAAACTACCTCGAAGGCGGGGATCTCGACTTCGCCTACGAAATGGACGAGGACTCCCGCTTCCGCTGCAACTATCTAAAACAGCAGAACGGCCTCGCCGCCGTGTTCCGCTTGATTCCCACCGAAATCGCCACGCTCGAAAGCCTCGGGGTGCCGGATGTCGTTAAGGAATTCGGCCACATGCGCTCCGGCCTGGTCCTCGTCACCGGCCCCACCGGCTCCGGCAAGTCCACCACGCTCGCCGCGCTGCTAGACTACATCAACATCAACTTCAACCGCCACATCATCACGGTGGAGGAACCCATCGAGTTCGTTCACCGCAACAAGCGCTCCATCATCACCCAGCGCGAGGTGCCCATCCAGACGCCCTCCTTCGCCGACGGCCTCCGCGCCGCGCTGCGGGAAGATTCGGACATCGTCCTCGTCGGAGAAATGCGGGATTTGGAGACCATCTCGCTCGCCCTAACAGCAGCGGAAACCGGCTTGCTCGTCTTCGGCACTCTCCACACCAACAACGCCCGCAAAACCGTTGACCGGATCATCGACGTGTTCCCCGCCAACCAGCAATCCCAAGTCCGCACCATGCTCGCGGCCTCGCTGCGCGGCGTCGTCGCCCAGCTGCTATGCAAGCGCGTGGACAAGCCCGGCCGAACCGCCGTGCATGAAATCATGTTCGCCACCCCCGCCGTCGCCGCGATCATCCGCGAGGGCGCGACCCAGAAACTCTACGACGTCATCACCGGCGGTAAAAACGAAGGAATGCAGTTCATGGACGAATCGATCTGGTCGAAACTCCGTGAAGGCATGATCTCGCCGGAGGAAGCCTACATGAAGGCCATCGACAAAACCCGCTTCAAGAAATTCCTGCCAGAGCACCTATCCCGCCTCGGCGAAGCCTCCGGCGAGAGCCCGATGACGCACTAACTGGCTTCATTTTCAAAACGGCTCGTCGTCGCTCCAAGCGTCGTCGTTTCCCACGTTCCACTCCTCCACCAGCTCCGCCGGGAAATCCTCGAGAAATCTCGATGGCCGGCAGATGACGTCGCCGCTGTAGGACTTCGGATTCATCATCGGGAAGGTCAGATAAAGATCGTCCTTCGCCCGCGTCAGCGCCACGTAGAACAACCGTCGCTCTTCTTCCAGCATCGGCTGGTCCTCCGTTTCCAAAATCCGTCCGTTAGGAAACTGGCCGTCCACCAGCCAAATCAGGAACACCACTTTCCACTCCAGTCCCTTTGCCTGATGGATCGACGAGAGCGTGACTTTTTCGTCGTCGCGCTCGCTTTTGTCGCCCGTCGGCTCGCCGTCCACCGAGCTCATCAGTGAGAGCTGGGCGAGGAACTCCAAGATGTCGTCGAAGCCGCCGCCATACTGCGAGAGCTGCTCGATGTCGCTGCGGCGGTTCTCGAAATTCTCAAAGCTCGCCTTGAGATACTCGTCATAAACTCCCTCCAAGATACTGAAAATCATTTCCGACGGCCGCGCGAACACCCCGCCCGGCGTCAGCTCGTCCAACACATAACAGAGTTGCTCCCAGTGCTTCGCCGCCTTCTTTGGGACCTTGTATTTCAAAAACAAGTCCGACCACTTCGGCGGCAATTCCTCCTTCGCCGCCCAGCCGCTCTTCAGCCACTCGCCCCAAAGTCTCTGCGCCGCCACCGGACCGCAGCCGGGCAGCAGGTTCACCATCCGCATGAAACTCACCTCGTCCCGCCGGTTGACGACGAAGCGCATGAACGCGGCGATGTCCTTGATATGCGCCTGCTCGAAAAACCGCAGCCCGCTGGTGATCGCGAACGGAATCCCGCGCACCGTCAGCTCCATCTGGATCTCCAAGCTCTGGAAATGCGCCCGATAGAGCACCGCCATTTGTTCCAGGGGAATCCCCTCTTCCCTCAATTCCAGCATCCGCTGCGCGACAAACGCCGCCTGGCTGCGCGGGTCTTGCAGCGCGACGAGCGCCGGCCTCGCGCCGGCCGGCTCCCGCGACGAGCGCAAGTCTTTCTCAAATCGACCCGAATTCACCCGGATCGCCGCGTTGGATAGATCCAAAATTTCCGGCACGCTTCGATAGTTCGTCTCGATCGTGAAAACCTTGGAACCCGGATATCTCACCGGAAATCCCAAGATGTGCTCCATGTCCGCGCCGCGCCACGAGTAGATCGATTGCGCGTCGTCGCCAACCGCCATCAGGCTGTTTTTCGCGCCGACTAGCAGGTCAACCATCCTGCCCTGCACCGAGTTGGTGTCTTGATACTCGTCCACCAGGATGTGCCTGAATTTTTGTTGATAGAGCTCCAACACGTCCGGCCGCTCCTCGAACAAACGCACCGTCATCACCAACAAATCATCGAAATCCATCGAGTTCGTCTCCAGCTTTTTGGCGATGTAGCCGGTGCGGACGAGCTCGATTTTTTCCGTCCAGTCGTAGAAATGGTCGTATCTAGCAGCGATGATTTCCTCCAACGTCGCGCCGGTGTTTTTGATGAGGCTGAACATCGAGGCCAGCACGTCCGCCTTGGGAAACCGCCGCTGCTTGGTGTCAATATCGCACTTGGCGATCACTGCCGAAAGCAGCGATTTCTGGTCGTCCCGGTCGAGAATTGAAAACGAGCGGGTGAATCCGAGATCCTCCGCATGCCGCCGCAGGATCCGGCTGCCGATCGAGTGGAAAGTCCCCGCCCACAAATCCGAAATGTCGTGCGGCACTAATTCCCGCACCCGCTCGATCATTTCCCGCGCCGCTTTGTTAGTAAACGTGAGCAGCAGCACCTGTTTGGACTCGATCCCGTGATCCAGCAGCCAAGCCACCCGGTAGGTGAGCGTCCGCGTCTTGCCCGAGCCCGCCCCGGCGATCACCAGCGCCTTCCCCGGCGGCGAGGAAACCGCCTCATACTGCTCCGCGTTCAGCGCCGCTACGTAGTCGATGCCGGAGGTCGCGACCATTTGCGGGCGATGAAGAGTGTATTGACGAGCCATGCGCGCAGGCACCCTGACAGGGGATTCGCCGGCGGGCAACCGGTTTGAATTTCGCAGAAATTTTTCTCTCCCCCGAAGTGTTCCGAGTGGAGAGTCCTCCCGAATTCCATTGATCCGGTTTTCACGATCCACAGACTCGGCCCCATGAACGAGCCGACAGAAAAACCCACAGGACCCAGACAACTGTCCTTGTGCCCCTGCAAAAGCCGCGAAACCTACGCCACCTGCTGCGAGCCATTCCACCTCGGCCGCGCCAAGCCCGAAACCGCCTTGCAATTGATGCGCTCTCGCTACAGCGCCTACTTCTTCCGGCTCGTCGATTACCTCGTCACCACCACCCACCCGGACAGCCGGGACCGCGACCTGAAAGCGCGCTTGGACGAAACGATCCACGAGGCAAACTGGTGCTTCCTAACCATCCTCAGCGCCTCCAAGGGCGGAGCCGGAGACAAAGTCGGAAAAGTTGAGTTCACCGCCGCATACTTCGAGGACGGGCAAGCCCGCGAACTCCACGAACGCTCCCGCTTCAAGCGCTATCAAGGAGCCTGGAAATACCTCGACGGCAAAGGGTGATTCCGGCGGGCGGATATTCCCGCACCGACATTTCACCCGCCCACGCACTGGAAAGTGGCATTTTCTCCTCTTCCCACCCGCTTCGTATTCGCACCGCCCATGCGGGCGGATTAGTGCGCGGACCGGGCCGGATCCGCCCTACCCGGCGCGTCGGCACCGCCAGGAGATTGCGCCTCCAAGAACCCGCTTGACCACGAAACCCGTGCGCACTACTTTCGTGTCATGAAAAACATCACCTTGAGCGCTGATGAAAATCTCATCGAGCTGGCACGCGACGAGGCACGCGCCCGGAAGACCACGCTCAACGCCCTGTTCCGCGAGTGGTTGGAGGAAATTTCGCGCAGCGACGAGCGCCGCAAGAAAGCGGCGGACGTCATCCAACGCATGTCGCAGTACGATTCCGGCGGTCCCTTCACTCGTGACGAACTCAATGAGCGCTGAGTATTTTCTCGATACGAACATCCTCGTTTACGCCTTCGACCAGAAGGCGGAGGAGAAACGGACGAAAGCGCTGAGCCTGAGCCAAGCCGGGGAGCCTTGGTTGATCAGTTGGCAGGTGGTGGAGGAGTTCTGCTCGGTGGCGCGGCATCGCTTTGCCGCTCCCTTGGACTTGGAGTTTCTCGGCGATTTCCTGAATTTCTTCCTGCTGCCGCACTGCAAGGTCATGTCTTCGGGACCCATTTACCAAAAGGCCCTGCAAATCCAGCGCGAAACCCAATACCGCTTTTACGACAGCCTCATCGTCGCCGCAGCTCTTGAATCCGGCGCATCCATCCTCTACAGCGAGGATTTCCAGCACGGGCGCAGCATCGGGCATCTGCGAATCATCAACCCGTTTCTAGCAACACCATGACAAAATTCCGCCCGTGCATCGACCTCCACCAAGGCAAGGTAAAACAAATCGTCGGCGGCAGCTTGCGCGACGAGGGCGCTGGGCCGACCGAGAATTTCGTGTCGGACCGGCCGGCAGGCTGGTTTGCCGAAACTTTCCGCGACGACCAGCTAACCGGCGGGCATGTGATCAAGCTCGGGCCGGGAAACGATCTGGCGGCGCGGGAGGCGCTGGCGGCTTGGCCCCGCGGTTTGCAAATCGGCGGCGGAATCCACGAGGGAAACGCGGCGGAGTGGCTAGAGGCCGGGGCGAGCCACGTGATCGTGACTTCGGCGCTGTTTGACGCGGCGGGGAAATTTCTGGAAAAAACTTTGCGCTCGCTGGTGCAAGAAATTGGCAGGGAAAAACTGGTCATCGACCTTTCCTGCCGCCGGACTGTGGCGGGCTGGACAGTGGCGATGAACCGCTGGCAGACGCTCACCGAACTAACGGTGGATCACGGGACGCTCGACCGACTTGCGCCATTTTGTGACGAATTCCTGATCCACGCGGCGGACGTGGAAGGCTTATGCGGCGGGATCGACGCGGAGTTGGTCGCGCTGCTAGGGAGCTGGGGGAAACGCCCGGTCACCTACGCGGGCGGCGCGGCGACGATGGCGGATTTGTTACTCGTGGAGCAGGCCGGCCACGGTTCAGTGGACGTGACGGTGGGGAGCGCGCTGGACCTTTTCGGCGGCAAGGGACTACTTTACAAAGACTTGGTCGCCTGGAACCGGCGAGGCATGAGTTAGCGCAGCTTTATCTCACCGCCTGAAGCCAAACGGACATCTGCTATTAGAAATCAAACTGATCGATGTTGTCCTTGGTGAAAACGAAGGGCTTGCCGAGGACAATATTGTCACCGGCAATCGGCATCTTGCCGAGCTTACCGGCGGTGAATTCGGTAGCTCCCAAAGCTAGCTCACCTTTGGCGACGGCGGCACCAGCCATGACGGCGAGGTAGCCGAGATCCTCGACTTTCCAGAGGATGACCGCCTGGGTGACGCCTTCCTTGACGTAGGCTTTGTTCTCGCTCGGCAGGCCGAGGCCGAGGACTTTGACCGCGCCTGCCTTGCCCGCTTGTTTCACGGCTTCCGCTGCGCCGGGGACGGCGAGCGAACTGGCGGCGATGATGGCTTTTAGATTCGGATAGGCGCTGAGCAGATTGGTCGCTTCCTGTTGGGCTTTGTCCTTCTGGTCGTCGCAGGGTTTGATGTCCACCAGCTTCATGTTAGGATACTTCGCCTGGCGCTCCTTGATGTGTTTGATCCACTCGTTCATGTTGGACGAGGTGAGGCTACCGGTGATGATCGCGAACTCACCCTCGCTGCCGGTGAGAGACGCTGCGGAGTCCATCAGCTGCTCGCCGATGGCTTGGGCGGTGGCCTGATTGACAAAGAACGAACGCGCGTCCGGCTGCGAATCGGCATCGTAGGTGATGACCTTGATCCCGGCCGCTTGGGCTTTTTTTAGCGCGGTCGAAATGGAATCCTTGTTCTCACAGGCGGCGACGATGACGTGCACGCCGTCGGTGATCCAGTTTTCCACAATCTCGTTTTGCTTGGCGGGATCTGGATTGGTCGGACCGTCGAATTTCAGCTCGGCATTCAGTTCGGTGGCGGCGGCGCGGGCCCCCCGCTCACAGGTGACAAAGTATTGGTTGCCCTTGCTCTTGGGGAGGAATGCGATGGTCAGCTTGCCATCGGACTTGGTCTTGCTGCAGGAAACAAACGGAAGCGTAGCGACGAGAGCGAGGCCGGCGATGAAGGATTTGCGTTTCATGAATGGGTCGGATTTGTATTTCCCACAGATTGCTTGAGCGCCCGGCGGACGGCGAGCGTTTTCATAAGGGTGCCGATCGCAAGCGCCGCGATGAGCAAAACGCCGGTCAGCATGCCGGACAACTCCCGCGCGACGCTGGACACCGATTGATCGAAAATCCGGTATTCCGAAATCCGGGTGAGGCCGTTGTTCAAAATGGCGAGCGACAACCACCCCAGCAGCGTGCCTGCCACCGTGCCCGAGCCACCGAAAATACTCACGCCGCCGAGCACCACCGCCGTGATGGCTAGCAGCTCGTAACCGATGCCCGCGTTTGCCCGGGCTTCGCCTAACCGGGAAACTATAATTACCGCCGCGAGCCCGGCGACTGCTCCGGCAATGATGTAGGCGACGCTGGTATCCCGGGCGACGGGAATGCCGGCATAACGCGCTCCTTCCGCCGAAAACCCGATGGCACGGAACGAGCGCCCGAAGGTGGTCTGATGCACCAGCAGCCAGATTCCCACAGCCACAGCGAGAAAAATCCACATTTGCGTCGGGATCCCGGCGGTGTTGGAATTTCCAAGGGCAAGGAACGATTGCGGAAATCCGGAATACGCGACCGATCCTTTTGTCAGTGCTTCCGCCAGCCCGCGGAACAAGGAAAACGTGCCAAGCGTGACGATCAGCGGCGGGAGATTCAGCCGGCTGATGAGCACCGCATTCAAGCCGCCGCCGAGGGCTCCGACAGCGATCGCGACTACGCCTGCCAGCCACGGATCGAAACCGAGTGGGTTCACCATCATGCCGAAGAGCACCGCGCAGAGACCCATCATCGAACCGACGGATAGATCGATGCCGCCGGTGAGGATAACTGGCGTCATGGCGAGCGCCAGCAGGCCGATTTCCACCGAGTGACGGAAGATGTTGGAAATGTTTCCGCCGGTGAGGAAGCGCTGCCCGAGCGCGTTGAAGAGAACCACTTCGAGCACGATCACCAACAGCAACACCGTTTCATGGCGGGCGAGCGAATTTTTGATAGAAAGTGTCATGATCTCATTTTCTTTCGGTTGCGCAGGCCATCCGCTATCACGGCAAGCAGGATTACCAGGCCCTGGATCGCCTTTTCCCAATACGGCGGTTGGTGGAAATGGGTGAGTGCCGGGTTCACGTTCGCAAGCAACATCATGCCTAGCAGGACACCGACCAGCGTCCCGCGACCACCACGGATGGCGACTCCGCCGACAACGGCGGCGGCGATGGTTTTCAGCTCCAGCCCGTCGCCGCAATTCGGCTGCACTTGCGGCGATTGTACGAGGTTCAGCACCGCCGCGAGGCCGGAAAGCAGGCCCATCAGGACGAAGACCCCGAAGGTGGTGCGCTTGGGATCGATGCCCGCAAGGCGCGCGGCTTCGGCGTCGGTGCCGGTGGCGTAGATGAAACGTCCACCGGATAGATTTTTCATCGCCCAGGCCGCGGCCGCCAGCAGGACGAAGGTGAGGGAAATGACCACCGCTTGCCCGGCGGCTTGGCTGAGGCCGAACCACTGGACGCCGGCCGGGAGCGTGAACAAGCGCCCCTGCTGCCAGAGGCGCAGCGCTTCCTGCCATGTGACCATCGTCGCCAGCGTGACCACGATGCTTGGCAGCCCGAGGTAAGCCACAAAAACACCATTCACTGCGCCCATCAAGACACCCGCGCCGAGCGTTGCTAGAATCGCCACGCCCAGCGGCAGGCCGGACGCCGCCGTCACTCCGGCGACGATCGCGCACATACTGAACTGCGAACCGATGGAAATATCGATCTGCCTGCAAATGATGATTAACGCGATGCCGATGGCGGCGACCAGCGCGGGCATCTGCGAGGTCAGCCGCGAGATGAACGGCTGCGTTTGGAAAAAGTGCGGAGCGAAAACCGCCAAGGCCACCATCAACAAAGCCAGCGCTGCGGCCACCGTGATTTCCCGGGAATATTTGTCCATTCAGGCGGCGTCTCTACCGTTAGTTCCAAGGGCCGCGGCCATCACCGAGTACGCGTCCGCGTTTTCCCGGGCAATGATTTCCACCAGCCTGCCGCCCCGCATCACGGCGACGCGCTCGCTCATGCCGAGCACTTCCGGCAGGTCGCTGGAAATCATCAGCACTGCGAGCCCTTCCTTGGCGAGTTGCCGGATGATCTTGTGAATCTCGCTCTTCGCGCCGACGTCCACGCCCTGCGTCGGCTCGTCGAGGATGAGGAGTTTCGGCTTCGTCGCGAGCCAGCGGGCGACGCTGACTTTCTGTTGGTTGCCGCCGCTCAGGCTGCCACCGGGGGCTTCCGGGCCACTGGTTTTAATGCCGAGGTTGCGGATGAAATCGCGGGCTAACAACGACTCGGCTTTGAGCCGTAGCCAGCCGCTGCGGAACAATGTCGGCTGGATTGCCAGCGTCATGTTTTGAGAAATCGGCATTTCGAGAATCACTCCGTGGCGGCGGCGATCTTCCGGCACGTAGGCGATGCCGCGGGCAATTGCTTCGCTTGGACTTGTGATAGAAATGCGCTCGCCGTTGAGCAAAATTTCTCCGGAGTTTGCCGGGGTAATGCCGAATAGAATCCGCGCCAGCTCGGTGCGGCCTGCGCCGACGAGACCAGCCAGGCCGACGATTTCCCCGGCCCGGACATCGAGTGTCACGCCGCTGACACCGCTTTCGGCGCAGCCGAGATTTTTCAGCGACAGCACCGTTTTTCCCAGCTGACTTTCGGACGCTGGATAGATGGACGAGACCTCGCGGCCGACCATCAGCTTGATCATCTGCGATTCATTCAGGGAATCGACCGTGTTAGTCCTGACGCTTTCGCCATCGCGAAGCACGGTAACGCGGTCGGCGATGGCGAAAATTTCCTCCAGCCGGTGGGAAATGTAAATCACCCCCACCCCGCTGTCGCGCAGGTCGCGGACGACTTTGAAGAGCAGGTGTTGCTCCTTTTGGGTCAGCGAGGCGGTCGGCTCGTCCATCACCACGATGCGCGCGCCGGAGCCCAGCGCGCAGGCGATTTCAACAAGTTGCTGCTCCGGCATCGACAGCGATTGCACCTCGGCATCCGGCGAAATTTCCGCGCCGATTCGGTGGAGGAGTTCGGTGGCGCGGGTCCGCTGGCCGGTCCAAGAGACCCGGCTGAAAAGTCCGGATTTTTTCAGGCGCAGGCCGATGTTTTCCGCTACGGTGAGGTCCGGAAAAAGCGCGGGCTGTTGATAGATGCAGGCGATTCCCATTTCGCGAGCCTTGGCCGGCGTGAGGTGGTGGACCTCCTCGCCCGACACGATCAGCCTGCCCCCATCCGGTTGATGGGCGCCGGTGATGACCTTGATGAGGGTGGATTTCCCCGCGCCATTCTCGCCTAGCAGTGCATGAACTTCTCCAGGCCGCAGCTCGAACGAGACCCCCTTGAGCGCGCGGACGGCACCAAAGGATTTGCGGATATCATGAAGTGTTAGCAGTGCTTTCAGGAGGTTAAACTTGCGGATTAGCTTCGTTGAATCAAGCGCTCCGGGTGACCCAGCGCAATTTGGCGGAGCTGCTTCTCGGGTTCAAGCGGCGCTCTTCAGGGCCGGCGGTGATGGTGCCTTCGCTCATTTCAGAATAAATTCCGTCGCGGACGCCTACTTTCATCGATTGCTTCACGCGGCGGTCCTCGCCTGAGTGGAAGGTGAGGATCACCGCGCGCGCGCCTGGCTTCAGGCACTTGGGTAAGACCCGGAGAAACGCGTCGAGCGCGATAAATTCCTCGTTCACCGCAATTCTAACTGCCTGAAAAACCCGGCGCACGGTGAGCTCGCGCTCATCCTCGTCGCTCACGCGGACGGATTCGCGGATCGCGTGGGCGAGCGCGAGCGTGTCTGGGAACAAACGGCCCGCCAGCGCGAGGGCGATGGACTCCGCCCGAGGCTCGTCGGCATTTTCGTGAAGGGCGGTTGCGAGTTTGTCGACGCTAACTTTCGCCAGCCAGTCCGCAGCTGATAGGCCGCGATTTGGGTTCATCCGCATGTCGAGCAGCCCGGCGGATTTGAAACTGAAGCCGCGGGACGGATTATCGAACTGCATTGAGGAGCAGCCGAGATCGGCGAAGATGAAATCCACTTGCGCCAGGCCGCGTTCTGCCAGAACCTTGGCAATGCCAGCGTAGTTGGAACGGACCGCTTCGAAACGATCCTCGCCGAGGCCCAGGCCGCGCAGCCGGGCGGCGGTCTTTGGAAGTTCCAACGGGTCGAGATCCAAGCCGATGAGTTTCCCGTCGGGAGCGATTATTTCCAGAATCCTCGAGGCATGACCGCCGTAACCGAGCGTCGCGTCCACGCCGATCATGCCGGGCGCTAACTGGAGAACTTCGAGACATTCGTCCGTTAGGATCGGAAGATGAGAGCCCGCCGGAGTCTTGCCGGACGCGATGACTTTGGCGATCGTCTCGCCGTAGCGCGCGGGATCGTGCTCCTTGTATTTGTCCTCGAAACGGCGGGGATTTTTCCCGCTGTACCGCTTGCGCCGCGGCGGGCGCGGGGGTTCGTCGCCACTCACAGCTCGGAGTATTTCAGGTTGTTGCCGCGGGATTTCTCCACCGGATAGCGGGCGTCGTTGCGAGCGATTTTCGCCTGCATGACATCGCCGAGGTTCATCCCGAGATTGTCCGCGAATTCAAAAAGCAGGATGGCGACGTCGGCGATCTCGGAGGCGATTTCCTCGCGGTTTTTTTCCAATCGTTTCTCGATCTGCTCTTCCTGCTGCCAGACGAAATGCTGCATCAATTCCCCGGCTTCGGCGGCGATGGCCACGGCGAGATCTTTGGCATTGTGATATTTCCGCCACTCACGGGCGTCCACGAAATCTTGGATTTGCGCGGTTAGTTCGGCTATGGAATCGCTCATGCGCGGAGTGTTAATGGCGAGAGATGAAACTGCGACTCATAAAAAAGCCGCCTGCGGGTGAGCGCAGGCGGCTTGGAGTATTATTTGCAGAAGAGATTACTCTCCGGCCACTTCGACGACCGCATCGGCAGCCTTCTTCTTCGCTGCTTTCTTAGGAGCAGGCGCTTCGACGGCTTCGGTGGCGGCGACTTCTTCGACAGGAGCTTCTTCACCGGCGGCGGCGCGGTCGACCCACTCGATGATCGCCATCGGTGCGGAGTCGCTCATGCGGGCGCCGAGCTTGGTGATGCGGCAGTAACCGCCTTGGCGATCCTTCGAAGCGGGAGCCGTTTCGGAGAAAAGTTTCTGGACGGTTTCCTTCTGGCGAAGGAAGGCGATGGCCAGGCGGCGGGAATGCAGATCGTCGCGCTTGGCGAGGGTGATCAGCTTTTCCGCGACCGGACGAAGCGCCTTGGCTTTTCCGAGGGTGGTTTTGATGCGGCCGTGCTCGATCAGGCTAATGGCGAGGTTGGCGAGCAATGCCCGGCGGTGCGAGGCGTTGCGTTTGAGTTTAACTGTTTTGCTGCGATGTCTCATCGGTTGCTTCCGTTTCTAGATTTAAATAAGTTAGTCGTCGAGGTTTTGAGCGATCAGATCGGCAAGGCCGACCGGAGCTTCGTCTTCCGCACCGAGGCGCGGGCCGCGTGAGGCAGCGGCTGGGCCGGAGAGCAACGAGGATTCGAAGGACATCCCGAGACCGAGGCCGAGCTCGACGAGCTTGTCCTTGATTTCGTTGAGGGACTTCTTGCCGAAGTTGCGATACTTGAGCATTTCCGCTTCGGACTTCATCGCGAGTTGGCCCACCGAGGTGATGTTCGCGTTGTTGAGGCAGTTGGCGGCACGCACCGAGAGTTCGATTTCGTTGACCGACATGTTGAGAAGCTTCTTGAGAGCGGCGTTCTCTTCGCTGGACTCGGCCGGCGCTTCTTCGAAGTCCACGGCATTTTCATCGTAGTTGACGAAGACGTCGAGGTGGTGACGAAGGATGGCGGAGGCTTGCAGCAGCGCGTCTTGCGGGGTGATACGGCCGTCGGTCCAGATGTCGAGGATCAGCTTGTCGAACTCGGTCATTTGACCGACGCGGGTGCTTTCCACCGAGTATTTGACGCGGGTAACCGGCGAGAAGATGGAGTCGATGGCGATGACGCCGATCGGTTGGTCCTTGCGCTTGTTTTCGTCACCGGTGGAGAAACCACGGCCGACGCGAACTTCGAACTCGCAGTCGAACTTCACCTTCTTGTCGAGGGTGCAAATGACTTGGTCCTTGTTGACGATGTCGTAGATGTGGTCCGGCATGATGTCACCGGCGGTGATCACTCCTTCTTTCTCCACTTTGATAGTGAGGATGCGGGGGTCCTTTTCATTGTGGCTGAATTTCACCTTCTTCAGGTTGAGCACGATGTCGGTGACATCTTCCACCACGCCCGGGAGGCTGGAGAACTCATGCTGCACGCCCGCGATGCGGACGGAGGTGATGGACGCGCCTTCCAATGAGGAAAGAAGAACGCGGCGGAGGGAATTGCCGATGGTGTGGCCGTATCCGCGCTCGAAAGGCTCGGCGACGAATTGGGCGTAGGTATCGGTGGCGGTGTCCTCGTTACGAACGAGGCGGTTAGGGAGCTCGAAACGAGCGAGTTTGACTGCTGACATGTTATTTCTTGGTTGCCGGGTTACCCTCTTGCGAGCGGAAAGCCCCTAAACAGGGACTCTCAGAGGACCGACGGCGTTGTGAGATTGCCCGCGGGGGCGTGACTAAATGATGGGGCGGGGCGGCTTGCAAAGCATTTTTTGTCCCTTTTTCAGCGGCGACCTACCATTTCGGCACTATTTTCTCGTTTTCATGAAAAAAAAACTAGATTTTCTATCAGCGGGAAATAAGGTGCCCGGGCAATCCACCATAAATAAACCATGAAATCTAAAAAGAACCTAACTCGATTCACCTACGAAACCGCTGCATTCGAAGGCTGGCGTTTGTGCATCAGCCGTGCTGGCACGACCTTCACCCGCTACTTCCCCGACAAAAAGTTCGGTGGTGGCAAGAAGTCGCTGGCAGCTGCTGAGAAGACATTGGCCGAGCTGAAAGTGATCATCGAGGGTGCCAAGCGGGTAGATAACAAATTAGCCCCCGCCACCATCAAAAAGGCTGAAAAGCTGCTTGCTGAGGCGGTCTGAAGCGAAAATCCGGGATTTGGAATTTCAGGATTTGCGCCGTGGCTTGATGCGCGGCAAGTTCCGCCCATGCCGGACCTGAAAACTTCCGTAATCCATTGGTTTCGCCGCGATTTGCGCATTGCGGATAACACGGCCTTATGCCGCGCGGCGAAACCCGGACTTCCCGTTGTTCCGGTTTATATTCTTAGCAACTGGCGCGGCGTCCATTCCTGGACGGGACCGAATCGCCAGCATTTTCTTTGTGGCTCCTTGGGGTCCTTGGCCAAAAATCTCGAAACACTCGAAGGCCGTCTGATCATCCGCCAAGGCAAGGTGGTCGACGAACTTCGGAAGCTCATCAAGGAGAGCCGGGCTGTGGCGGTTCATTTCAACGCCGATCCAGATCCCTTCGGAAAATTTGTGGAAAAAGCGGTGTTGGAGCTTTGCACCGAGCTTGGGGTGGAGTGTCACGCCCACGCCGACTCCACACTTCACGGGCCAGATGAGGTTTTGACGCAAAGCGCCCTGCCCTACCGGGTTTACACGCCTTACAGCCGGAATTGGCTCGCACTACCGAAGCCGTCACCGCTGGCGAAACCGTCGGCCCTGCGAACTCCGGCCGAGATCAGATCGCTTCCGCTTCCCAGCGTCGCGGTCTGGAATTTGGAAATTCCCGCGTCCCAGATTGCCACTCCCGGCGAACGATCCGCACGGGAGCGACTTCAACTCGCGATCGCCGGAAAAATACAGAACTACGCTGCGAAACGGGATTTCCCGGCGGAAAACGGCACTTCGCGAATTTCCCAAGATTTGCGGTTCGGCTTAGTTTCAATCCGCACCGTTTACTCGGAAGTGATGAAGGCCCGCGCCGCCGCCGATGTCGCGGGAAGGGCCGGCATCGACGTCTTCATTAAGGAACTGGCGTGGCGGGAATTCTATTTCGCGATCCTCCACCATTTCCCCAACGTGCTCGACGAGGAATTCAACGCCGATTGGCGCGGGCTGCCGTGGGACGAGCCGGACGAGCGGTTTGAGGCGTGGAAGGAAGGAAAGACCGGTTTCCCGATCGTCGATGCCGGCATGCGCGAGCTCAAAGCCACCGGGTTCATGCACAACCGCCTGCGCATGATCACCGCGATGTTTCTCACCAAGGATCTCCACATCGACTGGAAGCAGGGCGAATCTTGGTTCATGCGGAATCTTGTTGATGGCGAAATCGCCTCGAATAACGGCGGTTGGCAGTGGTCGGCGGGCACCGGAGCGGACGCCGCGCCCTATTTCCGGATTCAAAATCCATGGTCCCAAAGCGCCCGCTACGACCCGGATGGTACTTATATAAGAAAGTGGGTGCCCGAACTCGCGAAAATCCACCCGTCCCGCCTGCTCGATGCGCCGAAGGACGGCCGCCCCATCGCTGCGGACTACCCCCTACCCTGCGTGGATCACAAAACCGAGCGCGAGCGGACATTGGCGATTTTCAAAAACCACCGCGCGATTGGCCGCTAACTAGTTTCCCGCCTGCTTCATCAAGCGCCCGGCCAATCCCTTGAGATCCTCCACCGGGATCGCGAAACTCTCCGCACGGTTCGCGCGGGCGATATTCATCCCGATACAGCGCCCGTCGAGATCGAGCAGCGGCCCGCCCACCACCGACTTGCTGCCGAGGATGTCGTGCTGCATCACCCGCGGAAATCCGCTGCGCCGAGGAGAAAATTCGCCACTCATCTGATCATTGCGGTTCATCTGATCGGTGAACATTTCGCCGCGGGCCGCCAGCCGGACATCCACGGTGACTTCCAGGCCCTTCCTGCGATAGGTCATCTTCACCGTACTGCCGGCCTTGCGGTCCTTGAGAACTTCCGCGATGTCCTCGATTTTTGTCAGCTTCTTATCCTCAATGGCTAAAATCACGTCGCCCTTCTGCAAGCCCGCCTCCTTGGCACCGCTTTTTTCATTCACTGCGTCCACCTCGAGAAGTTTCGACTTCCCGTTCATCACCACCCCGAGCGCGGCACCGCCGGACGCTGGAATCTCACGAATATTCGCGCTCACGATCCCGGCTAACAATCGCCTCGCCGTGCGGGTCGTCGCCCCGTTTGCCACCACCCAAGTCCCCTGCGGCACCGCGCTTGTCGGCGCGTAAGCCACCGCCACCAGGTCGCTTGCCTCGATTTTCAAAAGCGCCACGTCCCAAGTCGGGTCCACCACCAGCACCTTCACCTCGCGATAGTGCGTCTGGTCCACCGTCACCGCGAGTGCCTTCGCGTCGAGAACCTCACTCGCTTTGGTCAAAATATGTCCGTTCGCGGAAATCACCACGCCGTAGGCGATTTCCTTCCGGCCATCCAGCATCACCGCGCTCGAGGTTTGCAAAATCTGGCGCTGCGGTTCGAACGCCGCCACCACCGCCGTACCCGTCGTCCGATAGGCGGAATCCAAACTTTGCTGGCCGGCGGCGGCGAGTGTCAGTCCGACGCTGGCGATTGGTAGGATCCAGTTAGCGTTCACCGAGATTGAGGGTAAATAGTTTGGCTTTGCCGCCGCGTTCCGCTTCGAGATTGAGTTCGTCACCGGCCGACATTTCCTTGAGAAGCTCCTGCATCTGCTCGCGTTTCTCCAAGATCACGCCGTTCAATTTCAGTAGAATATCGCCCTCCCTGATCCCCGCTTCTTGCGCCGGACTCTTGTCGCCCACCTTGGTCACCCGCAGGCCGCCTTCCGTCCGGGCCTCCGTCGCCAGCCCAAGAAAACCGTTTCCTTTCACCGGTTTCTCCGCATACGGCCCCTCGCCGATGAATTCCCCCTGCAACATTCCCTCCCAGTTCGCGATGAATTCCGTCATCGGCACATGCATGTTCACCTGCATCTGCTGGCCCACCCGCGAGTGGATTCCTACCAGCTTCCCTGTCAGATCAAACAACGGCCCGCCGGAATCGCCGCCGATCAGCATGCAGTCGGATTGAAACGTCGAGTTAGCGATCCGCACTAACCGGCCCAGCCTCACCACCGACCCGCGCTCCTTGTCGAAGCCGCCGGAGTGCCCCAGCGAGAACACCCAATCGCCGAGCTTGGTCGTATCCGCCCGGTCGATTTCCACAAACGGATAGCTTCCCGGCTCCGTGATCCGGATCATCGCCGCATCCTTGTCCGCCACCAAGCCCAGCGTTTCCGCCTTCAGCCGGGTGCCGTCTTCCAAGATCACCGTCACCTTTTTCTTCACCCCCGTCGCCACGTGCGCCGCAGTTAGAATCACGCCGTCCGCAGAAACGATCACGCCGGTCCCCGAGCCTTCAGAAATCTCGATACCTACCGTCGCCGCCCGCGCCTTGGGCAGCGCGTTCCCCACCGCCATTTGGATGGTGTCCAGATCCTTGCGGGTTTCCGGCGCCTTCAGGTCATTCACATACGCCCGGCCCTCTTGGGAAAACGCGCACCACGGCAGCAACGCCAGCATCGGGCAAATCCATGAAAACTTCATCGTGGTGGTTGAGCGGCAAGCTAGCGGCATCCTGTCTTTCCCGCAACTCATGGCTGCGCGATCTTACGAAATAGTCCGATCCATTCCCGCCCCGCCCGTCCGGGAAATGCGGCTTGCGGCACCCAGCCGGCCACCCGCTCGAACCATGGGGAAAACCACGCGTCCAGCTCCGCCACCGTCACCCCGAACGGCGGCCCGACCGCTTCCTCGCCCGGATCAAACGGCGTCAGGAAAAACACCCCCGCCAGCAAGCCCCCTTCCGTCAGACAACCCGCCGCCGCCTCCGCATAGCATTGCCGGTCAGCCGGATCAATCGCGCAAAAACACGTGTGCTCCCAAATCGCCGAAAACTCCCGCCCCACCCGCCATTTTGGATCCAAGAAATCTCCCACCTCGTAATTCTCCAACCCGGTTGCTGGAAATTCTCGCGCCCGCGCCACCGCCGTCGGTGCCAAATCCAGCCCCACCAACGGGATCCCCAAAACTCCCAACTCCCGCACATCATGGCCGAATCCGCAGCCCGGCACCAGAATCGGCCCCGTGCCCCAGTCCACCGACCACTCAAGCAGCTCCAACAACGGTGGCGAAGCCTGCCCCTTTTCCCACGGTATGTCACCCATCTGATAGCGGCTTTCCCAATCGGTCATGCCCAGACATTCCCCCCGCAAACGCTGCCGTGCAAGCGCCTTGCACCCGGAGAATGTGTTCCGACTGTTTCAGTCGGGAGCCGCACCCGCCGCCGGCTGCACTCCTCACGCCCTCCGCAGATAATCCGGCACTTGGTCGCGCTGCGAGGCCGGCGGCACCGCGGCGCTGGCGAAGGAAATCACCGCCCCGACCCCGGCCGCGTGCGCCCCGCCGAGACGGGGCTCGACCTCGAAATCCGGGAACCGATAGCGAACGCTGAGCCGTCGCCAGAAACCCAACGCGAAGACCGCCAATAAACCTCCGCCAGCAAGTGCGGCGGGGAAAGCGAACTTGCGCGCGAGTTCCTGCAGCCAGATAAATTTCGCGGTCGAAACGGCACCCTTGCTAACGGCAGCGAGGCTGGCTGCCGGAACCACCACGCCGACCGCCGAATCACCGGCTAACATCCGCTCCATCCAGTAAATGCGGATAGACATCTGCACGAGGAACTTTTCGATTTGCTCGGAGGGCCTGATTTTTTCAAATGCCTGCATCACCGAGCTTTCCAGCGCGCGGTGTTGCTCGGCGGCGGAGACCGAGTCGGTGATCGAAGGGCTGAGATAAACCACCGAGCGCTGCGGCGCGCCGAGGTAATAATAAACGACCACGGCGGGGCGTCCCTCCGAGAAAAAGCGCTCGATCATTTCCTCCTCGCGGACCTCGCTGGGTATGTCTTGGTCGCCGCCCATCACATAAACAAACAGATCGATGGACGAGTCGCTGGCGTGGTAATTGAGAAAACTCACGCGGTCTCGATAGTCGGCCGGAGAAAGCAGGCCTTGGGGATCGATTAGAAAAGTTTTAGGACGCTCGGCGAAATAGGCGGGCAGGAATTCCTCCGCGATATCGGTCGAGGGCTTAAGGTCCCCGGCGATTTCCTCCGGCTTGGGCTGCTCGATCTGAAGCGGCACGGCGGTGGGTTGGCTCGGCTCGTCGGGCACGGGCGAGTCCGTTAGCAATATGGCACCGGGAATCCACCCTGCGGCTTCTAACTCCGCGCGTTCCTTGAGGTCCCAGACCGGAAGCCCCGGCTCGACGAGAGCATGCGCCTTGACCATAAAAACGGCCGTGGCGATGACCGGCAGAAACCTCACGGCAACACCTCCGCGGTTGCATCATCCTGGATAACCGGTCGGTGCCCCGCGCGGATGCGCCGCACCAAATCGCCCATTTGCACGGGAGGCATGACCTTGCGTTCGAAATGTTCCGGATCACGGCGGGCTTGCCGACTGCGCTTGCGGAGGATGCCGTCGAGGTGGTTGAGCACTCGCAGAATCCCCTCGACATAGCGCCCCTCGAGCCAATAAGCATGCGCGCGGGAGAGGCACTCGAAGGTGTCGGACTCTTCAAGAAACGGATCCAACAGATATCCGAAAACTATCCCGGCGGCCTTGGACTCGGGATCAATGGTGATGAGAATGCCCGCCTCATTTGGCTTTTCCATAGGCACGTCCTCAAAAGCGGAGCGGTTCAGCAGCCAGAAACCAAACTGTCGGATGTTCGCCACCTCGCCCAGAGAACCGGTATAAATCGCCACAAAAATCTGCGGGAAGCGCCGCGTGATTTTTTCCATCGCCACCTCCACCTTCTCGCGGTCGCCGCGGCGGAGGATGCCCGCGCTGTCAGTGAGACAACGGATTCTCACCTCCTCGTCACCGAACCGCGCGTCCGCATCCGCGAGCGTGAATCCACAATGCGGGCAAGACGCCGCAGCTCGGTGGATACGCTGGACACAACGGGGGCACTTCATAAATGGGCAACGACGGATTTTTTCTAGGACGGTTGCCATAATTCGTCAAAGCGAATCATCAGCATGGGTTGAATAAATCCGCTGCCAACCACAGGCCCGACCGATTACAATCGCCGCTAAATTTTCAAGATTCCTAATTCCGCAGTTTATACCTACCTTTCCAACTCACGGCGCTTCAAGCACCCGGCCCTTCCCTATCTGATTATGAAACCGCCTCCGCTCAACAACACCATCGATTTCCTCCGCCCCAAGCAGTTCTCTCCCAAGTGGCTCATCCTCGCACCACTCGGCGTCTTTCTGGTGATAGGCCTGTTTTCGTGCTACTACACCGTAAGCCCCGAGTCGGAAGCCGTCGTCCAGCGCTTTGGAAAATTCCAATCCATCGCCAAGCCAGGCCTGCACTTCAAACTACCCTACGGCATCGACACCGCGACCATCGTACCGGTCCGCCGCCAGTTGAAGCTCGAGTTCGGATTCACCACCAGCGGCTCGACCAATCCCGACCAAGCCAGTGAAACCCCCGAACTCGAGCGCGACATGGTTACCGGCGACTTGAACGCCGCCCACGTCGAGTGGATTATCCAATACAGCATCTCCTCGCCTCAGGACTACCTCTTCCGGGTGCGCCGGCCCGGTTCCACCCTGCGCGACCTCACCGAAGGCGTGATGTGCGAAGTCATCGGCGACCGCACCGTGGACGAAGTCCTAACCATCGGCCGCACGGAGATCGAAACCGAAACACTCATCCGCCTCAAAGTCCTGTTGGAAAAGCTCAGCATGGGAGTCACCGTCGAGCAGGTCCAACTCAAGAACGTCCACCCGCCCGCCCCGGTCCAGCGCTCCTTCGACGAGGTCACCCGCGCCCAACAGGAGCGCGAGCAAATGATCAACGAGGCCAACGGCGAATATAACAAAGTCATCCCGCGCGCCAAAGGACTCGCCGACCAGCGGATCTCCGGTGCCGAGGGCTTCGCCGTCCAGCGCATCAACGAGGCGGAGGGCGACGTCGCCCGCTTCAAGCAGCTTCTCATCCAATACGACAAGGCCCCGGCCATCACCAAACAGCGTCTCTATCTGGAAACCATGAACGAGGTACTGCCCAAGCTCGGCTCAAAAATCATCATCGACGAGGATGCCAAACAGTTTCTCCCGCTCATGAACCTCAAATGATCCACTTCTAACATTCTAATTTCATGAAAGCCATTTCTCTTCTCCTCATCGCCCTCGTCGGCGTCATCATTATCACAAGCAGCGCCTACACCGTGAATCAA
The DNA here is from genome assembly GCA_043716765.1 of Akkermansiaceae bacterium. Taxonomy (GTDB): domain Bacteria; phylum Verrucomicrobiota; class Verrucomicrobiia; order Verrucomicrobiales; family Akkermansiaceae; genus Luteolibacter. Next base: position 22,527 of record JAYSYA010000226.1, read on the forward strand.
GCGGAGCAGGTCTTCATTACTGAATTCGGCAAGCCCGTCGGAAATCCCATCAACGCCGACCCCTCGAAAAACGAGGCCGGCCTGCATTGGAAAAAGCCCTTCATCCAAGAGGTCAACCGCATCGAAAAGCGGATGCTCGAATGGGACGGCCCCGCAACCGAAATGCCCACTCGCGATAAGCTCTACATCACCGTGGACAACTTCGCTCGCTGGCGTATTTCCGACCCCAAGACCTATTTCGAAAAACTCCGCGACGAGCGTAGCGCCCTCTCCCGGCTCGACGACATCATCGGCAGCGAGACTCGCAACGTCATTGCCTCTCACGACCTGATCGAAGTGATCCGCAGCGACAAGAACCGCAAGCCCGCCCGCGACGAATCGCTCGTCGCCGCAGATTCCAATCTCGGCCTGCTCCCGCCCATCCGCTTCGGCCGAAACACCCTCGACGAGCAAATCCTCAAAGCCGCTCAGCCGAAAGTCCGTTCTTGGGGCATTGAGTTGCTCGACATCCGCTTCAAGCGCATCAATTACAAACCCGGCGTCATCGACAAGATCTACAAGCGGATGTCCTCGGAGCGCGAGCAAATCGCCGAGCGCTTCCGCTCGGAAGGTGCCGGCGAGGCCGCCAAAATCCTCGGCCGCAAGGAGCGCGACCTGCTTTCCATCCAGTCCGAAGCCTACCGCAAGGAGCAGGAAATCAAGGGCAAGGCCGATGCCCAAGCCACCGGCATTTACGCCTCCGCCTATAACTCCAGCCCCTCCGCCGCAGATTTCTATCAGTTCGTCAAAACCCTCGAAACCTACCAGAAAACCCTCGGCAAGGACACCACCACTATCATGACCTCCAACAGCGACCTCTTCCGCCTCTTCAAACATATCGAGACCCCGAAACCCTAGGGCGCAGGCGAAGGAGTCTCTCACGCGAAAACTTCCTTCACGGCGACTCCCTTGCCGTCTTCAGTCGCATAAAACGGGCGCTGCTCGACCTCATACATCATCTTCGGGCTGATGCCCATAGCGGTGAAAATCGTGGCGTGGAGATCCGAGATCGACACCGGCCGGGTGGTGGTGATCAGCGGGCGTTCGTCCGCCGTCGCCCCATGGAGGAAGCCGCGCTTCATCCCGCCGCCGAACATCACGACCGACGAGCCGCCGGTGAAATGGCGGTGCAGGCCGTAGTGCTTCGACTCCAACAGAACGTCCGACTTCGCTTTGGATTGATCCTTCGCCTTCGAGCCCGGGACCCCCTCGATCATCGCATCGCGGCTGAACTCGGAGGCGATGATCACCAGCGTGCGGTCCAGAAGCTTCCGTTCCTCCAGATCGAGGATCAAGCGGGCGATCGGCGAGTCAATTTCGCGGTGCATTCGCTCCACCACCTCGTGCCCGTTAGCATGGGTGTCCCAATTCAGGAACGGCACGTATTCGGTCGTGACCTCGACAAACCGGGCGCCGCTCTCCACCAGTTTGCGGGCCAGCAGGCAGCCTTGGCCGAAATGGCTCTTGCCGTAAGCGTCGCGGACCTCCTGAGATTCCAGGCCGAGATCGAAGGCCTTGGCCTCGGGTGCCGCGAGCAAGCAGTGGGCGCTTTCCAGCGAGCGAAGCATCGACTCCTGCTGATAGTCGGACATCAAATCCCGGTGCGGGTTCCGGTCGATTAGACCTTTGAAAAACGCGCGGCGGTTCGCGAAACGTCCGGGGTCCATGCCCTTCGGCGGACGTACGGCAAGCATGGCTTCTTCAGGGAACGGCAGATTCATCGGCCCAAACTCCGAGCCGAAAAACCCGCCGGTGGTGAAGGCTTTGAGTTCCTCGGATTCGCCCACGCCTTCGAGCCGCTGGCCGATGTTGATGAAAGCGGGCATCACCGGATTGCGCGGGCCGAGCACCTTCGCCATCCACGCGCCGATGTGCGGCGCGGCGACGGTCTGCGGCGGCACGTAGCCGGTGTGCCAGTGGTATTGATGGCGCGAATGAAGAATGGTCCCGAGATCCGGCTGCACCGCCGAGCGGATGAGGGTGGCGCGGTCCATCACCTTGGCGATTTTTTCAAGTCCCTGACAGATTTTGATGTTGTCCACCGAGGTGTCGATCGCCGGGAAAGTGGACAGCATTTTCGAAACGGGCGTGCCCTTGACAAATGGCTGATAGAACTTGGGATCGAAGGTCTCCGGAGCCGCCATGCCGCCGCCCATCCATAGCAGGATGCAGGCGTCTGCGGTGGCCTTCGGCTGGATGATCGTCTCCGCCGCAGCGCGCGGCGCGCGGGCCATCAGCGCGGCGATAGAGGCTGCGGAAAGTTTTTTCAGGAAATCCCGGCGGGGCTGTTCAGGGTCGAGTGGGAGCGGTTGCATTGGTGGGCGGGTCTGACGGTGGTTCAACGGACGATCTGAAATTCAGGCAACATGAAGACTCCCCATAGAAAGTCTTGGACGGCGGCGGCTCCCGGCTTCGCGCCTAGCAGGGAGACGGCGAGCCGGAGTTCATCCGGCGTCGGATCCCTGGAAAGCGCGGCCTGCCAGACGTAGGAGGTCAGCGCGGCGGAGGAACCGAGGTTTCGCGCTAACAACTTTTGCGCGCCCTCGGCCAAGCGCTTGTCGAGGATCGCGCCATTGTTGAGATCCATCGCTTCCAAGGTCGCCAGATCGTTGGGCCGGGTACTCACGATTTGCTCGCGGTTCGGGCGACCGAGCGTGCGCATCAGCAAGTCGGATTTCAACAACGCCGCCCGGACCATCGGCGGCGGGCTGGCGGACGCGTCGCGCTTCACCGGCGCATCAATCTTGCCGGGCGCGGTGCCGCAGATTTGCCAGATCGCGTCAGTGAACTCCTCGGCGGTGAGCCGCTTGGCGCGCGGGCCTTGATAGACATAGTTGGATTCCTGGGGTGCCTCCTCGAACGACTCGGATTTCGATTGATAGGCTGCGGAAAGGCAGATCAGCCGCAGCGTCTTTTTCAGATCCTGCTGATTTTCCGCCAGATGCGCTCCGAGGTAATCCAGAAGATCCTCGTTCCACGGCGGCGACTGCATCGCATCCACCGGATGCACGATGCCGCGTCCCATCAGACGCTGCCAGAGACGGTTAGTGATGGCGCGCGGGGTGCGTCCGTTTTCCGGATGAGTGATGAGCGCCGCAAGTTGTTTCAGTCGTTCGCCTCTCGGCAGGCTGGCGTCAACCGAGCCAAGCTCCGGGAACAACCAGCCGGGGACGGCGGTCTTGCCGGTCGGTTTGTCACAGCGGAACATTTCCAAAGGCTCGTCCGCGTAAATCGCCGCCAAGCCATAGGCCTCGCTAAGCTTCCAGCGATCCACGAATGAATCGTGGCAGGACGCGCATTTTAGATTGATGCCGAGAAAGGTCTGGCCGACCGACTGGGCGTATTGCATCGGGGTGATTTGAGCGGCGGAAACGCTGCCGCGCCATTTGATGCCGTTGGCAAAGCCCTCGTTCTGCGGAGTCGGCGCGACCAACTGGCGGACGAATTCGTCGTAGGCCATGTTGTTGTAAATTGCCTGATAGAGCCAGCCGGTGATCTGCTTGCGGCCGCCGTCGATGTAGCCGGTGCCGGCGTAATCATTGCGTAACAGGTCGTTCCAAAACGTCAGCCAGTGTTCGGCGTAGGCGGTCTTGTCCGCGAGCAAGGAGTCCACCAGGCGGGCCCGTTTGTCCGGCGCTCGATCGGCGGTGAAGGCCCGCAAGGTTTCCACGGAGGGAAGCAATCCGACGAGATCGAGGTGGACGCGCCGCAGAAATGCGGTGTCGTCGAGCGCCGCGGGCCGGGGCAGCCTTTTTTTAGCGAGGCAGTGGTCGATGATCCGGTCGATCGGATTGGAGCGCTGGTCGCGGGCGGCGGGCAGTGCGGGATTCCGCGGGCGCAGCGGAGGTTCGTAGGCGGGCTTTTTGAACGCGAAGCCCGGCTCCCATTTCGCGCCGGAAATCACCCAAGCCTTGATGATTTCCACTTGCGGGTCGCTGAGTCCCTTGCCTTTCGGCGGCATCCGGAGGTCCTCGTCGGCGGATGAAATCAATTCGAGAATCAGGCTTTTTGCGGGGTGCGCGGCGTCGATAATCGGGCCGTTTTCCGAGCCTTCGCGGAAGGACGCCTCGTCATTCATCGAGAGCCCGGCCTTTTTCTTGGTGTCGGTGTGACACTCGGAACAGTGCTTTTTCAAAATCGGCGCGACCTCATGCACGAAATCCGGAGCGGCCACCGCCATGCTGCCCAAAACAAGCGGCATAATTCCGGCAAGCGAGGAGAGTCGTAAATCAGTCATATTTAAATTTTAGCGGGTTTGGAAAGCGGCATCCCCCAAAACGATTCTCCCTCATGAGATCTTTCACCGCAAGGAGCCACACGCCGCCGCGCTTCTCCCTTGCCCATCCGCGCGGTGGCCTTTAAGTTCCGCGCCCCTGCCGATGAGCTCCAAACCTGTATTTCTCTACGACACGACCCTGCGCGATGGCACACAGGGCGAAGGATTCCAACTTTCCGGCCTCGACAAGTTGCGGATCGCGAAACGCTTGGACGAGTTCGGCATCGACTACATCGAAGGCGGCTGGCCGGGCTCGAATCCCAAAGACATCGAGTTCTTCCGCGAGGTGAAACACCTCAAACTCACCCACGCCAAGCTCGCCGCGTTCGGCTCCACCCGCCGCGCGGGCACGCCAGTCGAGGAGGATCCGCAAGTCCGCTTGTTGCTCGAAGCCGAGACGCCGGTGGTCACTATTTTCGGCAAAAGCTGGGAGCTCCAAGTCACCGAGGTCCTCCGCACCACCGTCGAGGAAAACCAAGCGATGATCCGCGACACCGTCGCCTATCTAGTAAAGCACGGCCGCGAGGTGGTCTATGACGCCGAGCATTTTTTCGACGGCTACAAGGATTCGCCGGACCACGCGCTCGCCACGCTCCAAGCCGCCGCCGAGAGCGGTGCCGCCTGCCTCGTCCTCTGCGATACTAACGGCGGCACGCTTCCATCAGAAGTCATGCAAATCTGCACGGCCGTGAAAAAGTATCTGCCAGACACGCCCTTCGGCATCCACACGCACAACGATTGCGAACTCGCCGTGGCGAACGCCATCGCAGCCGTTAGGGCCGGCGCCAGCCAAATTCAAGGCACCATCAATGGCTACGGCGAGCGCACCGGAAACTGCAACCTCACCTCCGTCATCCCCATCCTCCAGCTCAAGATGGATATGTCGGTCGTCCCGCACCTCGAACAGCTTCGCGATCTATCGTATTTCGTGGACGACGTTTCCAACAACCCGCACTTCGCCCGCGCCGCGTTCGTCGGCCGGACCGCCTTCGCCCACAAGGGCGGCATGCACGTGAACGCCGTGCAAAAGCTCGCCCGCAGCTACGAGCACATCGTCCCCGGCAGCGTTGGAAACTCGCAGAACATCCTCGTTTCCGAACTCAGCGGCCAGTCGAACATCCTCGTCAAAGTTGAAGAACTCGGCCTCTCGCTAGAAAAAGGCTCGCCTGTCGCCGGGGCCATCCTGCGCCGCGTGAAGGAATTGGAAAACGAAGGTTACTCCTACGAAGCCGCCGGTGGCTCGCTGGAAATCCTCATCCGCCGCGAGCTCGGGGACTACGTGAAGACCTTTGACCTCAAGGAATACCACACCACCTTCCGCCAATATCGCGACGGCCATCCGCCGATCTGCGAAGCCACCGTCAAGCTCGCCGTCGACGGCACGCTCGAGCTAACCGTCGCGGAAGGCCAAGGCGTGGTCAACGCGCTCGACCTCGCACTGCGCAAGGCGCTGTTACCGTTCTATCCGGAGATTTCAGGCGTCTCGCTGGTCGATTACAAGGTCCGCATCCTCGACGGCCACGACGCCACCGCCGCGAAAACCCGCGTGCTCATCGTCTCGACCGACGGCGAAACCACTTGGGGCACCGTCGGCGTTTCGGACAACATCATCGAAGCCAGCTGGCTCGCGCTGGTGGACGGCATCGACCTGTTTCTGCAACGCGGGAAAAAATGAAGGACTCCGCATTTTTAGCTGCCGCCTCTACCCAATCCTCATTCATTCCCATGCCCCGTAAACGGCCTTGTGGACAAAATGTCCGCGCTACTTACGCCAGCAGCCGCTCGATTACATCGCCGGCAGTGTAGCTGTCGCGACCTTTCAGCAGCGACTGCCGCACTGCGTCGAGATCGTCGCCGATGGTGATGAGCTGCGGTTCCAAATTTCCCTGACGGATCTGCGGGATGCCTGCGGACGCAGCGAGCGAATTGCACAAACAGACGCGGCCCACGGTTTGCGAGAGATCACCGCCTTTCGCGATACAAGATTCCTCGGGTTCCGCCGAGCAACGGAAGCCGACGCCGCCATCGGGTTCTGATACATTTCGCGCAGCACCCCGAGATCGCCACGCGTCCGCGCTCCTGATAGACCGCCGGATCGTCGATGCTGCCCTTCACCTGGGCGACCTTGAAATGGAAAACCGGTGGGCGACGCGAAGGCGTCCGTGTGGACTTTCAAGTCGTCGCGCTTCACCCCCGCAAGGATTTCAGCCTTGATCGAAGGATCGAATCCGGATTCTTCGCAGAACGCGAACGCGGTACCCACTTGGGTGCCCTTCGCCCCGAGCAGTCTGCCGATGCGGCCGTAACCGCCGGGCCAACCAGAATGGCAGGCCGATTTTGGCGAACTTCGCGGGATCGAGGCGGTCGCGCTCGCCGTAGATTGGCTCGCCCTCGGGGGTTGTGGCCGCCAGCGATCGAGGCTTCCACCACGAATCCATCGACCCGCCCTGAGGATTTGCGGCGCAGGTTTTCCGCCAGCCCCGGCGAGGAAACGATCGCGAGAAAAATCGGGCGCGCGAGTTGCGGCACGGGGCCGAATTCCGCGGGATCGATGTGGATGAGCACCGGCTCCTTCGCGCCCGTCACGTCGAGTCGCATCTCGGTGGGATTTCCGGCTGCCAGATCATCGAGAGTTTTCGGAATCTGACGGGGAATTCCCGCGCCCATCAGCACCACGTTGACCCCGGCAAGCATCGCGCCGTAGAGCGCCGCAAGGTCGGCGTCTGGATTTTTTCCAAAAGATTGGGTCCCAACCAGCCCGCGTGACCTTCCTTGGCGAGATGGACCGCGACGAAACTCGACGCGACTACCAGCTCACGAGTGGAGCGCGAGGGCTGATGGGAAATCATTGGCGGCGTCTTGAAAGGAGCGCCATCCTCCTTGCCTCCCGGAATGAAATAGCGGCCTAAAATGCGTCTCGCGATGATGCCAAGGGAATTCCCTATTATTTGTCTGTCACCATGAATGTCAGTAGCAAATCCCCGAGGTTGCTCCCTCGCGTGGTCAAACCACTCCTTTTCTCAAGTCCCTCAGACTCCAAATCACCGCGTTTGCCACAGCGGCTTCCCCATTCATCTTTCTTGCGCCGGTTTTGCGTTTCGGCCCGAATCGCGACCGGGATTTGGCAAACGCCTCGTCCACAAAACTCCGGCTGCCGATTACCGCTCCATCCGTGAAATAACGGACCCGGCAGCGCAGCAACTTGCCCAGCGGGATCTCTCCAGCCATTTCGCGTTCGCGCTCCGCGTCCTCTTTCGACATTCCTTTTCGCAAGGTCTTCGTGATCGACTTCCCATCCCGGCCAACACTTTCCGCAGATTTCCCAACAGCTCCCGCCACCAGCAGTTTACGGTATTCCTTTGAAACTCCACCCGCCCATAAATCCGCATCCGCCCCGATCCCCTGATGCGCCCGAAGAGCCCGCACCAGACCGGCCCGCGCCGTCTTTCCGTTGCCCTTCGAACCGCCACCGATCGCCTCCCCGTAGCTGCTCCAGCGGTAATCCGCCGGATCCTTCACCATCCCGGCGCGCACCGGATTCAAGTCGATGTAGGCGGAAATCGTCTTTGCCGCCACGCCATCCTCCACGATTACACTCTTGAACCGATCCTCCCACAGCCGCCCGGTTCT
>JAYSYA010000227.1:0-9973 GCA_043716765.1 Akkermansiaceae bacterium
ACCTGAAGACCAAGCACAACTTCCTGATCAACGGCGGTTACGGCAAAATCAAGGGCACCACTTTCCGCATCTCCAACATGGGCAACGAAACCGAAGTCACCATGCAGGAGCTCATCGACGCGATGGACGACGTGCTCGGCTAAGCTGCGGTTGTTACCATGTCCGAGTTGAAGCAAAGTGAAAACGATTCAAGATTGCTTCAACCATGCGGTGAGACTGACCGACGAGCGGCTGCAACACATTTTAGAGCACCCGAAAATGCGGGAAATGACCTCTGAGATCGAGCGCGTGCTGCGCCAAATCTGTGGGTGAAACCGAGTCCTAACCATCCCGCCATCAAAGCCAGCGAGCGTCACAAATCGCCGCGATTCTTGCGGAAACCCTGCCCGCGTGGAGTGGCAAATGAGCAAAAAGATCTCACCATCTCCCCAGCACCGCCGCGACGGTTAGAGCGGCGGGTTCGCCGGGGCGGATGAGTTTTTTTCCGACCAAGGCTTGCGGGAAAATGGCCTCGAGACAGGGAGTCTCTGCGGCGCTGGTCCCGAGGACGGCGCGGTCGGGAATCGAGATTGAGCCCTGGCAGATTTTCCCGCCCCAGGGATCAATGTAACTCACCGGGAACGAGCGAGCGTCTTTTTCCAGCTTCCGCGGCGCTGCGGTTAAGGTGACGAAGTGGGCGTCGAGCACGACCCAAGCGGGCGGCCCTCCGTCCTGGCGGCGCAAGGCGTAGCGACGCAGACTGATGACGGGCGGCAAGCCTTTGGCGAGCGAGGTGGCCAATCGTCCGTGGACCCGGCGGAGGAGTTTTTCCCGGGTCTCGCCAGGCTTGAGAAACAGGACTTCCTGGCTCATCAGCGGCAGGAAACGGCCGCGCGTGAGTTCGTTGGCGATGTCGTGAAGGTCGGCGATGTTCACCCCTTTTCGCGACCACCGCGGGCGGCCCTTGATCGAATTGGACGGGCGCATGCCGGACTCGCGGATGATGGTGTAAATGCGTTGCTTGTCGGTGTCGCCCGCGATGGCGTTAGAGGCGCGTTGCCAATCCGAATTACCGAAGCGGAACGCGTTCAACAACGCGGTAGGTCCGCAGGCATTGCCGGCGACGACGAGCTGGTTCGCCGGGCCCGGAGCGGCGGGGCCCGCCAGCGCCGACAGGCAGAGAGCCAACCAGATGCTACTTGGTGCCAGCTGCGGCATAGGTTTCAACACGACGGTCGTTGGAAGGCTTCGCATCCTCGCGGCCGCCGGATAGGCTGACCTCGGATTCGAAGCGGATGCTCGCGGCCGCTTGCTGCGAGATGGGAACGCGGATGGCTTGAACCGCGCCGGCGGCGAGCGCGGTGACGTTGGAATTCACCACACCGGTCGGGGTGGAAATCCGGACTGCGGTGTTGATTAGAGTTTCGGTGCCCCGGTTTTGCACCAGCACCTCGACTTGGCCATATGGGTAGCCTGGGGTCGGCGCGAGGATTCTCTGCGAGGCCAGGGCCGCGTCATAAATCCCGGGTGTTTTCGCGTTTGAAATACGCCCCACGTCAACCATGCCCGCTCCTAACGCGACATCCGCTCCCGCCGCCCCGCCGTCATTCAGATAGGAAAAAGCCACGTCCGCCGCTTGTTGCATCGTGAGCCTCTCATTTCCCGGCCAGCTCTTCACGGCGGCGATCACGCCCAGCACGATCGGGGCGCTGAACGAAGTCCCGCTCACTCGTGCCGCCTGGTCACCGGTCCACGCGGCGTTCACGCCGTAACCCGGAGCTGCGACCGCGTCCTTGCGACCGGTGTTGGAGAAATCCAGGTGATTTCCCAAAGCGTCCACCGCGACCGCCGCGATCACGCCGTCGTTCGCAGCCGGATAGGAAACCCGGTCGATTCCGTTATTTCCCGCAGCCGCCACGATCAACGCACCCGCCGCGCGCGCATACTCGATCGCGTTCCTCACCAACGCGCTGTCGCCGAAGCTGCCCATCGAGATGTTAATTAGCTGCGCCCCCGCATCGACTGCGGCGACGATGCCCTGCGCGAGCAAATAACTATCAGATTGACCGTGATCATTGGCAATGCGGACGGAAATAATCATTTCCGCGCCGGGCGCGACGCCGGGAGTCAACGGGTTTTGCCCGATGATCATGGACGCGGCTGCGGTCCCGTGGCCGTTCTGTTTGGATAAATCAGCCGGGAGATCGACCAAATTGATCCAGGAAATTTTGCTGCCGAAGGCCGAGCTGACAGCCACGCCGGTATCCAAAACCGCGATCCGGACGCCCTTGCCCCAGGTGGAATTATCTCCCGTAATACCGAGCCAATCGAGTAAGCCGTCGCCCAAAGCCACCGCGCCCGCTTGCGCGGTTCCTTCGCCGGGCGCGGGAATGTCCACGGGGAAAACGAACGAAGCCTCGGCCTCACCATCGAGCAGCCAAGCGAGATCGTCGGGATCGGAAAATCCGATGCGCAGCGCGTTGAGAGCGTCGAGTCGGCCCATCAAGCGGACCTTGTCCCCGGCCCGCTTTAGGAAGTTTTCCAGCGCGGCCTGATTCTTGAAAACCACGATTCGCTGTCCCCGCAGCGCGCCTGCTGCCGCAGCTGCGTCATCGCGGCGGGATGCCGGAGGCCGCTCGCCCCGGCGGAATTTAGGAGCCGGCTCACCGGAGATAACCGTCCGCTTGGGTTTCTCCTGCGATACCGGAGCGGCCTTCCGCGCGGCTTGGAGCGGAACCGCAGTGCCGGCCAACCAATATCCCAGCATCGCGGTGGCCGCGAAGCCGACGAACAAAAGGAAAGGGCGACGACGCATGGCCTACATAAACCTCGAAAACCGCAAAACGGCAGGAAAAATTTTGGGGGGGGAAGAATCACCGGGATATTTTCCAATCCGCACCATTCGCGTTGCTTCACGGCGTTTTGCGGTGGAATTTTCGGCCGCAGCCATTCGCACCATGACCACCCCATCCCAAGCCATCGAAGTCGAAGTCGTCGAAATTGATGGAGCCACGCCACCCGTGAAATTTGAGAAAACCGCAGAGGCATCGGCAGCACGCCAATCTTGGCAAATGAATTGGCAAGGCCGCGTTCGCAAACTTGACAGCCGGTGGTGGCCGCTTTGGGTAGTGCTGGGAGCCGTGGCGGTCGCGTTGCTGTTAACCGTAGGACTTGTCCTCGGAATCGTGTTGGTGGTTTTCCGGATCCTGCGGGGCGCCATCCGGGCGCTCGTCCGCTGAGCGGGTCAGTCCTCTTTAAAAGCCTCGGCGCGTCGTTCGTCGATGCAACGCGTCAGCCACAAGACAAGTTTCTCGGCCTCCTCGGATTCGTTGCGCATCGAGCTAAGCGCCGCCCAGTCGAGATGCGGCCGGGACTTCGGGCCGACGATCCGGTTAAAATCGAGTTTCGCCATGATCGCCTCGGTTTCGCGCGGGTGGGCGTTGAGAATGTTTGCCGGCCGCGGGAGTTCGTCGAGATCCTCCGCCGTCAGGCCGAATGACGTTACGCCCACTCCGAAAGTCGCCCCCAAGCGGCGCAAACTTTCTGCCAGAGCCTCGTCCTCGATGGGTGCCGCGTAAACCAGCTCGCCGCCCTGCGCCCACATCGAAACGGCCAACGTTTGGAAAAAATCCTCGCGGTAAGTTTGCAGCGAAGGCTGGATGCGCAGGCGCGCCGCGTGCAGCCGGAATGGCGGGATGCCCAGCCGCTGCTTGAAGGAAAGCATCGTTTCATCGAGCGTCATTTCCTCATCCGCCGTGCCGCCGGTTTCCCAGTCGACGAGCACCAGTTCGGGATATTTCCACAGGTTGCTGATCGGAGATTCACGGCCGAACGCTTGGCGGAAGGCGAAAGGAAAGCGGCCGTTGATTTCAAAATAGCGCGTCACCACCGCGCGGAACTTGCGGATGCGCATCATTGCGCCGTCCACCACGCCCTGGTCGTCAGCCGTTAGGTCGTCAAGCCGTCCCTGGGTCAGCGCGAGGAGCTCCTGCGCTCCGGAAAGCGCCGGCAGCGGCGCGCTCCGTCGATAGTAGCCCTGGCCTTTTTCCACCTTCGCGATCGGCGAGGCCGGGTCGCACGACATGATCGAGAAATGATAGCGCAGCGAGGCGTCGGAGTAGTTGCCGTTCAGTTGCAAGCGGGTCAGCCGGATCAGCTCGGTCCCCTTGATCGAATCGGCGGGGTTCCCCGGAAGTAAGGCCGGGAGGATGTCTGATAGCTGCTTGCGGAGACTCATAGGGGATGGCAACGACACATGCGTTGCCGCCATCCAATTCACCCTGCCCGGGATCATCAAGCCCCAAAAAATCCGATTTTAAAAATTAACCGGCTACGGCAGCGCTTTTTTGAAGGAATCCTCTGCAAAGCTTGTCCAATCCTCCGATTCCGTCATCCTAGCACCATGAATTTCAAATCAATCACCTTGGCCATCGCCTTGATTTCCAGCGCACAGGCCCAGCAGCCCAGCGCCCAACAGATTCTCGAAGGCGCGCGCATTTCCGCCACCCTCACCCAGCTCGACGAGGGACTCAGCGGCAACCTCCGTAAAGGCAACAGCAACACCCCCATCACGCTCTTCCTCAAGGGCAAGGACATCCAGTTCCAGTTCTCCGAAAACAAGGGCCCGTGGCGGATTTTCCACATGCGCATCGGCGACGAAGCTTTCAACCTGTTTGAGATCACTAACGGCAAAACCACTGCCTTCCCCGCCGAGAAAATCGTCCAGCCCATCGCCGGCACCGACCTCACCTATGAGGACTTGGCCCTGCGCTTCTTCTACTGGCCCAATCCCAAACTGGAAGCCACAGAAGACGTCGGCGGGCAGCCCTGTTATAAACTCCGGATCGGCAAACCGAAAGGCTCGTCCGGCCGCTACGAGGTCGTTTACGTCTGGATTCACACCAAGTTCGGCGCGTTCATGCGCATCCGCGGCCACGACCGAAGCGGCGGCTTGGTGAAGGAGTTCCAAGTCGAGGACATCATGAAAGTCGCCGACAACGTCTGGACGCTGCGCAAAATGCAGGTCGCCACCTGCGATCCGGCTAACAACGGTCGCCGCGTTTCCATCACCGACGTCACCTTCGACAGTCCGAAAAAAGCCGGCCCGCGCGGCGTGCGCTGAGGTCATTCGCCCACCCGGAAAACCAAGGAGCCTGTGTGAATTCCCTGCGCTTTCACAAGCCGGCCGGCCGGACCGGTTTTTTCCGGAGTGCTGGACTTGGAACCCATTGCCGGTATCGCTTCAAGAAATGACAAGTCTTCTGCCGGCAACGCCACGGGCGTGAACGGATGCCTTACGCGCGGCGTGCCGATCCGTAGGAACACATCAGGACGCGAACTCGCCACCGTTAGCAGTCCAAACGCCGTTTAAATGCGCGCCCAGCGTAGCTCGCCGAAGCAGCCTTGGAACTCGGGAAACGTCCACGACTCGCCGGGCTGGATGTCGTTCCGGGCGATTTCATACACGCCCAGCGAAGTGCCGCGCAACCGGTTCTGCCAGACCCGGCAAGGTCCCTCTCCCAATCATTTGACCGATTGAAACTTTTCCTCCGGATGGTCAAAAGTAGACTAGCCTTCCCCGTAGAGTCGGCCTGGACATGCGCCGCCGCCCCCCGGCCTATCGGTCAGTTTGGCGGCATCGTTGCGGTCGATGCCGACCGCTTTGTGAGAGGTTTTTGAGTCCCCATCCACCGGAGTGAACACGCGCATCCCATGTCACGAGGCTTGGAACGGCGAGCAAATTTATGCACGCAACAGCTCGGTTTTGGCGGTCCGGCACTTGATGGATCGATTGGAAATCATCCGCTCCGTTTGCAAGACGCATTCCGGATGGCACTAATTTCTGGCAAACAATCTAACACTCAGTTCGGCGGGGTGAATACACCACTACCGGCCCCACGCCGGCACCCTGCACCCGCCGGAGTTTTTCCACGGCTTTTCTCAACACGTCGGCTGCCGCCACCGCTTCTTCCATCGTGTTGAGCCGGGAGAAACTGATTCGCAAACTGCTTTTCGCCCGCGCCTCTGGAATGCCCATCGCGAGTTGCACATGGGAAGGCCGCTGTTTGCCGGTCATGCAAGCGGACCCCGCGGAACAAGCGACACCCGCTTCATCAAGAAGGATCAACAAGCCCGCCGCATCGCATTGGTCGAACGAAAGATGACTTGTGTTAGAAAGGCGGTGAGCGAGGTCGCCGTTGACCGTGACTCCGGAAATTTCAGCCAGCACCTTTGCCTCGAACGCATCACGCATGGCTCCGACGGACTCGTCCGATCCCCGGGACAGCCATGCCGCCGCAGCTCCCATGCCGACGATGCCCGCCGTGTTTTCCGTGCCGCTGCGCCGCCCCACCTCCTGTCCGCCGCCGAGAAGAAGCGGCGTAAACCGCAGTCCCTCGCGCACGTAAAGCGCGCCCACGCCCTTGGGTCCGTGAAATTTATGCGCCGAGATGGAAAGCAGGTCCACCCCCAGATCCCGCACGTCCAACGGGATTTTCCCCGCCGCCTGGACCGCGTCTGAATGCACTGGCACTCCCCGCTCGCGGGCCAGTGCCGCCGCCTCGCGCAATGGCTGGATGACCCCGGTTTCGTTGTTAGCCGCCATCAGCGAGACCAAGGCGGCACCCTCCAAAGCCCTTGCGAACGCCTCCATTTCCAGACGTCCCCCGGAATCCACGGGCACCCGCAACTGATTTCTCGTTAGGGTATCCACAAAGCGCAGCACACCGCTGTGCTCGATGGCGGAAACCACCGCCGTCCCCTGCCCCGTCAAGCGGTCCAGTGAGTGCAGCGCGGTGTTCACGCTCTCCGTGCCGCCGCCGGTGAAGACGATTTCCGCAGGCTCCGCGCCGATCAATTCCGCCACCTGGCCGCGGGCTTGGTCGATCACCCGCCGCGCCAGTTTCGCCGCCGCATAGCTGCCGGAGGGATTTGCAAAACCATTCCGCAACCACGGCAACATCGCCTCCAACACTTCCGGAGGAAGCGGTGTGGTCGCGTTGGCATCCAGATAAATCACGGCCGCAGCATCCTTCCGCGCGTCCCCGATATCAACCCGGAAAAACCGTCAGCCTCAGAACCGACCCGCCGCACGAAATGCGGCGATCGCTTCGTTCGTCCGGCGCAGCAACAGGTCGCCCCAGGTCGCCGCATGACGCAGCCATTCCATCGAGAATTCCCGGGTGTTCTGCCACGGCGAATCGCCGGCCACGCACAGCAAGCCAGCCAACACCAACAGGTTTGCCAGATAGATCACCACCAGTGAAAGGAAGGTGCCGTTCTCTTTCAAATCCGGCTGGTCGCGCGGGATCATCCACAAAGTCCAAACCATGTGAAATGTCCAGGTGATGCCCATCACCGCGTAAAGCAGGCGATCCCACTCCTGCGAAAGCCCCGCGAAATGCCGCACCAACCCGTAAAGCACCGCACACACCACTGACCAGAACGGCACGAAGTAAGGCGACAGCGCGATGATCAGGTTGGTCTTGTTCGTCGTGATGTAGCCACCGCTCGTGCTGACGTGGAAATCCGTCACCTTCCCCCGATAGATCACCACGAACGCCGCATGCGTCAGCTCATGGCCGAGCACGTAAAGATACAGGAAAAACGACTGCAACAAGCCCGACCAAAACCAGCCGACCATCACCAGCGCGCCCGTCGCGAAATACCAGAACTCCGCCGTTTTCCAAAAATCCTGATTCACTGCGGCCTGCGAGAATCTTGATAGAAACGTCCAGCTCGTCACCCAGCACAGCGGCAAAAGCATCACGGCCAAGCTCCACCGCATCAGCCGCTTCAGCCACTCGGCGGACTCCATCTCATCGTCGAGCTCAGCCTCCGCGACCGCCGCCCACACAAACTTCTTGCCGCGATTACCGCCGCGGCGGTTCGCCTGTTCGTGAGCCCGCCGGTTCGCCGAACTCAGCACCTCCGCGAAGGAAACCCGCGTCCGCCGCTGATTTTTCAGCGGGTGCTTGGCAGAGGATTTGAGACGGCGCTTTTTCACAATGAGGAGAACGAAGTCCCGGAAATTATTTCGCCGATCTTAACAAATCAAGCCAGATTCGTGGCCTGCTGGTCGGGCGACTTCCCTACACCAGACGGCCGAAACAAGCGCGCAGGCCCGCCCGCCACTTTTCAAGGAACGCCAGATTTCTGGCGATTTTCGCGGCGGCCGCCACATCAAGGTCTGCGGATTTTTCCAGGACCGCGAAAATCGCGCACTCGCGAGTGATCGCCATTTCCACTTGGAAAATCGCGCGTTGCACGGCCTCGCGGCAAACTTGGGTTTCCCTTTCCAACATCGCCCGGACCAGCGCGGACTTCGCTTCGTCGCGCTGGCGGATCACCGCCTCCGCCAGCTGGGTGATGGCTCCGATTTCGGCAAACAAATCCATCAGCAAGTTGTCGATGCTGCCCCGAACCTCACCCGGCATGCCGCGTAACTCCAGCCAATGCCTCAGCCGCCGAGACGGACTGGAAACCACCGCGAAGGCCTCGCGCAGCGCGGCGAACTCGCCATCCCCGCCACCGGCGTCCGGATGTGCCCGCTTGGCGGCTTCGCGAAAAGCGTCGCGCAAGGCGTCGTCGGCTAGAACCAATTTTGGTTCCATTCCCAGGATTCGGAAAGCATCGGTCACGAGCGCAAAGCTGCCCATGTTTCCCTTCTGCGGTAAAGCGCGGCGACGCTTGAATCACGCGACGATCCCACCTAGCGTCTTGCAGTCATGTCCGCGCCGAGAAAAATCGCCTTGTTCGGCGGCACTTTTGATCCCGTTCATCTCGGACACCGTTATCTGGCCACGCTGGCGCAGGACGCGCTGAAACTTGACGAAGTCCGCTTCCTGCCCTGCCGGATTTCCCCGCACAAGACCGGCAGCACGCCTGCCAGCGGCGACGACCGCTGCGAAATGCTGCGTATCGCCACCGCCAACCTCCCGTGGGCGGTCGTCGATAATTTCGAACTCCACCAGCCCGGCCCGTCCTATTCCTATCAGACCGCCGAGGCCATGGCCGGACGCTTCCCGGAAGCACGGCTATTCTGGATTATGGGCTTCGATCAATGGAACACGCTTCCCCGCTGGAAAAATCCGGACCGGCTCGCAGCGCTCGTCGAGTTCATCGTCCTCGCTCGCGGGGAAATGCCGCAGCCGCGCGATGGCTGTCGCCTGCACGTCATCGCGGGCGGCCATCCCGCAGCCGCCACCGCCATCCGCGAAGCATTTTCAAACGCGGAAATCACCCACCCGTGGCTTGATCCCAAAGTCGCGGAATGGATCACCGCGCAAGGGCTCTATCGCGGGTAAAATCCCATCCCGTCGAGGATCGGCTGAAACAGGCAAGCATGAACCTCGCTTTTCACGCCGGTTTGGCGTCTTCTCTATCTGTCATACAACCCTGACGACTTCATGGCCGATACCCCCGCGGACTTCATTGACTGGTCCACTCACCCCGACCGCAGCCAGGAGGAACGCTACGGCGTGGAACTCCTGCTCGAACAAACCGAACAGCTCTGCTGCAAAAAGGAAGACGTTCCCTATCATCGGGATTATGAGACCGACCGCCTGAGGCGCAAGACGCGCTCGCTCGACCCCGCCTATCAGCCGGATTTCCGGCGCATCCATGTTGTTCGCACCGCGCAAGTCCTGCGCGAGTTCACGTCTTTCAGCACGGGCTACAATGATGATCGGCCGCTTCGTGACATTTCGGTCCTGCGCTTCTGCCCGGCCTTGGATTCCATCCAAGTCAGGCAGTCTGAAATTAGCGACTGGTCGCCCGTCGCCACCCTGCCCTCCCTTACCAAGCTCGATATCTGGGACAAGAAAGCCCGGGATCTGCGGCTCCTCGGCGGACTCACCCGGCTTACGTCCCTCAACCTTTGGCTCAGCGCTCCCTGGCCGGATCTCGCCGGCTTTGACCGCCTCGCCAATCTCCACAGCTTCACCTTCCGCGGCAATGTTCTCGCCCTCAACGCCATCACCCGCCTCGACTCCGT
>JAYSYA010000228.1:0-9925 GCA_043716765.1 Akkermansiaceae bacterium
AGAAACCGTGCCATGGTATTGCTGGGAAGCCAGCGTCGCCGGACAAAGCACCCCCGCTTCCACCGTCGCCGGTCATTGGATCGTGGACAACAGCTCCGCGCTCCTCGCCGCCCACACCCACTCTCACGGCACCAACCTGGTGGCGGATAAGGAGGTGAACTTCCTGCCGGTGGAGATAAAGGCATATCGTCCTCAAGAGGTCGAGAGTGCAGTCGCATGGCAAGTAACCCGGGCCCAACGAGTCATTCCAGAAACCGAGATAGAGCAAAAAAAAATCGGCATACGAGTTAACAAGGATGGTAACGACGGCGGCAATGAGAATGATCTGATTGAGGTAGAGTTTAGTTCTGCGATCCCAAGCGGCATGAATCTGGTAATCAAGAGATCGACAAACCTTCTGAATGTCTATGCTGCGCAAAATGGCACGAGTCCAATTCTCACGTCAGGGACCGAGATTGTGGTTCCAGCCTTGAGCGCTCCGCCTCGCAGCTATTGGGTCGAATGCACCGACTCGCTTACAAGCGGCGACATTGAGTTCTATATTCGGCCATCAGGTGGGCAAGATGTAAAGCTAAAAACTCTTCCATTCCGTAGCTTTACAACGGTAGTCGCGGCTTTGTCAGGTGAAACTGCATTCGGTGCTGATCCTTTAGCTCATGGAACCTATAAAATCTCCGAGGCATTCTATCTAAAGGGATGCAATATTCACTATTTTGACGAAGCACAGGAGGCACGGTGTATCACGGAATTGGATAACCAAGGAGATTACTGCAAAGTCACGAAAGGTGCGGTGTTCGGCTACAGTCACGGAGGTGGATCAGTTTATCGCGTAGTGACTGCTTCTCCCGGAGGTCTCTCGATCGAGTTCTCAGGATATATTGATGCGGTGAATAACTCGCTGACGATAGGTTTTGGTTCGGAAGAGCGGTTTCCAACGGGATCTCGCTTTCATTTCAATTACTATCAAACAAACGGTGCCCTTGATGGTGTTTCTACCGAAGCACCCGGTGCTAATGTCGAACGGGATTTCACCGCCACAGACGATCACTACACCATTGACGACAACGCGACTGTACAAACGGATCTACGCGCTAACCTGGAGGGACGCCTAGCACCATGAAGATCACCATTTTGTTTGCTGGGATGACTCTGTCACTTTGTTCAGTATTGAGTGCTGATATGCAACAGACCTTCTCATTCTGGGTGGAGCGTAGCCGCGCTGCTTCTGACGATAGTGCTGCACTTTCGGCCTTATTGGCGGAAGTTACGACAACATATCCTGATGCGGATGAGCGACTGGCTTCATTCTACAATTTTGCCATGGGTAAGCACGATTCTGCCATGGAACAGCAAGCCCGGATGACACTAGCCACACTCTGGTCCGATTTGGCTCCGCCTGACGTTCGCGCTCGTTTCTTGAGTGATCGCATAGGGCGAGCAACCCCAAGTGATCTGAGCTCGCTGAAAGGATACCTTGAGAGAGACATTGTGAAGCCAGAGGCTGTGGCTGCTGTTAAAATGGGAACCATCAATGAGCCAATAGGGAGTGGTCGTGAGCGCCTTCTGTCGCCCAGAGCCTACCGCTCAATTAACGCTCCTCTACCCGCCAGGGTTGTCGCATTGCTGTTTGAATTGACGCCTGCATCAGTAGTCTTGGATTTAGCAGAGCATGGGGAGAGACGCGAAGTTGTCGATCTTGTCGAGAAGGCGGAAACTGCTCGCCATCAATTCGAGGAAGCAGCTCCTAGCGACACAGTTGCCGCGTGGGAGAACGTTCAATCAGTATTGCGACAGATGTTAAATTTTAATAGTCCTTCGCTAGATGGCTATGTCGCTCGTGTCATGACATGGAGGCAGAACGGACCTAATCTGTTGAGCGATCCTGTCATAATTAACACTCTGAGGGCTCGGAATGATCCCGTGGTGAACTACCTTTTGTCTGGCAAGGGTTTGATGTCGTTGCTTGAAATAGATTCATCCAAGACTGCATTGTTTGGTTCGGCAGGCTTAGATAAGTCCTCAGCGAACAGTGGAGGCAAGTCTTTGCGCAAAAGTCAACGACCTAGACCAAAGAAAGCACCCGAAGCCAAGCCCGCAACAACATCAAACAAAGAACCGACATCATCAACACCATGGAGTATCATCGTTGTATTGGTAGTGGTAGCGATTGGCTTGCTATGTTTTTTATTCAAAGCGCGAAAGTAAGTAGGCTGCGAAACTTTACTCAACTCCCCCAAAGATCGCCGCTCCGCACCACCAAACATCCCGCTGGCGGCTGCTGTCACGCAACTGCTGGTTCTGCGGGAACATGTGACGTGGGCGGTGTAATGCGGAGTGCCCGCCACCGTCATGAGCCCTCCCAATGGGTCCCCGACTTAAGGAAATGCGCGACTCGTTGCGCGAGCCAATCTCCGGCTTCCCACGGCACGCGGTGGCCGGAAGCGGGGGCGATGGCGAGCGTGGCTTGGGGGATTTGCGCGACCGCGCGTTCTGCCAGAGCGAGAAATTTCGAGTCGTTTTCCCCGGCGATCCACAGCACCGGGACCGTGATTTCAGGAAGCCGGTCCCACAGCGGTTGCTGGGTGCCAAGCGACCAATCAACAAAACTGCGGGCGATCTCGCGGCGGCGCATCACGAGGCTACCGGAAGCTTGCGGGTCGCGCGACGGGGTGTGGCCGAGGACGGCTTGGGCGTTCCAGCTGTCGAGAAATTTCTGCCAGTTTCCCGTTAGCGCTTGGGTCGCCCACTCGGTGTCGCCGGCCTGTCTGGCAGCCCGCTCATGCTCGGTTTCCAGCCCCGGATGGGCGGAAATGATGACGGCGGCCTGCCACGGATGACCTTTTTCCAACAGCGCGTGCAAGGCCAGGCGGCCGCCCATCGAGTAGCCTAGCAGGGCGCGGCCATTGCCCCGGAAAACCTCGCCGCCGGCCTCGGCGTTGAGCGCTTTGGCGAAGTCAGTGAGTGGCAGCGGGCAGCATTCGAGAAAGCGCCACAAGTCCACGGCGCGCGAGCCGATCGCCGCGGCTGCTAGGTTTTTCGCGAAGCCGCGCCAGTCCGCCGCCATGCCGACGGCGCCGTGCAGGCACCAGCATTCCAGCGGCCCGGCGTCGCGGCGTTCGTCGGCTTGTTTGGAATACTGGATCACAATTTTGGAGCGGAGGCCGCGCGGAGGGCGTCACGGATTTGTTGCTGGAGTTCAGGCGAGCCAATGGCGCCGAACATTAGGGCGACGGCCACGGCGACCGCCATCAGGACCAACGCGATCAGTAGCCAGTAAATGATGGCGAGAAACACGCCGGGGCCGTCGAGTTTCCTATGATAGGCGTATCCGGAGGGGCAGGCGAAGCAGCGGTAGCCGACCCAGAAATTCAGGATCGGCACGAAATTCCCCAAAATCCACCAGCGGCTCATGCCCAGGTTCACCAAGCGCTGGAGCCCGAAATAGAGCCCCACGATGAACGGGATCAAGTTCGCTCCGATCGTTGCAAATTTCACGATATCCGGACCGAACTGTGAAGTTAGAAAGGGAGTCGCGGCGACGAATCCTAAGGCCCATAAGAACGGGAAGACCAAGGTGGCGATGATGAAACTGCGCCGCCGCGCGCCGGGCCAACCGCCTTCCTTGGCCATGAAATTCTCGGACGTTTCCTGTTGCGGCGGCAAGTAGGGATCGGCTTTGGGAGCGCTTGCCGGAGATTCGACAGGCGCGCGGCGCTCGAACAAGCCTTCGATTTCACCCGCCGGTTTCCACTCGGCCATGCCGTGCGTCCAAACCATGTCGAGGCGCGGGTTGAGGGCGGCTTCGGAGACTTTGACCCGCAGCTCGGCGAAGGTGACCGGCCCGATTCGTTCTCCTTCGCGTGAGTAAAACCAGGCGTCCTGCGGCGTGTCGTTCATGAAGGTGAATTATCGGAATCCGCAAAACCTGTCAAACGCCGCCCGTGCGGTGGTTTTCCGGAGGGCGGGGCTTGTCAAAGCGCTTGCCGTGGCGAAACTCACGCGTTCGCCCGGCGGACGCCAACAACGATCATGCACTTCCTGGGGATTGAAATCGGTCACGGCGGCACTCGCGCGGTGGTCTTGGATCTGGAGTCCGCGGTGATCCGTGCCGAGGCGTGGGTCCCGCATGATTGGATCGAAGGCTTGCCGGCTGGCTACCGCGAGCAAAACCCGGCGCAATGGATCGACGCGGTGGACCGCGCGGTGCGGCAGTGTCTGGCCGCGCTGGATGGCCAGAAAGAGCGCGTCGCGGCCATCGGCATCGCCGGCCCGCAGCGCGGCTTGGTGCTGTTGGACGAGGCTAACCGGATCATCCGCCCGACAAAGCTGGCGGGCGATATTTCCGTGAAGCGGCAGGCGGATGAAATCGCCCGCGCGTTCGGCGGCGCGCCGGGCCTGATAGAAATCGCCGGGCAAGCGCCGGGCGTGGAATCGGCGGCGGCGGAGTGCCTGTGGCTGAAGCAGCACGAGCCCTATCATTTTCAAAGGGCCGCGAGCTTGCTCACGGCGCAGGATTTCATCGCTTACTGGCTCACGGGCGAGCGGGCGACTGAGGCGGGCAGCGCCTCGGGCACTGGTTTGCTAGACATCCGCACCCGCAAGTGGTCGGCAGAGCTGTTGGATTTCATCGACCCGCAGCTCGGCTCGCTGCTGCCGCCGGTTGGCGCGTCGGACCAGCCGCGCGGTTTGCTGCGTCCTGCGCTGGCTCGCGAATGGGGCGTTTCCGAGATGGTGCAAGTGGGAGCGGGCAGCGCTGCGCCGTTGTTAGCCGCACTCGCCGCCGGCTGTGTCGCGAATGGCGCGGTGGCGGTCGAGCTCGGCTCGACGGGCGTGATCGTCGGGGTGGGGGACTCGCCGGTGATTGACTATCGGGGAGAAATCACGCCGCTGTGCAACGCGACCGGCAGCTGGCTCGGGCTCGCCACCACGACCAACACGGCGGTGGCACCGGAAATCCTGCGGCGTCACTACGGGTGGAGCGCGGAACAATTTGAAGCGATGGTAGCGAGTGTGGCTCCGGGCGCGGACGGGCTGCTGCTGCTGCCGTATTTCACCGGCGAATCCATCCCCCGGCTGCCGGACGGCACGGGCGTGCTGCACGGGATCACGCCGGGAAATTTCACGCCCGCCCACATGGCGCGCGCTGCGGCGGAGGGCGTCGCGCTCGGGCTCGGCTACGCGATGAGCCGGTTGCGCGACCTCGGTTTCGATCCGCCGGAAATCCGGCTGCTAGGTCCGGGCGTGGTGAGTCCGGTGACGCGGCAGCTTCTGGCAGATGTTTTCGGCGCGCCGGTGGTGCCCGTTTCCAGCCGCCAGGGAGCCGCAGTGGGCGCGGCGATGCAGGCGGCGGTGGCCTTTTTCCATCAGAGCGGCGAGTCGCTCGGCTTTGAGGAAATCGCCAGCTATCTGGTCGCGGGCGACTCGGAATCGCGCTGCGACCCGGACCCGCAGGCGCACGAGATGTATCAGGAACTGATGTCGCGCCAGCAATACCTCGTGGACACCCTGCATCCCGCCGGTTTCCTTTAAGCCGGTCTGTTCTAACTGATGAGTAAGGCCAAAAGCACCGAGATCCGTAGAAGCCGCAAAGCGGAAGTCCTCGGTTCCGTTACGGGCTGGTTCATGCGCTGCTGGGCCATGACGCTCCGCTATCAAGTCCACGACCGCTGCGGCGTCACCACCCCGGGAAAAAATCCGCCAGGCCCGGTCATCTTCGCGCTCTGGCACAACCGGATTTTTACCCTCCCGCCGATCTGGTGGCGGACCGGCGGCAACGCCCGCAAATCGGTGGTCCTAACCAGCGCGAGCCACGACGGGGCCATCTTGGCGCGGGCGATGGCCGTGTTCGGCATCGGTGCGGTGCGCGGCTCGTCCTCGCGGCGCGCGGTGGCGGCCTTGATCGGCATGAAGCGCGCGCTCAAGGACGGGCTCGACGTCTGCATCACCCCGGACGGCCCGCGCGGCCCGCGTTATGGATTTCATGCCGGCGTCATCAAGCTCGCCGAATCCTCCGGCGCGCCGATCGTGCCGATCCACGCGGTTTACTCCTCCGCCTGGCGCTTGAAAACCTGGGACCGCCTGGTCATTCCCAAGCCGTTCAGCCGCGTCACCATCATTTTCGACGAGATGCTTGTCGTCCCGCCCAAGCTTGATGAAGCTGCCTTTGAAACTTACCGCGAGCGGGTCCAGGCGATCCTCCTCGCGGGCACCGATGACGCCTAAAATTTCTCCCAAATGAACGCCCCGAAAATTCTCGATGGAAAATCCATCGCCGTCGCCGTGCTCGACGAGTGCCGCGCCGAAACCGCCGAATTGTTAGCCAAAGGCATCCAGCCCGGCCTCGCCGTGGTGCTCGTCGGCTGCGATCCCGCCTCGCAAGTTTATGTTGGCTCGAAAACCCGCACCTGCGCCGAGCTCGGATTCCACTCGCTGAAAATCGAGCTCCCCGCCGAGACCACCCAGGCGGAGCTGCTCCAAGTCGTCCGCGATCTCAATGCCGATCCCGCCATCCACGGCATCCTCGTCCAGTCGCCGCCGCCCAAGCACATCGATGAGGAGGCCATTATCCGCGAGATCGACCCGCGCAAAGACGTCGATGGCTTCCACCCGGAAAACGTCGCCAAGCTCGTGTTAGAGGATCCTAGCGGTTTCGTCCCCTGCACCCCTGCCGGCTGTATGAAACTGCTCGAAGTTTCCGGCATCATCACCAACGGTGCCGAAGCCGTCGTCATCGGCCGCAGCATGATCGTCGGCAAGCCGATGGCGCTTTTGTTAGTGTCAAAAATTTCCAACGCCACCGTCACCATCGCCCACTCGCGCTCCAAGGACCTTCCTGCCATTTGCCGCCGCGCAGACATCCTCGTCGCCGCCGTCGGCCGGCCGGAAATGGTCAAGGCCGACTGGGTCAAACCCGGTGCCGTTGTGATCGACGTGGGCATCAACCGCGTGCCGGACGCCACCAAAAAATCCGGCTTCCGCCTCACCGGCGATGTCGCCTATCAGGAAGTCGCCCCGCATTGCTCCGCCATCACCCCGGTCCCCGGCGGCGTCGGCCCGATGACCATCGCGATGCTGATGAAAAACACGCTGCAAGCGGCGCGGCAAATCGGTCGCTCCGCTTGAGCCGACGTCCGTGCCCGCTAGTGGCTGGCGGCGTTTTGAAATGCGCGGCGCATCTCGGAGGCGTCGGAGTTGCCGATGTCGGCGCGCTGGATCATGAGCAGATAGATGCGGTTTTTCACTGGATCAATCCACGCTTGCGTGCCGTTTTTGCCGCCGTGGCCAAATGAACCCGGCGAGAGCGCGGCGCTGACGCCCTGCGGTTCGCGAACAACGCACCAGCCGAGGCCCCAAGCGTTTCCGGGCGTGAAGCCTGTGACCAGATCGCCGCTTTGGACGGTGGTCATGCGGGTGACGGATTCCGTTTTCAGATAGCGTTTGCCGCCGGATTCGCCACCGCGGAGGATCATTTGCGCGAACTTCGCGTAATCGCCGGCAGTGGAGAACAGGCCGCCGTTGGCGAGCGGGTAGCGATTTCTCGCGGAAGGCGACTTGTTGTTGAGGAAGCCGAGTCCGGCCTTTTCCAACTCCCCGGCGGCGGTGCGGTTGTAGGAAGGCGCAAGACGGGTGACTTGCTCCGCTGCCAGATAGAAACTGGTGTCCTTCATGCCGAGCGGGTCGAATAAGCGCTCTTGCAGGAAATCCGGAAACGCCTTGCCCGACACAACCTCGACAATCCGCGCGACGGTGTTGATGCCGGTCTGACAGTATTGCCATTTGCTGTTGGGTGGAAACATCAAGGGCTTGGCGGCGATGAGGGGCGAGAGTTCCGCCAGCGTGGTGATGTCCTTCGTTTCGTCCGGCGAGAGGTCGCTCAGGCCGCTGCTGTGGGTGAGGCATTGTTTGAGCGTGATGGCCGCCTTGTCGCCCGTGAACTCCGGCAGGTATTTGGAAACCAGGTCATCCACGGAAAGTTTGCCCTCCTCCTGCATCATCATTACGGCGGTGGCTGTGACCGGCTTGGTCATCGAGGCGATCCAAAAAATGGAGTCTGTCGCCATCGGCGTCTGGTTTCCGATGTCCGCAAGCCCGTCCGCAGACAGGTGGAAAACGTTGTTCGCGTCCGCGACGAGCGTGACTGCGCCGGAGATTTCCCTGGAGGTAATGAAGTCCGCCATAACCGCTTTGATAGCGGGTTTCGGCCCTGCTCCGGGCGTCGGTGGTGGGGCGGCATGCAGAGATCCGATCAAGGCGGCGGCTAACATAAGGGAACACGGGTTTTGGGTCATCGAGCGAAGCAACCGGAATTCCCCGCCCGCCGCAATCCCGAAACGAAAACCGCTCGCCACTCTCCCCTTCCGCCCCGGCACTCTCTATCAACTCTGGATCGGCCGCTGCCTTAAACGCGCTCAGGATGTGAGTCCATTGAAGCCTCGGGCTCGTCGCATGATTGAGTGAACCGCTCGCCCAATTTTCCTTCACTCTCAGTGCGCACCTGTTTCCCCGTAACGTCCACTTCAGGAACCTCGCACGACAACCAGTAGGAATGTAAGGTGGTCAACTGGATGCACAGTTCCTCAAAGCTGTGTGGTTTTACATGATAAGAACTTGCCCCCAGCATGTAGGATTTTTTGATGTCATCGGTATCCGAGGACGCGGAGAACACCACCGTGGGAATGATCGCCCATTCGGGATTGCCTTTCAGGAACTCAAGCACTCCAAAGCCATCGATCTTGGGCATTTTCAGGTCCGTCATGATAAATGTGGGATAAGCGAACTTTTCACGGTCCGCGAATTTTTCTTCACCCATCATGTAAGCAATCGCCTCCGCTCCGTCTCTTACCACATGGATTGGGCCGACGACGCCCACAGCCCGGAACCCCCTCTCTATCAGGACTTGGTCATTTGCATCGTCCTCAACCACGAGAATAGTCGCAAAATATTTTTTCATGGTGCCAAAATATCACACAATCCCACGAGGAGCAAATGAGGCATGCTAGGAAATTGTTTCTGAGGGAAAAGCCGTTGAGAAAGCCGGTAGTCGGACCGGAGGATGGGGAAATGGGATTGTTGAGCGTGCGGGCTGTCCGCTTTTCGCGCGACAAGCGACCGCGTCCGCCGGGCGGGTTGAACTTCAGTTCCGTGCCGTTCCAGCGGGGACGAAATTGGCGGAGTAACACAGCCACAGGCTTTTGCCGTCGGCGCTGATAAACTTGCTCGGGGTGGCAGTGACGCAGCCCATGTGGTTGTTCCACCCGAGCAGCGGTTTGATCTTGGAGTAGTCCGAAGTCCAGAGCGGTTTCCCGCCCGAGTCGTTTCCGGCGAAGAACTCGTAGGCTTTGATATCGTTGATGGTTTCGGGGGAAGGCTTGACGCGGGCCAGATAGGGTTGGTCGGCGGAAACCCAGCTCAGATTGGCATGGTCGAAATCATCCGTGCATCCCGGATTCGGTTCATGAAGCGTGCCCGGCGGGCCAGGCTTGATGCAGGGGCGCGGGAGCGGGTCGCTTTCCTCCGCCCCCACGCATAACAGATAAGCCTTACCGTCGGGCGAGTGCTCCAAGAGCGTGCGCTCAGCTCTGGTTGATGCCTACCAGTCCAGCCGGCTTAGTGGTTCGCGCTTCGCCGCGATCCACGGTGTGGCCTATCAGACGCTCGCGGGCTGGCTCCTGAAGCGCAAGAAGTCCGCCCGGCGGGACTTCCCGGCCCATGGCAACCAACATTCCTAAAATGTGAATCCGTGAGACCTGACCTCATTTACGGTTTGAAAAAGAGCGACGCCCGCAAGGCGCAACTCGCGATCCTCCTGAGGACCCACACCTCGATGAGAGCAACGACTGGATCGCGGTGAAGTTGGCCATGGGACATCCCGGTTCGGTGAGCAGGGTGGTCTCGGCAGGGAGATCGGACAAATCCATGATGAGCA
>JAYSYA010000229.1:0-9924 GCA_043716765.1 Akkermansiaceae bacterium
TTTACCAGATCGACAAGGGCTGCAAGCGTCTGCTAGGCGTCATCAAGGACCGCAGGACCGAGTCACTGGCAGGCTTTTTCGAAGCCTTCGGACCCGAACGCTGCGCCCGCATCAAGGTCGTCAACCTGCGCGGCAAGGGTCCCGCCGAACAGATCAAGAGCCTCGACGGCATCGGCTATGACGGCATCACCATGCCACTTAAATCGCCCAAGGACCTCGAAAAGCTCGAAGCCTCATCATCGGCGGGCCGTAAGGCGGAAGTCGTCAAAAAGTTACTGCGCGTCGAGACATCCGCCGAGCTGCTGTTTTCCGCTGACAAGGTCTGGAAGCTCATCGCCGGCTTCGACACACTGCCGGACTATCATGCGTCCATCACCACCCGCGAGTTCAGTTATAAGACCACCGACCTCATCGAGTGCCGTTTCCCGCTGCTGAACTATCAGGCCTTCGTCCGCCTCGAAGCGATCAACCCGAACAAGTGCCGGCTCCACTGGGGCAGCGTGTTCACCGTCGAGGGAGCCACCGAAAAAGAAGGCTACGAGTAGGCGAAGATCATCTATCAAGGTTGCTACGACGGCATCCGCCGGGTGCTTGATCAGTAGGCGCGCGGATCAGGCACCGGTGATGATCTCGCAACTCGGGAGCTTTTCCTTGAGCGTTTTTACCGCAGCCGGAGTCACCGCAGTCTGCCAGAGATAGAGACGCTTGAGGTTCGGCAGGGTGGAAAGCTTGCCTACGCCCACGTCGGTGACTTTGGTGCCGTAGAGATTGATCGATTCGAGGCTCGGGATCTTGAGCAAGGTGTCGATGGAAGCGTCCGTCACGCCGGTTTCCGCGAGACGGATGAGGCGGAGGCTTTTGGCAGACGAAAGCTGGGAGACCGCCTGGTCCGTGATTTTCGTGGCGGATAGATCGACGGTGACCAAGTGCGGCAACACCGGTGCGAGCGTCTTGAATCCAACATCGTCGAAATTCCCGCGCAGCGAAACTGCGGTAAATGTGATGAGCGCGGATTGCTGCGACTCGAAACTCAGCGCACCTGGAAACTGTTTGGAAATAGCCGCCACCGAAGACCTCAGCGCTTCATCCGGCCCGGCGAAACGGGCGGGCGCGACGCTTTCCGCCACCTCTGCTGGAGCGATGGCAGCGACCTTGGCGATCGCCTCCTTGATCGGCGCAGCAACGTCAAAATCTGTCAGTAATTTTTTCGGATCGGCACCGTTATCGATCCACCAGGTGACGACTGCGACTTCCGGGTCCTCGATGTCCGGCTTCCCTTCCGGCGGCATGTGATCCTCGTCCTCCATGGGGAGATTCATGCGGATGAGAATGTTGCTTTCCGCCGATTTGCCTGGCTCCAGACCGGGACCTTCCTTGCCGCCCTTCACCAGGAATTCGTAAGTGTCCATTCGGAACTTGCCTTTTGCCTTGCCCTCTTTGTGGCATTGAACGCAACGGCGCTCCAGAATCGGCGCGACGATGTCGGCATAAACTAACTGTTCTCCAGCCGCCCTCGCAGGCGCGGATGCGGAGACGATTTGCGTTTGCTGCGCTCCTAGCAGGTTCCGGATCGGCTGTGGAGCGTATTCGGTCAGATAATCCTCGCCGTGGGTGAGCGAAGCGCCGTCGTGACTGGCGAAACCCATCACCCCCACGCTGCCGAATAACAGCAGACGGTAAAACGCCGGATTGCCCTGCAAGGCCACCGTCCACGCCTTGAAGATGAAAGTCACCACCGCCGCCACCGCGAAAACGAGGCCACCCCACAGGTGGCGGTCCGCCAGCGCGTTGCCACGGAATTGCACCTCACCGTGGTACAATAAGAATCCCGCCAGGACCGCGACGATGGCGCTGACCGCTCCGAAAAACAGCGGGAACAACGGCGTGTTTCGCGACTCGGCGCCGCGCTTGCCTAAAATCGCGCCCAGCTCCTGAAACAAAATCAGCGCGAAAACCCCAATCGGCAGATGCAGCAAAACCGGATGGAAATGACCGAGAAAGCGGACGAGATCCGGCATTTTCTCTCCGTCCGGCGGACCGGCCAGAAATGGCATTGCAATTAAGCCACCAGCGGCAACAAGTCCGAACAAAGTCAACGCCCAAGGCCTGCGGCGGCGGGAGGTGGGAAGGTCGAGATTAGTCATGGAATGAAGGGCTTACGAGGTAGCTGTTTAGGATCTTCCATCTGAAAATCAAACTTCAAATCGCCTCGGCCCGCAGCTTTCACCGATCATCCCGCTTCAAGAGAAAAGTCCGGCGAGTCCCCGTGCTTGATCGTCTCAATTTCACCTCGCTCGAAGAGCGCGAACAGCTGGCTGGGTGTGGGGATATGTTAATTTTCGAGGCCACGCAATGCAGGACCTCGCGCCAGCCACCCACAGTCCGGCCAGATCGCCACTTCGAAATCGAGAGCCCGGTCCAACCGCGCATTTCAGACCCCGCGATTCATTTCGGGTCAGACGCAATTCAGGAATCGGAAGCTATTCGTCAGAGCGAGCACGAATTTTACTATAACCCGCTGATCGCGATCAGTTTAAAAACCAGCCATCACCACCTACGTGATCACGTGGAGATTAATATTTGCCAACCCCAGCTTCGGTTGATTAGGTTTCCCCCGGCTCCCCAACACTCCCACCTCATGAAATCACGCGTGTTCCCCCACATGGTTGCTCTCCTTCTTCTCAGCTCGATTGCTTCGCTTTCCGCTCAGAATCTGGCCAGCACCTCCCACTCCTCCGACATTAGCAGCAGTGCCGATGATGCCGATGGAACCAGCGAAGCACGCTTCCGCGAAAGAGCCGCAGTCACTGGCGAATATGAAGTGCCAACGACGCAAAAGGCCCAAGGCTTATTTTCGGACGGCGGATCAGTTTACGCCGCTCAAGACAGCCTCACTCTTAAGCCGCAGGCTTCGCACGCCAAGAATGTTGAATCCGTGGTCGATCTCGGCATCCTCCGCAATCCGTCCCCTTACCGCAAAGTCGCCACAAGCACCTCCGGCGTGCCTTACGAGGTCTCGGCAGACACCCTGCAGACCGGCTTGGCATTGATCTCCGCAGTGTATCGCGAATCCGCCACCTCCGAAAAAGGCACCGATTGCCTCGTGGTCGTCCTTTCAGTCGAACAACGGATCAAACTCGACGTGTCTCAGGTGCTTGAAGTCGTCGCGTCCGAAGTTGGTGCCAATCCGAGCTGCGCTTGCGAAATTGTTAAAACTGCGATCAAGGTTAGCGACGCCGATGTCGCTCTCGTCGCCGCCATCGTCGAAACCTCCATCACCGCCGCGCCGGATTGCATGCGGATCGTCTCCCAATGCGCAATCGCCACATTGCCCGAGTCGGTCGCCGCCGTCCAAGCCCTGCTCGCCAGGCTCGATCCAAACAGCGGCAATGCCGAAGTTTACAGCTCGAAGAGTGCGAAAAGCGCCAAAAGCGCCAAGGTGGTAGTCGCCGTCGAAACGCTTCCAAACCCGCTCGACCGTCCTTATTTCCCTCCCATCTATCCGCTTCCCGTGTCGAACGTGAATCCGGGGAATCGCTGATCACGCGGTCGGCTATTCCTCTTTCAGCCAGTCGCCGCCGGAGACGCGCTGGCTTTCATCTACCGGACCGCGCCATTCCCAAACCCAAGCGCTCAGCGTCTGGCTGTCTTGCTTCATGACCGTGGTCTCGACGCGGCGATACTCGCTGCCCTCGACCTCCCCGGCGGAGACGCCTTCAAAGACGTCGAGCACCGAGAGCAACTCGGGTCCGACTTCGTAAATCTCGCCATGAATTTCATCGCCCGCTGGGTCAAGGACCAAGCCGGGATACCAGTCGATGCGATACATTCGGCCGCCGATGGTGCCGTAGGAAACAAACGCCGCGCCGGCCATTCGGAAATGGTTCGAGCCACCCCGACGAAGGGTGCCGTAAACAAATACCCGCTGGGGTGACGTGTCCATAAACCGGGCGACTCTTGTCTATTTGTCCGAACGATGGCCGATCTCGTTGTCGAGAACTTGCTTGAGATCGTCCAAGCCCGTTTCACCTTGCGCCGAGATCGGGATGATATCGACTTTGGGAAAGCGCGAACGGAAGATTTCGAGATTCTCGGCGGCACCTTCGAGGTCCATCTTGTTGGCGATGATTTTCCACGGGAAACGGGCGAGTTCGTCGTCGTATTCCTTGATCTCACGGCGGAGGATTTCCAAATCAGAAATGGGATCGCGGCCCTCGCTGCCCGCCATGTCGATGACGAACAGCAACACCCGGCAGCGGGTGATATGGCGGAGGAACTCGTGACCAAGGCCGCGGTTCTCATGCGCGCCCTCAATCAGGCCGGGAATATCCGCGATAGTGCAGCGGCGGTAGCTTGGGAACTCGACGACGCCGACGACTGGCTGGAGGGTGGTGAACGGATAGGAAGCGACCTTTGGTTTGGCGGCGGAGAGCTTGCCGAGCAGCGTTGATTTTCCGGCGTTGGGAAACCCAACAAGGCCGGCATCCGCGATCCGGCGGAGTTCCAGGTAGAAAACCGACTGCTCGCCGGGAGTGCCGAGCGTGTGCTCGACGGGTGTGCGGTTGGTCGCGGTTTTGAAATTCCAGTTGCCCGCGCCGGGCTCGCCGCCTTTGCAAAGGACAAACTCCTGGCCGATCTCGGTGAGGTCGGCGATGGGCTCCAGGTCGATGCCTTGGTCGCTGCGCTCGAATTCCACGGCTTCCTGCACGGTGACCGCGTTGCTGCGGTAAACCACGGTGCCTGGAGGAACTTTGCCAATCACGGTCTTGCCGCTTTTTCCCGTTTTACGGCCGCCAGCGCCGTTTTTGCCGTCCTCGGCGATGAGCTTGGGGTCGTAGTGATAGGCGCGGAGGTTGTCCACCGAGTTATCCACTACGAGGACGATGTCGCCGCCCGCGCCGCCGTCGCCGCCATCCGGGCCGCCGCGGGGCACGAATTTTTCACGACGCCATGAGACAACGCCGTTGCCGCCGTCGCCGGCCTTTCCGAAAATGCGGATGTGATCGATAAACATGGGCGGACACTCGCCAGTGAAAGCGGGCGGGTCAACGGCAATGGTAGGCGCAATGGAACTTCATCAGAATTTCCGGCTGAGCGAGCCCGAAGTCGGATCGCCGAATCGCCACGGGAATTCGGTCGCTTTTGAAATGCCGACCCGGCCACCCGAGCAGGTCTCCACCGGTTCGCCGCAAAAGATTCCGCAATGCGGGAGCGCTAGAAAGCTCGTGCCGTGGGCTAGGCCGTCGATTCCGAAGGCGCGAGTCAAATTTCCGGGGCCGGCACTCAGCAAATGGTCCACTGCCGCCTTCCGCCGCCCGCGCATTTGCTCAATGCCCGCCACCGGCTCCAATGCTCGTAGGAGCACAAAGCCCGATTCCTCGTCGCCCTTCACCAGTATATTGAACAACCAGTGCATGCCATAGTTTAGGTAGATATATGCATCTCCGGCCCGGTGCTTTTCGACGAACGCTCGCGCGCTCGGACGGTGCCAAGTATGGCATGCCGGGTCATCGGATGAAAAATACGCCTCGGTTTCTACAATCCGCCCCACGCAGCTGTTCCAGAGAAAGTGAGCGCCGACTAATTCCCGTGCGCAAATCACTGGATTTCTCTCGAAAAATGAAGGGGTGATCCGGTCCATCGAGTCGTTGGTGTTTCAATTCCGCACAAGCGATCACTATTCAACAGAAATTCCTTTTATCTCTCAAAATCTGTGGTGTAGTCATGTGATTGTTTAATCCCAAAACCCCTCATCTTGAAATAAATGAATGCTACCCAATACCCAAAGACGGGATTGTCGCCTGTAACTCCTAAAACCGGATCGCAAACACACCAAAGTTCAGCTGGCGACTCCTCCGCAACTGGCAAAAGTTGGACGTGTTCCAGCGATGAAAAATGGATCAATCATTACAATGCGGAGTGGCAGGCTTTCATTGCAGAGCATGGCTCGAGAAGGGCTGATGGCGGTCGGAACTGCGGTGGGCGCAACGTTCTTCCCTGCGTTTGGAATATGCCTGCGGAGTAAGTGTTTGAGTGCGGGCGAGGACACTTCGAGGTGCCTATTTAATCGATCCGTCTGGTGAATGGTGACCAACAAATCACCCACCAGAAGGGTTGCTCTGATCAGCTTTCTAGCAGTTTAATTTTTCGCAGGCGGAGCGCGTTGCTGATGACTGAAACGGAACTCAGGCTCATGGCCGCCCCGGCGAGGATGGGACTGAGCAGGATGCCTAAAAACGGGTAGAGAACTCCGGCGGCGACCGGGACACCGAGGGTGTTGTAAATGAAGGCGAAAAACAGATTTTGGCGGATGTTCCGCATCATCGCGCGGCTGAGCGTGATGGCTTGGGCGATGCCTCGGAGATCGCCTTTCACCAGGGTAATGCCGGCGCTTTCCATCGCAACATCGGTGCCGGTGCCCATGGCGATGCCGACGTGGGCGGCGGCGAGAGCGGGCGCGTCGTTGATGCCATCACCCGCCATGGCGACGATGTGGCCTTGCGCGCGGAGTTGGCGGATCCGCTCGTGTTTGTGCTGCGGCTCGACACCGGCTTCGACGTGATCGAGGCCGAGGGTTCGGGCGACTGCTTGGGCACTGCGTTCGTTGTCACCGGTGAGCATGATGACTTTCAACCCGAGCGCATGCAGCCGGGCGATGGCTTGCGGGGTGGATGCTTTGATCGGATCGGCAATGGCGAGGATGCCCGCGGCTTTGCCGTCGATGCCGACGAAAATCACCGTTCGGCCTTGGGATTGGAGCTCCGCAGCCTTGATGGCGAGAGTTTCGAAACCGGTGATGGATTTTTTTTGGAGAAGTTCGAGTTTGCCAATGATGACTTGGCGTCCGGAGAAATTTCCGGTTACTCCGCCGCCGGTGATCGAGTCGAAGCCGGTGACCGCCTGCGGCGTGATCCCGCGTTGTTTGGCTCCGTTGACAATGGCGGCGGCGAGAGGGTGCTCGCTGTTTTGCTCGATGGACGCGGCGGCGAGGAGGAGGTCGTTTTCGCTCATGCTATCCGCGGCGATGACTTCGGTGAGGCGGGGTTTGCCCTCGGTGAGCGTGCCTGTTTTGTCGACGACGACGGTGGTGACTTTTTCCATCACCTCGATGGCTTCGGCGTTGCGGATCAGGATGCCTGCCTGCGCGCCGCGGCCGATGCCGACCATGACGGACATCGGCGTGGCGAGGCCGAGGGCGCAGGGGCAGGCGATGATTAGAACCGCCACCGCATTGACGATGGCAAAGGTGAGGCGTGGCTCGGGGCCGAAGGATGACCAGAACAGAAAGGTAACCAGTGAGATGGCGAGCACCGCCGGGACGAAATAACCGGCGACCTTGTCCGCCAGAGCTTGGATGGGCGCGCGGCTGCGCTGGGCCTCGGCGACCATTTTCACGATGCGGGCAAGCACGGTGTCGCTGCCGACGCGGGTGGCGACCATAATGAAACTTCCCGTCGTGTTGAGCGTGCCGCCGGTCACCGGATCGCCAATGGTTTTACTAACTGGCATCGGTTCGCCGGTGATCATGGACTCGTCCAGCGAGGATTGGCCTTCGAGAATTTTGCCATCGACCGGGACTTTCTCGCCGGGGCGGACTCGCAGGTTCGCGCCGGTTTGGACGGATTCGAGCGGCACATCGCGTTCGTTGCCGCCCTCGATGAGGCGTGCCGTTTTGGGTGCAAGATCGAGCAATGCGCGGATGGCGCTGCCGGTTTTGCCACGGGCGCGGAGTTCCAGGACTTGGCCTAGCAGAACGAGCACGACGATCACTGCGGCGGCCTCGAAGTAGATGGAGACCCGGCCGTGGACGGCGAGCGATTTGGGAAACGCGGCAGGCACCAGCATCACCGCCGCGCTGAAGGCGTAGGCGGTGCCGACGCCGATGGCGATAAGCGTGAACATGTTAAAGTTCCGGCTCACCAGCGAACGCCAACCGCGTTTGAAAAACGGCCAGCCCGCCCACAACACAACGGGCGTCGAGAGGATGAACTGGGTCCAGCGCGAGGCATCGCCGCTGAGCCGCGGATCGTGGGCGAGCGAGGGGATCAAGTGGGCCATCGCCAGCAGGAAAACCGGTAGCGCCAGCACTGCGCCGATGCGGAAGCGGCGGGTCATGTCCAGCAGTTCGGGGTTTTCCTCTTCGTCCGCAATCTCCGTGACAGGCTCTAACGCCATCCCGCATTTCGGGCAGTCGCCGGGCGTATCCTGACGGATTTCAGGGTGCATCGGGCAGGTGTAAATCGTCTTGCTGGCGAATGTCGGGTTGCGTTCCAGCGCCATGCCGCACTTGGCGCATTCGCCGGGTTTGTCGGATTCCATGCCGGGGCACATCGGGCAGAAAAATTTTGCGTCGGCTGCGGGTGCGACCGGGGCGGGATTTCCGCCGCAACAGGAGTGAGAGGCCTTGGGCTGGAGAAATTTCTGGCGGCAGGATTCGGAGCAGAAATAGAAAGTTTGGCCGTCGCGCTTGGCCTGGAGAGCGGTGGCTTCGTCCACGTCCATTCCGCAAATCGGGTCTTGGGTCATGGCTGCTTTTACATCGGGAGGGGCAAGTTCGTAAACAGAAAAGCCGTCTTCCCGGTGGGGAAGACGGCTTTTGGATGAATCGTTCAGGACGATTTCTCAGGCGACTAACTCAAGGAGTCGGCACCAGCGAGATGGTCTTGAGAATCCGCGAGGCAATCTGATAGGGATCGCCTTGGGAGTTCGGACGACGGTCTTCAAGGTAGCCCTTGTAATCGTTCTGCATGAAGCTGTGAGGAATCCGCACGGACGCGCCGCGGTCGGCGAGGCCGTAGGTGAACTTATCGATCGACTGGGTCTCGTGAAGGCCGGTGAGGCGGAGGTGGTTGTCCGGTCCATAGACGGCGATGTGCTCTTCGCAGTGTTCGCCGAAGGCTGCCATGAGTGCTTCAAAGTAGGCCTTGCCACCCTTTTCGCGGAGATAAGTGGTGGAGAAATTCGCGTGCATGCCGGAGCCGTTCCAGTCGCCCTTGATCGGTTTGCAGTGGTATTCCACGTCAATGCCATATTTTTCGCAGAGGCGGTTGAGCATGTAGCGGGCGGTCCAGATTTCGTCGGCGGCGCGCTTGGAGCCTTTGCCGAAGATTTGGAATTCCCACTGGCCTTTGGCGACCTCGGCGTTGATGCCTTCGTGGTTGATGCCGGCGTCGAGGCAGAGATCGAGGTGCTCCTCGACGATCTGGCGGGCGATGTCACCCACGGCTTTGTAGCCGGCACCGCAATAGTATGGGCCTTGCGGGGCGGGAAAGCCATCGGCCGGGAAGCCGAGCGGGCGGCCGTCTTGATAGAGGAAATATTCCTGCTCGAAGCCGAACCATGCGCCGG
Source organism: Akkermansiaceae bacterium (assembly GCA_043716765.1). Lineage (GTDB taxonomy): Bacteria > Verrucomicrobiota > Verrucomicrobiia > Verrucomicrobiales > Akkermansiaceae > Luteolibacter. Next base: position 9,349 of record JAYSYA010000229.1, read on the forward strand.
GATCGTCAAGGATAGTGGCGCGGCCGTTGGTCGGGTGCGGAGTGACGCCGTCTGGCATCATGACCTCGCACATCACGAGGGCACCGTTCTTGCGGGTGCTGTCCGGGTAAATGGCGACCGGCTTGAGCATGCAGTCGGAGCTGCGGCCTTCGGCTTGTTGGGTCGAGCTGCCGTCGAAGCCCCACAACGGCAGTTGATCGAGGGTCGGAAAGCTGGCGAATTCTTTGACTTGGGTTTTGCTGCGGAGATTCGGCACGGGGGTGTAGCCGTCGAGCCAGATGTATTCCAATTTGTATTTGGCCATGGTGATGTTGATTTTCAGTGATTAGCGGTAATTAGTTTCAGGGAGTTCCCGGAAAGGAAGGTATTCCTCCACCTGCCGGAAACGGCTGACGCGCATGAAAAAGCATCATGCGTGCCAAGCCTCAAGCCGATTTTGTCAGCCGTGATTTTCACTCCCGGGAGGGGCTGCAACCGCGATGACGATGAGGCTTGTATCGTCGATTCCGGAGTTGTCGATAGCTCGTTTTAGAAGTGTTTGGGCAGTGGCGGCGGGGGCGTTGCAGCAGGTGGCGA
>JAYSYA010000230.1:0-3285 GCA_043716765.1 Akkermansiaceae bacterium
AGTCTCACAAAAACCCCGCCTACCCCATTAGCTCCTTGCCAACCACCCCCTCAACCCATCAGAAAACAGCCATCCGAGGTGGTGCACTTTGAAGTGACCACAGGTGGTGCACTTTGAAGTGACCGGTGACACCATGGAATAATTTTATGAACTCAGCATCAATTACTTGCGGAGACCTCATTCCATTCAGGTTCTAGTGGGGGCAACCCTGTTCAGGTTCGAGTCCTGTCGCGCGCACCATATTTATTTTCAATGGCTTACGAAGACGCTTCGGAGGTTGGGTTGACACACTTTCCTGCCCCATGAGCGAGGGTGGCGACAAAATGGCGACAAATCAGGAGGCGAAGACTTCCAAGGCCCGTGGCAAGAAGACCGGTCCGCATGCGAAAGTGAAAGCGGGTTCGGCAGTGGCGCAGCGAATTCAGGTCGAAATGCAGCACGTGACGAGGCTCAACGCTTTGCCGGCGCGGCCAGCTATTCGACCACTCTCAATCTACCTGAAATCCCCACTGACCGCTGGCTGCTCGACCTTGGCGACGTCCGCGAAAGCGCGCGCGTCCGGGTCAACGGCAAACCCGCCGGTGTGCTGGTGGCCCATCCGTTCCGCATGAAGTTCGACGCCTCGGAATGGCCTGACGAATTGTCCGGCTTGCTTGGGCCGGTGAAGTTGATTCCCGTGGCTATCGAATGAATTTCGATGCTCCCATCGCCGGCGCCAAGACGGACAGTCTCCGGGGGTTCAATGATGGACCTGCCGCGAGACGCGGCAGCCACGTTGTGTTTATTTTTTCTTCGCCTGGCTGAGAGCTTGGGAGAACCAATCGTTGTTCTGGGCGGCACCGGGTTTGAAATCCGCCCGGCCTTGGGGGCGAGGGCGGTTTTGCTGCGGGCCGCGGTCGCCCGACTCGGAGCGTCGGGTGTCGAGGTCCACTTTGCTCTTCATGGAAAGCGCGATGCGATTGCGCTTGAGATCGACTTCGACGACGGTGACTTGGACTTTCTGGCCGACTTTGGCGACTTCCGAGGCGTCGCGAATGAAGTGGTCAGCCAGCTGGGAGACGTGGACAAGGCCGTCCTGATGGACGCCGACATCGACGAAGGCCCCGAAGGCGGTGACGTTAGTGACGATGCCCGGGAGTTTCATGCCGATTTGGAGGTCGGACGGTTTCTCGACGCCTTCGACGAAGGAAAAGAGCTCGAATTGCTTTCGCGGATCGCGGCCGGGTTTGGCGAGCTCGGCGACGATGTCTTTGAGGGTGGGCAGGCCGACCTGATCATCGACATATTTGGTCAAATCGATCTTTTTGCGGGCGGCTTCGTTGCCTAGCAGCTCTTCGACCTTGCAACCGGCGTCGGCGGCCATTTTCTCGACGAGCGGGTAGCGCTCGGGGTGGACGGCGGAGGAGTCGAGCGGGTGCTTGCCGCCCCGCACGCGGAGGAATCCGGCGGCTTGCTCGAAGGCTTTTTCGCCAAGGCGGGGGACCTTTTTTAACTGCTCGCGGGAGGTGAAGGCACCGTTCTCGTTGCGCCAGGCGACGATGTTTTCGGCGAGCGAGGCGTTGAGTCCGGAGACGTAGGAGAGCAGTTGCTTGGAGGCGGTGTTGATTTCGACGCCGACGGCGTTGACGCAGCTAACAACAGTGTCGTCGAGGCTGGCTTTCAGCGCGCGCTGGTCAACATCGTGCTGGTATTGGCCGACGCCGATGGCTTTGGCGTCGATTTTCACCAACTCGGCGAGAGGGTCCATCAGACGGCGGCCGATGCTAACGGCACCGCGGACGGTGACGTCTTCGTTAGGGAATTCCTCGCGGGCGACATCGGAGGCGGAGTAGATGGAAGCGCCGCTTTCGTTCACCATCACGACGGGAATGGAAGAGGGGAGCTTGAGCTTTTTGATGAACGACTCGGTCTCGCGGCCGGCGGTGCCATTGCCGATGGCGATGGCCTCGATGTCGTATTTTTTGATCATCGCGGTGACCTCGACGGCGGCTTCGTAAGCTTGGTTTTGCGAGCCAGCGGTGGCGTGCAGCACGGTGTGGTGCAGCAGTTTTCCGGAGCGGTCGAGCACGACGGTTTTGCAACCGGTGCGGAAGCCGGGGTCGATCGCTAACAAGCGTTTCTCACCGAGCGGTGAGGCGAGGAGGAGTTCGCGGAAATTGTCGGCGAAGACGGTGATGGCGGTGACGTCGGCGCTTTTTTTCGCCATCAAGCGGGCTTCGGTTTCCATCGACGGCATGAGCAGGCGCTTGCAGCCGTCCTCGACCGCTTGTGCGACGTGTTTGCCGGCAGGGCCGTGGGATTTCACCCAGTCCGGCAGGGCGGTGGCGGTGACTCGTTGGAGCGGCACTTCCACCCGCATCAGCAGGAAGCCTTCCTTCTCGCCGCGGCGGATGGCCAGCGTGCGGTGCGACGGGATGGTTTTGAACGGCTCGCTCCACTCGAAGTAGTCGCGGAATTTTTGGGCGTCTGCTTCCTCTTCTTTGCCATACATGATCTTGGAGGAAACGGTGGCTTCCTCTTCGTAGATTTTCCGCACGCGGCCACGGAGCGGGGCGTCGTCGGCGACGCGCTCGGCGATGATGTCGCGGGCTCCGGCGAGGGCCTCGACGGTGGTGGGAACTTCCATTTCCGGGTTGAGGAACTTGGCGGCTTCCTCCTCGGGATCGGCGGCTTGGTTTTCAAAAATGAAATCCGCGAGTGGGGTGAGGCCACGCTCGACGGCCTTGGTGGCGCGGGTCTGGCGCTTCGGCCGGTAAGGCGCGAAAATGTCCTCGACGGTGGCGAGGGTGACCGCGGCTTCGAGCTTCTTTTTCAGCTCGGGGGTCAGCAGCGAGCGCTCTTCCAGCGATTTCAAAACGGCACTGCGGCGTGAGTCGAGTTCGGCGAGTTGGAGCATCCGGTCGCGGATGGTGGTGATCTGGACTTCGTCGAGCGAGCCGGTCTGCTCCTTGCGGTAGCGGGAAAGGAAGGGCACCGTCGCGCCCTCGGCGAGTAGCTTGGCGGTGGTGGTGACGGAGGAAAGGGAGATGCCGGTTTCGCGGGCGATTGCTTCGAGGTGAGTCATGCGGGCGGTCGTTTTAGAGGGGGCGTGGGGCAGGGGCAAGAAATTGGAGCGCGGAATTCGTTCCGCGCTTTCACGGGAAGATTGAAGGGCACCGCAATGCGCGGAAATTTCTCTTCCCGTCAAATTGCAGGCCGCTAGCCTTATAACAGCAAGGATGCCCATCACCGACTACCAGTCCAAATACCTCGCCTACGAGCTGACTAAACGCTGCCCCTCCGACA
>JAYSYA010000024.1:0-2135 GCA_043716765.1 Akkermansiaceae bacterium
GGCATCGGCATCCTCTGGACCTACGGTTACTACAACCAATCCCGCGGCGAGGACCGCGAGCTCGCCATCCAGTTCCGCAAAAAGGAATACGCCTTCCTCCAAGACACCGGCATCCGCTACACCGTGCCCGTCCACGGCCACCTCGTCTGGGTGAAAGCCATGTTCCTCCCCGGCGATATCTTCAACACCGTGCCGATGTTTTTTCTCAGCACCGACGTCGAGGAAAACGACAGCCTCTCCCGCGCCATCACCCATCGTCTTTATGACCACGACCACCTCCGCCGCATCGCCCAATACATCATCCTCGGGGCCGGCGGCGCTCGTCTGCTCGACGAGCTCGGCGTGGACCCGTCCGTCTGGCACCTCAACGAAGCGCACGGACTTTCCGCCGCCTTTCACATTTACGCGAAACACCGCAGCCTCGAGGAGGTGAAAAAGCGCCTCGTCTTCACCACCCACACGCCCGAGGAAGCCGGAAACGAAAAACACGGATTCCACCTGCTCCGCGACTTCTCGTTTTTCGGCAACGTCCCCGAAGAAGAAGTCCGCGAAATCACCGGCATCCATGGCGACGAGTTCAACCACTCGCTTGCCGCCCTCCGCCTCGCCCGCATCGCCAACGGCGTCTCCAAACTCCACGGCGAAGTCTCCCGCCAGATGTGGAAAGACCAACCCGACACCTGCGAGATCACCCACATCACCAACGCTCAAAACAAAAAATACTGGGCCGACCACGGCCTCGAACACGCCCGCCTCCGCGGCGACATCGTCGAGCTCAAGCACCGCAAGCGCGAACTTAAGGAACGCCTCTTCCGCGCCGTCGCCGACCAAACCGGCAAGCTCTTCAAGCCCAACGTCCTCACCCTCGTCTGGGCGCGCCGTTTCGCCGGTTACAAGCGCCCGGACCTCATCGCCCGCGACATCCGCCTCTTCCGCGAACTCCTTCAGAATCACAAATACCCCGTCCAAATCATCTGGGCCGGCAAGCCCTATCCGTTCGACTACTCCGCCATCGACACCTTCAACCACCTCATCCGAATCACCAAGGACTATCCGAACGCCACCGTCCTCGTCGGCTACGAGCTCGAACTCTCCCGCATCCTCAAAAACGGCTCCGACATCTGGCTCAACAACCCGGTCGTCACCCGCGAAGCCTCCGGCACCTCCGGCATGACCGCTGCCATGAATGGTTCTATCAACCTATCCACCTACGACGGCTGGGTCTGCGAATTCGCCGAAGACGGCAAAAACTCCTTCATCATCCCACCCGCCGATCCCACCCTCAACCACGAGGACCGCGACCGCCAAGACCTGCTCGGCTTCTATGAAGCCATGCACCATAAAATCCTCCCCCTCTACTACGACCGCCCTGACGAGTGGAACCACATCGTCCTCAACTCCATGAACGACGTCGTCCCTTTCTTCGACGCCGACCGCATGGTGGCCGAGTATTATCACAAAATCTATCAATAAAGTTTGAAACGTGGCTGGTAAGCCTCTCGCCAGACTCCCATGGAGGCATCTCGCCTCTCTCGTCTCTTCGTTCTTCGAAGCCCAACGCGGCCCCAATTGATCGATTTGGCCTCCCCGTTCTTAAAGCAAATTTCCCGTCTAGCCAAAAGAAACCTGCCCAGCCGGACGGCACGTATCCGAGACTTCGAGGCATGCGGAAGACCTACTGATTCGAATGGCGCTAACTTAAGCAGGCGCACCGCCCATTTATTACCCATCAGCGGTTGGTTGTGGCGCGGTGACTGTCGTGATCATGCCGCTTCAAACCAAGAAGCCCCAGCAAGCCGAGCAATCCTGCAAGGCCCCATTTGCCACTGTCATCGCGGTCGTCACGGTTGTCACCTACGGTCCCGGACACGGTAGTGGACGGGTCTGTTAACGGGGTTGTCGTTTGGGCATTCACGACGGCGGTTAGCACAAGAGATGAGCTAAGGATCAAAGATGATATTATTTTCATGTGGTTTATTGTTCGGTTCAACCTTTTCGGCTTCGGTCAAGCTCTGCAAATGCCGTGCCATGAACCCTAGCCCATCAGCGTCAACCTAAGCACGCAAGCATCTGATCCTTAGTTGATTTTCTAGTTCTCGTTTCCAGCTTAAGAGGAGGAATCGATCTCTCTGGCA
>JAYSYA010000231.1:0-9848 GCA_043716765.1 Akkermansiaceae bacterium
CCCAGGTTACGACGGCAAACCGATCGAGTGGGTCCGGATTCACAAGTCTCCCGACTACGTCTATTTCAACCACTCGGCCCACGTCAACCGCGGGATTTCCTGCCAGAGCTGCCACGGCGACGTCAACAAGATGGAGGTCGTCTACCACGCGCAACCGCACTCGATGGGCTGGTGCCTCGATTGCCACCGCGCGCCGGAGCTCAATCTCCGACCGCTCGAAGAGGTTTATAACTTCAGCTACAACGCGGAAACCTACATTTCTAACAACCCGCAACTCGGCGTCAAGACAACCGAGGAGCTCGGCCTCAAGCTGAAGGAGCAATTCATGGTGAAACCCAAGGAAACTTGCGCCACCTGCCACCATTGATCTTCCAGTCTCCGTTTTTCCCGATTTTCACCTTTTCTGCAGTTTAACATGAGCAAGCTTATTTGGCATCACCCTGAAGTTCCCGTCGGCGAAACCACCGTCGCCTGGCGCAGTGCGGGTCAGCTTGAAGACACTGCGGAATTCCGCCAGTGGCTTGACCGCGAGTTCCCCCAAGGAGCCGCGGAAATGGCCAACGAGGAGGAAGCGGAAACTTCCCGCCGCTCGTTCCTAAAACTGATGGGGGCTTCTACCGCTTTGGCTGGTTTCGGCATGGCGGCCTGCCGCCGTCCGGAAAGCTACATCGTTCCGTATACGAAGGCTCCCGAGTGGGTGATTCCGGGCAAGGCGACTTACTACGCTTCTTCGATGCCGCGTGCCCAAGGCGCGACGCCGCTGGTGGTGACGACCTTTGAAGGCCGCCCAACCAAACTTGCCCCTAACAAGCTCCACCCGGACGCCGAAGGAACAGACGCTTTCGCCCAAGCCTCAGTGCTGGATCTCTATTCTCCATCGCGCTCGCGGAAAATCCTCAAGGCTGGGAAACCCGGCGCGCGGGCGGACTTGGAAGCCGTGCTGGCCGCCGTTTCCGCGGATCAATACTCTAAAATCGGCTTTTTGTTCGGTGCGGACGACAGCCCGACCCGCGCCCGCCTGACCAAGGAACTGGCCGCGAAATTCTCCGTCGCGAGGTTCTATCAATACGAAGCGCTCACCGGCGACTCCTCCAGTGTCGCACTCGGCGATGGCGTGAAGCTGGTGGCCGATTTCGGCAAGGCCGACCGGATTCTCTCGCTCGACTGCGACTTCGCCGGTACGGATTCGCAAGGTCCGGTCACCCCGTTCTTCGACCGCCGCAAGCCGGAAGGTAAGTCCTATTCCGACAAGGCCGACGCGTCGAAAATGAACCGCCTCTACGCGGTGGAGGCCGCGTTCACCCTCACCGGTGGCATGGCAGATCACCGCCTGCGCGTGGCTCCCAGCCAAGTCAACGCCGTGGCGGCGCAAATCGCCCGCGGCCTCGGTGTGAATGCCGGCGCGGCCATCGTTTCGCCCGAGCTAGCAGATGCAAAGCAAGTCGCCTGGGTTGCCGCACTCGTCGAAGATCTCAAGGAACACGCCGGCAAATCCGCTGTGCTCGCGGGTTCCCGCCAATCCCTTTCCGTCCACCTGCTAGCCCATGCGATCAACGACGCGCTCGGCAACATCGGCGAAGGCAAGCCGCTCGTCGCGGTCCAAACCGAAACGGCGGGTCTCGGAAATCTCGCCACCCTCAAGGCTGACATCGACTCCGGCGCTATTGAAACGCTCTTCGTCCTCACTCCTTCCAATCCGATTTACGACGCGCCCGCGGATCTCAAGTTTGGCGACTCCTTCGTCAAGCTGAAAACCAGCATCCATCTTGGTGCCCGCACCGACGCGACCGCGCATGCCTCGACATGGCATCTGCCAGCCGCTCATTACCTCGAATCCTGGGCGGATGCCCGCACCGCTCGCGGCACCTACACGGTGGTGCAGCCGATGATTTTGCCGCTTTATCCAGATTGCGTTTCCGAGCTGGAACTCCTTCTCGCCCTGCTTTCCGCTGACGGCAAACTCCTCAATGGCGAAGGTGAAAAAGGCGCGGCTTCCCCGGCCTACACCGCCGTGCGCGCCACGTTCTCCGCCATCGGCGGGGAGGGGGAGGCTGCTTGGAAAAAGCTGCTGCGCGACGGTTTCCTCGAAGGTTCCGTCTATCCATTGGTTAGTCCGGCTCCCCGCGCTGACATGTCCGCGCCGTTCGTCGCCACCGCACCGACCAAGGATTCACTCGAAGTGATCTTCGCCACCGACTCCTCGATCTTCGACGGCCGCTGGATCGACAACGGCTGGCTTCAGGAAGCACCCGATCCGATTTCCAAACTCACTTGGGACAACGTCGCACTCGTCGCTCCGAAGACCGCGAAGGAACTGGGAATCTACGACCAGATTATACCGCTCGAAACGAACTTCGCGTCGCGCTCTCCTGACGATGAGGCTCAAAACCGCACGTCCCCGATGATCAGCGTGATGGTCAACGGACAGACGCTGGAAATTCCAGTTCTTGTATCTTTCGGCCAAGCCGAAAACACGCTCGTCATCCCGCTCGGCTACGGCCAAGGCTTCGACGAGCAGGACGAACTCGGACGCGGACCGAAAAATACTTCCCACGTCGGCCTCGTCGGCGTGAACCGCGGCTTCAACGCCTATCCGTTACGAACCGCCGCCACCGCCTACTTTGCTACCGGTGCGAAAGCCACTCCGACGGGCAAACGCTACTCGGTCGCTCTGACCCAGGAGCACCACGCGATGTATGGCCGTGCTCTCGCCCGCGAAGTTTCAACTCTTGATGACGAGGAAAAAGGTTCGTTCGCCGCCCAGCTCGCCAACGTGCCGAAGCAAGGCAACGATTCCCACGCCCCGCCTAACATTTCGCTCTACAAGCCGGAAAGCTCCTCGGCATTCCATCCCGGCAAGGACGGTAAGGCCCAGCCGTTGATCAATGACCCGCTCCATCAGTGGGGGATGTCGATCGACCTTTCCTCCTGCATGGGTTGCAACGCCTGCCTCGTCGCTTGCCAATCCGAGAACAACATTCCGATTGTCGGCAAGAAACAAGTCGCCATGGGCCGTGAAATGCACTGGATCCGGATGGACCGTTACTTCGCCGCGCAGCAGAAATACATCGATGAGAACGGTAAGGAGCAGGAAACTCCGGAATGGGTTAGAGATAACCCGGAGCTCGTTCCGCAACCGGTTGCTTGCGTCCAGTGCGAGTCCGCACCCTGTGAAACGGTTTGCCCGGTGAACGCCACCATCCACACGGAAGACGGCCTCAACGCCATGGCTTACAACCGCTGCATCGGCACCCGCTATTGCGCGAACAACTGCCCTTACAAAGCCCGTCGTTTCAACTATTTCGACTATAACAAGCGCAACCCGCTCATCGCCCACAACCTTTATAAAGGTCCGTTCGGCGAGACCCAGGTCGGCGAGGCGGCCCACCTTCAGAAGAACCCGAACGTCACCGTCCGCATGCGCGGGGTGATGGAAAAGTGCACCTACTGCGTGCAGCGTCTGAAGGATTCCGTGATCCGTCAGAAGCGCGGTCAGAAGCAAGAGGCGCTCGTCGCCGGCAAGCCATCTACCGAGATGACAGTTAACATTCACACCCTCCGCATCCCGGTGGACTCGGTGAAAACCGCTTGTCAAGACGCTTGCCCGGCCAACGCCATTACCTTCGGTAATCTCAAAGACGAGGAGAAATCTGCGATGTATCGCAGCAAACAAATCGACCGCAACTACGATCTCCTCAACTACATCGGCACTCGTCCACGGACTAGCTATCTGGCACGCGTCAAGAATCCGAATCCGAAAATGCCGGACGCCAAGTTCATCGGCAAGGCGACCGTTCACATGGTCTGATCCCACCTCAAGCGAGCTTCCAATTTCCACCTAACCATGGCTTCCACCACCCAAACCGCACCTGAGACGCACACCGGCGTAAAACTCCCGGTGCTTGAGCGCGAAAAGCTCATTCTCAGCGGGCGTTCTTATCACTGGATCACCGAGCGCATCTGCGGCGTTGTCGAAAACCGCCAGCCGTTCCTCTGGTGGCTGCTGTTCATCCCGTCCGCGCTCATCGCCCTCATCGGCGTCGGCGGCGGGCTGACCTATCTGGTTTCCACCGGCGTCGGCGTCTGGGGCATGTCCAACCGGGTGTTCTGGGGCTTTGACATCACTAACTTCGTGTTCTGGATCGGTATTGGTCACGCCGGAACGCTGATCTCCGCGGTGCTTTTCCTAACGAGGCAAAACTGGCGGACCTCCATCAACCGCGCAGCCGAAGCGATGACGATCTTCGCCGTGATCTGCGCGGGAATCTTCCCCGCCTTCCACGTCGGCCGCGTGTGGTTCGCTTGGTTCCTTGCTCCGGTGCCTAACGCCAACGCGGTCTGGCAGAACTTCAAGTCGCCGCTCCTCTGGGACGTGTTCGCGGTTTCCACCTATTTCACCATCTCGCTGATCTTTTGGTATCTCGGCATGGTTCCCGACCTCGCCACCATCCGCGACCGTTGCAAGCCCGGCATCCGCAAGATTCTCTACGGAATCTTCTCGCTCGGCTGGCGCGGCGGCAACCGCCAATGGAGCCACTATGAAATGGCCTATCTGCTACTTGCGGCCCTTTCCACGCCGCTGGTGCTCTCGGTGCACTCGGTCGTTTCGTTCGACTTCGCAACCTCGGTGGTCCCCGGTTGGCATACCACCATCTTCCCGCCTTACTTTGTCGCCGGTGCCATCTTCGGTGGCTTCGCGATGGTGCTCACCATCATGGTTCCCGCCCGTTTCATCTACGGCTTGCAGGATTTGATCACCATGAAGCACATCGACAACATGGCAAAGATCATCCTGCTCACCGGCACGATCGTCGGTTATGCTTACTTGATGGAGCTGTTCGTCGCCTTCTATTCCGGCGCGATTTATGAAATGGACGCCTTCAAATTCCGGATCGCCGGCCCTTACTGGTGGGCCTACGCCGCGATGATGAGCTGCAACGTGCTTTCGCCGCAAGTCTTCTGGTTCAAGGCCTGCCGTGAAAATCTCTGGGTCATCATGATCGTCGCAATGTGTGTCAACGTTGGCATGTGGTTCGAGCGGTTCGTCATCATCTGCACCACGCTCGCCCGGATGTGGCTGCCAGGGGATTGGAAAACCTACTCGCCCAGCGGCGTCGAGTTGATGACTTTCGTCGGCACGATCGGCCTGTTCCTCGCGCTGTTCCTGATGTTCCTGCGCTTCCTGCCCTGCATCAACATCGCAGAAGTGAAATGGACCTTGCTTGAGTCCGATCCGCACTTTGACGACAAGGAGCACCATCCGGACCACGGCGTCGTCGTGGTGCCCGCCTATCAGAAAGAACTCGCCGACGCGAAAATCTGAAATTTCAAATCTCAAATCTTCAATTTCAAAAGTGAGCACCACCCGCAAACGCGTTTATGGCTATCTGGCCGAGTTCAAGAGCGCATCTGCGCTTTACAAGGGCGCGGAAAAGATCCGCGATGCCGGCTTCAAGAAATGGGATTGCTATTCGCCCTATCCGATCCACGGACTCGACGGCGCGATGGGCATGAAGCGCTCGATCCTGCCGTGGTTCGTGTTCTTCGGCGGCATGACCGGCACGGCGACCGCGTTCGCCCTGGCATACTCGACGCAGGTGGTGATCTATCCGACCATCGTCCAGGCGAAACCGGCGAACATTTTCACGGTGCCCGCGTTTTTCCCGATCATGTTTGAGCTCACGATCTTGTTCGCGGGCTTCACCGTTTTGTTCGGACTTCTCGCGTTGATCCAGTTGCCGCGGCTTAATCATCCATTGTTCGCCAGTCGCCAATTCCACCGCGCCACGGACGACGGATTCTTCATCGCCATTGAAGCGCGTGATCCGAAATTCAGCCCCAACGGAACCCGCGACCTGCTCTCCGACATCGGCGGCTCCAACATCGAACTCGTCGAAGAAGAGGACTGAGAGAGAAAATCTTAAATCTTAAATCTTAAATTCTAAATTTAGATGCGTTACTTTTTTCTCACTTACGCGCTCATCGCGTTGCTGGTCGTTGGCATCTTCGGCCTGCGCGGCCAGAAGTTTTCCAAACCACCGATCCGGATGTTCCCGGACATGGACAATCAGGACAAGGTGAAGGCCCAGAAGCCGGATCCGTTCTTCGCCGACGGCCACGGCTCGCGTCTTCCCGTGACTCAGACCCAGCCGCGCGGCTTCAACGAAGCGGGTGCATCTTCGATTGGTGGAATCCCTGAATACGAGTTCGGCGGCCAGACCGGTTACTATTACACGGGCCACGTCGGCGACTACTTCGGTTCGGGAATGCCTGAGGAGCTGAAATTGACCGAGGAAAGCGCGCTTTCGCTTATCCAGCGCGGCAAGGAGCGTTACGGAATTTATTGCGCGGTCTGCCACGGCGCGTCCGGCGACGGCCAGGGAATCACTGGGCAATACAAAGTTCCCGGCATCGCCAATTTCCATCTCGATACCTTCAAGACAGCGTCTTATCCCGACGGCCGGATGTTTGAAACCATCACCAACGGCAAGGGCATGATGGGGCCATACGGTTATAATATTCCCGTTGGCGACCGCTGGGCGATCATCGCTTACGTCCGCACCTTGCAAGCCGCCAAAGAGGCAAAATAACTTTTTCCTGATTCTATCGAAATGGCACACCACCACGTCACCTCCGCAGACATCGCGATCAACGGCGATCACCTCGACACCTCCAAGGTGGCGAAAGTGAAGAGCATCGCCCTGGGCGTGGCCGTTCTCGGCACCGTCATCAGCCTATATCTTTTGTTTTTCGCCCCGGAAAAAATTCGCGGCCCCTTCGCTTATTCATGGTTGTTCGCGTTTTACTTCTTCCTGACTCTCTCGATCGGCGGGGTGTTCTGGACGCTGTTGCACAATGTTTCCAACTCCGGTTGGGGCACCTCGGTGCGGCGGACCTTTGAGAACCTCGGTTCGACATTCCCATGGGTTTTCCTTTTCGGGATCCCGCTGCTCTGCCCGCAAGTGCAACAGTATCTCTACGAGTGGATGAACATCCACCGCGAGGCCCATGGCAACGTGAAGGAGCATCTCCACCACGTGGACCACCTGCTCTATAACAAGTATTGGTATATGAACCTGCCGTTTTGGTATGGTCGGGCGGCATTTTACCTCGTCGCCCTCGGCGCTGTCATCTACGGCCTCCGCAAGCTTTCCACCGATCAGGACACCGATCCGAATCCCGGCACCGCCCGGTTGTTGAAAGCCCGCTATCACTCGAACTACCCGCTGATCATTTTCGCTCTTACCATTACCTTCACGGGCTTTGATTACGCGATGGGCTTGGATTACAAGTGGTTCTCCACGATGTGGGGGGTTTACCTGTTCTCCGGTGCCGCGCTGAACTCGATGGCGGTCATCGTGCTCGTCTGCACTTGGTTGAAGAGCATGGGCCACCTTAAGCACGTCACCGGACCCGAGCATTTCCACATCATGGGCAAGTTGATGTTCGCCTTCACCACCTTCTGGGCTTACATCGCTTTCTCTCAGTATTTCTTGATCTGGTATGCGAACATCACCGAGGAAACCTCCTACTTCCTGATCCGCAACACCGGCAATTGGAACACCGCGATGTATTTCCTCGTCTTCGGTCACTTCGTGGTGCCCTTCGTCGTCCTGCTCCAAGCCTGGTTAAAGAAGAATCCCAAGTTGCTCTCGATCGTCGCGGTTTACACGTTGTGCATGCACGCGCTGGATCACTATCTGATCGTCATTCCCGAGCGCGGTGTTTCGCTGGGCAAGATCAAGCCGGAAATCTTTGGTGATATTCAGGTTTCCATCCCGGGTGCGTTCTGGGGCGACATCCTCGCTTTCGTCACCATCGGTGCGGCTTTCATTTTCATCCTCATCCGCGCCCTCGGCCAACATTCGCTCTATCCGAACCGCGACCCGCGCATTCTTGAATCCGCGAACGTCTCCAACTGATCTTCTTCTACTTTGCACATGGACCCATCCCGCGACAATCCGATCATCCGCTTCGCCACTTTCTGGTGGGGTATCGGCACCTTTTTCATCTTCGCCGCGCTGCTGGCGGTGATCTGGCTGTTTGCCCCGTCCGAGCCGACGACGCTTGAAGACGCCGACGCAAAACCTCGCTACGAGATGAAGGCAAAAATCGACGCCGCACAGGCTGCAAGTCTTTCTGCGGAAGCGATCCATGCCGCCACGCGGGTGGTCGGCAAGCAGTTAGCCGCTTTAAAGCCGGTGGCTGTTGAGACCCCGGCGCAGGTTGTTCCGGGTTCGGAAACCTCCAAGAAACTCGCGGCTGCTCCCGCAGTGGACACCACGGCAATCGATGCTCCGACAGTAACTGATGCTCCGATCGATCCCGCGGTCATGGCTGCCGGCAAGGCCTCATACATCATTTGCGGTGCCTGCCACGGTCAAAATGGCGAAGGTGGTCCGATTGCTCCGCCGCTCGCAGCTTCGGAGTGGGTGACCGGGCCTGTTTCCAATCCCATCCGCATCCAACTGCGCGGTCTTCAGGGCCCGATCACGGTGGCCGGCAAGGAATACAACATGCCGGGCGGCATGGCGGCTCTCAGCTATCAGACCGACGAGCAGATCGCCAGCGTGCTCACCTACATCCGCAACAGCTTCGGCAACAAGGCATCCGCCGTGAAACCCGAACAGGTCGCAGCGTTGCGCAGTGAAGTGGGCAAGCCCCAAGTCACCGCTGCGGAACTCACCAAGCCTTAATTTCGATTCCCTTTTCTATCTTCAAAGCCGATGTCATCCGCCATCCCAACTTCCACTGCTCAGGACGCCTTGCTTCGCGCTGGGATTGATCGTTCGCTGCGTCACCCGGTGATGTTCTTCCTGACCAGCGGCGCCGCGTGGCTCGCGGTTTCGATCGTCCTTGGAATCATTGGTTCCGCTAAATTGCATAGTCCTGAATTTCTAGCAGGTTCCCCCTACCTTTCTTATGGGCGGGTTTTCCCGGCTCATATCAACGCGCTGGTTTACGGTTGGGGATTCCAAGCGGCATTCGCCGTGATCATCTGGATGATGGCCCGCCTGTCCCGCAAGGAGTGCACGGCGGCCGGACTCATTCTTACCGCCGGTCACATCTGGAACCTCGGCGTGATGCTGGGACTGGTGGGAATCCTTTCGGGCAACGGCACGGGAATGCCGTGGATGGAGTTTCCCGCGTTCACCTGGCCGGTGTTGCTCTTCAGTTATTTCGCGATTCTGATCTGGTCGTTCATCCAGTTCCGCGTCCGCCCGGAGGGTCATGTCTATATCTCGCAGTGGTATTTGCTCGCCGCGATGGTTTGGTTTCCTTGGATATTTATCACGGCTAACACCTTGTTACACAGCATTCCCGGCCATCCGATCATGGCTGCGGGGATTAACGCTTGGTATAAGTCGGCTTTGATCTTCCTGTTCTTCACCCCGGTCGCACTCGGGACCGCTTACTATCTGGCCCCCAAGGTGACGGGTCGTCCGGTTTACAGTTACTCGCTGGCGAAACTCGGCTTCTGGTCGCTCGCGATCATCGCGCCATGGGCGGGCATGCAGAAACTTGCCGGCGCTCCGATTCCTTATTTCCTGCCTTACGTGGGCGCTGCCGCCACGGTCTTGCTGTTCGTGCCTGCGATCGCCGCCTCCATCAATCTTCTTCGCACGACGCTCGCCTCTCCGGGTGTTTTGGCGGGCAGCCCGGCGCTTCGTTTCACCATCGCCGGCATCGGTGGCTTGATGTTTCTCGCATTGTCCGCGGTCGTGCTGAACCTTCCTGAGTCCACTCTGCCGCTCACTCAATTTTCGCTTTCCGGCTATGGTTTTGAAATTCTCGCTTTGTATGGATTCTTCAGCTTCGTGATGTTCGGCGCGATTTATTTCATCGTG
>JAYSYA010000232.1:0-1071 GCA_043716765.1 Akkermansiaceae bacterium
AACTCCGCTCCGCCCACGAAGAAATGCAGTCCGTCAACGAGGAAATGCAATCCACCAACGAAGAACTCGAAACTTCGAAAGAGGAATTACAATCGCTTAATGAGGAACTCGCCACCGTCAATAGCGAACTCCAAGCCAAAGTACTCGACCTCTCCCATTCCAACAACGACATGAAGAATCTTCTCAGCGGCACCGGCATCGGCACCATCTTCGTCGACCATCAACTGCGCATCCTTCGCTTCACCCCCACCGTCTCCTCCCTCATCAACCTCATCGAAACCGACGTCGGTCGCCCCGTCGACCAAATCCGTTCCACCCTTCGCGGCTACGACTCTCTCGCCGCCGACAGCCAGGAAGTTCTCAACACCTTGGTGTCCAAAGAATTCGAAGTTCAATCCAATACCGATTCCTGGTTCCTGCTCCGCATTCGCCCCTACCGAACTCTCGAAAACGTCATCAAAGGCGTCGTCATCACCTTCACCGATTGCACGGCCCTGAAAAACGCCCAGACGGCCCTCCAGGATTCAGAAACCCTCCGCCGCTTGGCCGTCGTCGTCCGCGATTCCCGCGACGCCGTTCTTGTGCAGGACCTCACCGGACGCATCCTCGCCTGGAACCCCGGCGCAGTATTGATGTACGGCTGGACGGAAGCCGAAGCGTTAACCAAAAACATTCGCGACGTCATGCCCGAAGCGGACCGCGAGCCGGCCATTGCTGCCATCCGGGAACTGTGCGACGCGACGCTCCTGGCCTCGAAATCCCAAAAGCGAATCGCCAAAGCCGGCCAGGTCATTCCTGTCACCATCACCTCCTCCGCGCTCGTAACTAAAGCCGGGGAAATCTACGCCATCGCCACCACCGAACGCGCTGCCGTCGCCAGATAATCAGTAACCCATCGCCTACACTCCCAGGAAAACGGCGGTGGCTTTTGCGCGTCATCAACTTGATGTGGACTATACTGTGGATAGAAGCCCACACATGGAAACAATTCAAGTTGTACTCGATACCGAATTGCTTCGCGCGGCCGACCAAGTCGTCCTCGAAACAAAGCAAAATCGCTCCGCGCTGATC
>JAYSYA010000233.1:0-3264 GCA_043716765.1 Akkermansiaceae bacterium
CGCCCCCGCCCGCGACGCCCTCTTCGTCTTCACCAACAAGCGCCGCAACCGCATCAAGCTCCTCTACTTCGACGGCACCGGCCTCTGGGTCGCCGCCAAACGGTTGGAAAAAGGCACCTTCAGCTGGCCCGCCCCCAGCGAATCCGGCCAGCGCCGCATCAAGCTCGCGCCCGAAGCCCTGCAACTCCTCATCGACGGCGTCGACCTCCGCGGAGCCGCCCTCAAACCTTGGTACGAGCGCCCTGACTAACATTAAAAAATCCGTCATATTAGCACGAGTCAGGCACGCCTTCTGCTACTACATTCCTAGTGGAAAACGGCACCCCACCAGACATCCAGCAGCTCCTCAACCGCCTCGGCGAGCTTGAGAAAAAACTCACCCGCCTGGAGGCCGAAAATACCCGCCTCAAAGCCGAACTCGCCCGCAAGGACAAGATCATCGCCGGCCTCCAGCAGCGCCTCTTCGGCTCCAGCTCCGAGAAGCTCGACCCCGCCCAGCTCCAGCTCAAGCTAGACGAACTGCTGCTGGGAAAACCCGCCCCTCCTCCGGACCCAGGCGGCGAAACGTCCGCACCGGAGGAGGGAAAATCAACCCCCCCGAAAACCCGCCGCACCAAGGCTGAGCGCTTCCCCAAGAACCTCAAGATCCTCGTCGAGGGCGTCACCATCCCCGACGAAGTCCTCGCCAACCCCGGCGACTGGAACGAAATCGGCGAGGAGCACCACGACGAGTTAGACGTCATCAAAGCCGAAATCTTCTGGCGGCGCACCATCCGCAAGAAGTTCGCCCACAAGACCGAGAAAAACCGCCCGCCCGTCATCGCGCCCGCCCCGCTTCCCAGCATCCCCGGCACCCTGCTAGCTCCCGCCCTCGCCGCCCAGATCATCACCGACAAATATCAGGACCACCTCCCGCACTACCGCCAGTCCCAGCGCTTCCGACGACGACACGACATCGACATCGGGCGGCAGACCATCAACACCTGGACCCACGCCACCGCCCGCCACCTCGGCCCCGTCCATCAAGCCATCCGCGCCGAGATCCTCCAAGCCACCGCGCTCGAGATCGACGAAACCCCCATCGACTATCTGGACCCCGGCCACGGCTCCGTTAGGGAAGGACGCCTGTGGGCTTACCGCGACCCCGTCGCCGGCACCTGTTACTTCGACTGGCATGCCGGGCGCGGAGCCAAGTGCCTGCTCGAAATGCTCGGTTACGACGAACTCACCAACACCATCGCCTTCGAAGGCGACATCCACACCGACGGCTACGTCGTCTACGACACCGTTGCCGCAAAGTTCGGCCTTCGCCACGGCGGCTGCCTCGCCCACACCCGGCGCAAGTTCACCGACCTCGGCCCCGCCTCCCCCGAGGCCATCGTTCCCATCCTCGTTTACATCCAGCGCATCTACCAGATCGAAACCCAAACCCGCCTGACCGGAGCGCCGCCCGCCTGCCGCGAGTTGATACGCCGCGCCCGCAGCCTGCCCATCGCCGATGAACTCCACCGCTTCGTCCTCGGCCATCGCAAAACCCACCTCCCCGCCGGCAACGTCGGCCAAGCCCTCGACTACACCCTCAACCAGTGGCCGAAAATCCGCCACTGCCTCAGCCAGGGAATCCTCGAAATCGACACCAACCTCGTCGAGAACATGATCCGCCCCACCAAGCTCGGCATGAAAAACTGGATGTTCTTCGGCAGCGTCGAAGCCGGAGCCAACAACGCCCTCTTCTACACCCTGCTGGCCAACTGCCGCGCCCAAGGACTCGATCCCGAGGACTACCTCGTCGACGTCATCAGGCGCCTGCCGCCCGATGCCACCCCGGAGCAAGCCGCGGCGCTGACACCCGCCCGCATCGCAGCCGAGCGTCTGGCCGCAGCCGAGCAGGTAGCCTAACCAACGCCCCGCCCAGGAGACGGCCCAGGGGGGATGAATTTGGGACGCTTACTTAGAACCATCATTAGCGGCCCTTTCATCAGAGCCGATTGGCGGGAAGATTATGGAAAAGCCTCAATATCGAGTGAGGGCATCGACGGGGTGAACTATTCGATTTTTCATCGCCTGCCCAAGCCCGCGTCGGCGCTTGGCGTAGTCAAGGGCGACGCGGAGGACTTTGCGCGCGTCTCCGGGCGCGTTCGAAGACGGCGCGGACGAGGGCGTTCTGGTTGCGATGGACGGACTGGGTTTGGCGGGATGTTTTCATGGCACCGTGAAGATACCATGTTAGGCACCCCTCCAGACATCCGCCGAAGCAGTCAGGCGAGCTTGAGCCTTACAGGCTCGCCCGCCTGCTCGGACGGCGTGGAAAATGGTAACAGTCCTCCTTGCCACGCTTGAGGTCGCTCATCCGTCGAAGGGCGTCTTTCATGCCGACGGCTGGGCTGGCATGAGCCTTTTCAGGAAGGGGAAAGAGGTTCTCTTCTTCGGGGACTCATTCGGACCAAAAAGGACGTGGTCCCTTGATGCCAAGCAACGGATTCCCGTTATCCTTCCGACAAATCCTGTCCTGGGAGCAAAAACGGTTACCTTGTGTTAGATCTTGCCCCAGAATCCGTGATTATCCGCAAGATTTCTACAAATCTGTTCGGTTGAACTGCCTAGTGCCACTTGATTTTTGCGGAGACTGTCTGAATCGGCGCAATAACATCAAATCCAGTTCGGCGGATCTTGGTTTTCCGGCGGTTGGGGCGTGGTTTTCCCGGACCTGCCGGGATGCGGTCCGGATTCTCTGGTTCAGCGGGTGATCTTTGTCAGGCAGCCAGCGCTTCCGGGAGACGGGTGTTTTGTTCGTGATCCGCTTTTCGCTTTTTCTCCGCCTCGGCCATGCGGGCGACTACCCATAAATTATGCGTTAGAGCTGCCCAGCTCACAGCGAGTTCCCGATGCTTGAATCCCTTGGCTAATAACGGGTGGCCCAGGAACACGTTCTTGAAAATTCCAATTCGCGCTTCGTTGCTGAGTCTATCTGACAACTCGGTCACGTCACGCGGACAGAAGCCATCGCCGATTTTCCGCCGTTCCAGCATCGCGCTGTTGACTTTGCTTGTTAGTCCGCAGTCGCCCCACACTTGCTTTACTGCTAGTTCCTGGTCATCCAGGAGCCGTTCAAGCGCGGGCTTTGCGAGTGTGGAATCACCGGGGTTGTCCCGATAGAGTTTGTAATCGACGATGATTCCGTCGCGGTTCTCGCCGAGCCAGAGCTTGTTGCCGAACTCGACGTTCGCCCCGGCCTTGCCACGGACGATGACATTGACCGAATCA
>JAYSYA010000234.1:0-3262 GCA_043716765.1 Akkermansiaceae bacterium
GGCCTGCGTCCGCAAGCTGGCGGCCGAGGGCCACCAGCTGATTCTTTTCTCCAACACCAATGCCATCCATTGCCCGTGGATGTTTGAAGAATTTCCCGAGTTCGGTCTGTTCGCCGCGGGCGTGCTCTCCTTCGAGACCGGATTCATCAAGCCCGCGCCGGAAATCTATCATTACGCCATCGACACGCACGGCCTTGTCCCCGGGGACACCCTCTACATCGACGACCTGCCGCAAAACATCGCCACCGGCCGCGAGTTCGGCTTCCGTTGCTGGCAATACGACCTCAACGACCACGCCTCCTTCGAGCAATGGCTAACTGAAAATCTCCAATCTCAAATTTGAAATCTCTTCCCATGTCCACCCTCACCATCGCCGGGCGCGAATTCAGCTCCCGCCTCTTCCTCGGCACCGGCAAGTTTCCCTCCAATGAATCGATGCGCGCCGCCCTCGCCGCCAGCGGCACCCAGATCGTCACCGTCGCCCTCCGCCGCGCCGACCTCACGGGCAAGCGGGATCCCTACGCCAACATCCTCGAATTCATCGATTCGGAGAAATACCTGCTGCTTCCTAACACCAGCGGCGCCATGAACGCCGAGGAAGCCGTCCGCCTCGCCCGCCTCGCCGCCGCGGCCGGACTGCCCAAGTGGGTGAAACTCGAAATCCACCCCGATCCCACTTACCTGCTCCCGGACCCGATCGAAACCCTCAAGGCCGCGGAAATCATCGTCAAGGAAGGCTTCATCGTCCTGCCCTACATCAACGCCGACCCCGTCCTCGCCAAGCGCCTGCAGGAAGTTGGCACCGCCACCGTCATGCCGTTAGGCGCGCCTATCGGCTCCAACCGCGGCGTGGTCACCCGCGACCAGATCCGCATCATCATCGAGCAGGCCATCGTCCCCGTCATCGTCGATGCCGGACTCGGCGCGCCCAGCCACGCCGCCGAGGCCATGGAGCTCGGCGCCGATGCCGTGCTCATCAACACCGCCATCGCCATCGCCAGCGATCCGGTGAGAATGGCCGTCGCCTTCAAGCAAGCCGTCCAGGCCGGCCGCGAAGCCTACGAACTCGGCCTCCCGGAACCCAGCGACCACGCTCACGCCACCAGCCCGCTCACCGGATTCCTCGGGTAGAAAAAGAAAAGTGTCCCCGCTGCCAGCCGGGTAAAGCCTCGCCCCGGGTTTTTTCCGAATTCGCCTTGCGGCAAGGGCGGTCTAGCGGCAAGCATCGCCGGCGTGACCCCCGAACTTGAGAATCTGTTTTCCTTCCTCCGTTTTCCGAGCGTTTCGACAGATTCCCGCCACGCCGGCGATGTCCGCGCCTGCGCGGAATGGCTCACCGCCAAACTCGCGGCCATGGGTCTCGCGACAGAGCTCCACGAGACACCAATGCACCCGGTCGTCATCGCGAGAAACGAGCATGTCGCAGGCAGGCGCACGGTGCTCATTTACGGTCATTATGATGTCCAGCCAGTGGATCCGTTGGCGCTGTGGACCAGTGATCCGTTCGAGCCGGTCATCCGCGAAGGCCGGATCTGGGCGCGCGGTGCCACGGATAACAAGGGCCAGATGATGGCGCACGTCCTCGGGGTAGAGAAGACCCTGCGGGAAAGCCGTGAGTTGCCGGTGAATTTGATTTTTCTGTTTGAAGGCGAGGAGGAAATCGGCAGCCCGAGCCTCGCCTCTTTCCTGCTCCATCATTGCGATGAGTTGAAGTGCGATGTGATCGCCATTTCCGACACCGGGATGGTCGCTCCCGGCGTGCCGACGCTTGGCTACGGCCTGCGGGGCATTGCCTGCTGCGAGGTCATCCTGCGCGGCCCCAAAGGCGACCTCCACTCCGGACTGTTCGGCGGCGCGGTCGCCAATCCGGCGGCTGCCATGGCGCGCCTCGTCGCCAGTCTGCACGCGCTCGACGGCCGGGTGGCCATCGAGGGGTTTTACGATCAAGTCCGGCCGCTGGAAGCATGGGAGCGCGAAATGTGGTCCCGGGTCCCCGGCGTGAGTGATGCGGATTTCCTGGCGGTGACCGGATCGCCCGGTTTGTATGGCGAGCCCGGCTTCACCACCGCGGAGCGAGTTTGGGCGCGGCCCACCGCCGAGGTCAACGGCATCGGCGGCGGCTATCAGGGAGAGGGCTCCAAGACGGTGCTGCCGGCGGAGGCGTTCGCAAAACTTTCCTTCCGCCTCGTCCCGGACCAAAGCCCCAAGGACATCATGGAAAAGGTCCAGAGCCACCTCGAATGGCACTGCCCGCCCGGCGTGGAAGTCGAGGTCCGCGTGGGCCACGATGGCAAGCCGTACGTCACGGATCCGAGCTCGAAATTTGGTCTTGCCGCGCAAGCCGCGCTGCGTTCCTCCTTCAACGCCGAGCCGGTCCTCATCCGCGAAGGCGGCAGCATCCCGATTGTCCAAACCTTCCGCGACATCCTCGGCGCGGACACGCTGCTGCTAGGTCTCGCCCTTTCCGATGCCCAGATCCACGCGCCGAACGAGAATTTCCCGGTCGAGAATTTCGAAGCCGGAATCCGCCTGAACCAAGCCTTGCTCGAGGAGCTGGCGAAGTGACGGGCGCTCACGCCAGCGGAGACAGATCGGGCACTTGGTGCGCGTTTCGTCATTGGTGATGAGCAAATTGCGGGCTCAGCAGTCCGCCACTCACGACAATCTGCTCACCCGCTTCGAGATCCGCCAGCGCTTCATTCACGACATTTCGCAATGGATCCGGCACCTGGGAGCGCGGTGAGCGGGCGGCTCGCAGGGGTGGAATCCGGGGAAAAATAAAGCGCGCGTTGGAATTCCCCCCGGATTTCTCAACGCGCGCCTTTCTATCTAGCTGCCGGCCTGGCCTGGCTCGGTTGACTTCCCCCCGGAGATCAATGCGAATCACTTGGCCCGGCTTTTTACAGCTGGAGTCTGGCGAGGCGGACCTCGTGCAGAACGAGGGCAAAATAAATAATGATTAGGATAATAAAAGTAATTTTTTCATGGAATCGGCGATTTTGTGCGTTGAGCGGTAGAAACCAAGGCTTCAACGGCACTACCCCGCGTCGCTAAAATAATGCGACAGGCTCAGACCAGCTTTGGAGGCGATAATCCGGGTCGCACTCGCCGGGTCGAAAAGAGTCCGGATGGCCGGTGAAGAGCGCTGTTTGAAAGCCTGCGGCGGCGGCGGGGACGATGTCTTGCAACGGGTCGTTGCCGATGAACAGCGTCTCTGCGGGCGTGATGCCGCGGCCGGCGAGGCGGTCGCTCAGGATTTGGA
>JAYSYA010000235.1:0-9763 GCA_043716765.1 Akkermansiaceae bacterium
AACGCGGCGACATGCGGGCGTTGACTAGCCGGACCGGGATGTTCCGACGCTTGCATGTTAGTAACAGGTGCGGCCATATCTCGGCTTCAATCAACACGATTTGGGATGGCTCGAAGCGATTCAGATAGCGACGGACCATCGACGGGAAATCCAGCGGTGCATAAGTGACGCGCAGTCCGGGAATGTCTGCCGCAGTGGCGATGGCGTGGCCGGTGGCGGTGCCGGTGGCGAGCACAAAGCGGCGTTCGGGCTCGCGGCCTAACCACTCGCGGATGAGCTTGAGCGCGAGCATCGCCTCCCCGACACTGACGGCGTGGAAATGGACCGCGCCGCAGGGTTCGTGTTCCAGCGGCGTGGTGTAAATCGCCGCGCGCTCGCCGAGCCGCGTGCCGAAGCCGCCGCGGCGCAGCATTTTCACCAGCCAGCCGGGAAACGCCGCGAGGAAGAGCAGTGGCAGGAGAAGTCGATAGAGAGTGAGGGCGGTTAGGAATCGCATCGCGGGTGTGGCTTTGAAAATGTAGTCGAGGACTTCAGTCCGTTCTTCCGGATCGAAGATCGGACTGGAGTCCTGGACTACTTTGATAGATCAGGATCGCGCTGCTGCCGTATTCGCGGCGGTCGGCGAGAGTGAAGTCAGCCGTCGCGGGCGATTTTTGGTGTGACGAAATTTCCGCGATCAACCAGCCGTCAGGGGCGAGGCGGGGCGGGAGCAGGCGGCTTTGGAGGAGGTCGGTGATGTGGTCCTTGTCGCCGTGGTATTTCCAATACGGCGGATCGACGAAGATGAGATCGTAGCTGCCGGCGTCGCGCTTGAGAAAAGCGGCGGCTTCGGATTTCACCGCATGACCGCCGTCGAGCCGGGCTTTGGTGAGGTTTTCCTGGATGATCTTCACGGCTTGCCGGTGTTCATCGACGAAAGTGCAGGCGGTGGCACCGCGGCTGAGGGCTTCGAGTCCGAGCGCGCCGGATCCGGCGAAAAGGTCGAGCACGCGCGCGGTTTCCACCCGCTCGCCGAGGATGGAGAAGAGTGCCTGCCGGACGAAATCGGTGGTTGGCCGGGCGACGGCGGAGGGGACTTTGATGGCGATGCGTCCGGCTTTTCCGGCGATGATTCTCATGCAGGTGGGTTAGTGTTTGAGCTTTACGATCGGGCCGTCCTTGCCCAAGCGGAGGAAAAGTTGGCTGACGTTACCGAAAGCTTCCAGATCAAAGGCCGCGCGCTGCGAGGTGGCGAGCGGCGTGAGCGACGGGGCAGTGAGAAGCGGGAAAATCCGGCTGACGATGGCGGTGGCGGATTCCGGGGCGGCGACCAAGCGGGCGGCTCCGGCGGCGCGGCCGTCGGCGAGGAGCGTGACGTTTCCTAACAAGGATAGCTCGTCGCCGATCAAGCGCGCATCGACACAGGAAATCGCGCCGCGGCGCAGGACGGTGACGGCGCTGCCGCGGTCGAACTTCGTTTCACGGCCGGCGGCGCGGATGCAAGGGGCGACGGACTCCGCGATCAGGTCGCCCTGCCAGGTGCCGGGGGCTAGCAGGAGTCCGCGGAAGCGGGCGGTGGCGGCGATGGCTTCGGCAGTGGCGTGACCATCGAATGGCAGGTGAATCTCCGCGAGCGGCTGCCGCGGAAACGCGGCGTCAATCTGGATGGGCAGGCCGCTGAAGCTGGCGATTTTGCCCGCGACAACGAACTTGTGGCCGGCGATTTCTGTTTCGAGGGGCTTCAGGGAAAGTAGCGGATAGGTCCAGTCCAGCTGCGCGGCGAGGTTGCGGGCCAGTTCATTTCCGAGGGCGGAAACCGAGTCAATTTTGAGAGTGGCTTGCGCGGGATTTCCGGCGATGGGGACGGAGCCGGTGATTTTTGAAATCTCTATCAGGGTGCGGTTCGAGCCAGCGTGGACCACGGTGAGCGAAGCGTGTTTCAAGTGCAGCCAGCCCGTCGGTTGCGAGGGTGGGGCTGGTAGTTTGGGCGGGGAAACCGCGGCCGGCGGAGGTGGCGCGGGCGGACCTGGCTGAACCGCAGCGGGCGGCGGCGTGGCGGCTGCGAGCGGCGGCGCGGGTTGGACGGGTGGAGGCGGGCGGACGAGGTGGGAAACCAGTTCCAAGGGTAGCAATAAACGCGGCGTGTCGAGCTCGATGGAGCGAACTTCGAGCCGCCCGCGCAGCCAAGCTTTCCACACCGGAGTCACCCGCAGCGAGGCGATCCGGACGAGCGGTTCTTTGAGCGTCGCGCGCAGCGGGGCGGGCTGGAGCAGTTCAACGGCATCAATGGCCGCGCCATTCCAAGGCGACCACGAGGCACCCCCGACGCGGGTTTCCATGCCGGTCCGGCGCTCGATTTTGGTCGCGATCCAGCGGCAGGCCCACGGCGTGGCAAGCGAAAGATTGCCTAGCAGAATGATGCCAGCGGGCAATCCCAGCAGGGATGGGATCAGCCAGCGCCAACGGCGGATGCCCCGGCGTTTCCCGCCTGTCGGGGCTTCGGAATCCATTGCTTACTTTTTGGGTTTCGCCTTGGTGGCGGGTTTGACCTCCGCGGGTTTGGGAGCGGTTTCTTTGGCTTGGCCGGCTTTGCCGAGGGCGAAGCGGACGATCAGGCTTTTATCGAGCAAGCGGGTGCCCTCGGTGGAAAGTTCTTGGGCGCGATAGACGATGAGGCCGTGTTTGTTATCTGCGAGACGGCCAAGTGCGAAGTTTTCCTTAATTTTGCCGAGGCCGGTTTCCTCTTCAAATTTCCATTCTAAACCGCTCCATGCGCCGAGGATGCTCGACGAGTCCGCCTTGATGTCCTCAAGGCGTTTCATTTCTCCGTTAGGAGAGCGGAACTGATCGGTTTTCGCGTTGTAGCGCATCGTCGAAAACACGCTGGCCGCGCCAGTGGAGGTGATGCTCCAAGTCTCACCGGCGCTCTGGCGGAGCATGAGCATGACTTGCTCTCTCGGCTTGAATTCACGCTTCTCCCAGAGCGCGAGGTATTCGTCGTATTCCGCTTTGGTGAGGCCGAGCCGTTCATCATAAGGAAGCGGCGCGCCGATTTTGGCTTGGCCGGAAAATTCCCGGAACCACTTCGGGTCCTTGCGCGCGGCGGCCTCGACCTTGGCGACGTATTTTTCGATTTCCGGAGGCGGCATCACCACGCCGATTTGGCCTTTCACCGGCACGTCCTGTTCGAAAAGCCCGGCAAAGACCTTGGGCACCTCGGCGGCGGAGAGACTGGCGACAAGTGAAAATGCGACGAGCGGGGCGTGGAATTTCATGGGGCGGGGGAAAGCTGTCCGCCGGGCCGCGAAAACTCAAGCGGCAATGCGGAGTCGCGGCCGCAGCCACTTGCGTTTTCAAAAAACCGGGATTGCCCAAGAGCGGAGAATTTCGAAAATTCTGGCATGTTTCCCGTGATCCCGCTGACTGCCGAGGCCGAGGCCCTAAAAAACCAGATCCTCGCCATCCCTCGAACGGACGAGCCGATTGAGGACGAGCTGCCGCATGGGCTGCCCGCAGGGTCGATCGAGCGACTTTATGATGGGGCGCGGCAAGGAGCGGGATGGGTCATTCCCGAGCTGAAAAAATTCATCGCCCGCTATCCAGAGGTTCCCGTTTTCAAGAACTACCTGAAGCGTGCCTATCAGGTCAGGAAACAGCGCCGGCAGGAGGATCAGGTGTTGAAGGATCTCGCCAGACTCCACCCGGATTACCTCTTCACCCGCATCGCGCTTGCCTTGAGGTCGTTAGAATCCGGCCAGGCCGCAAAAGTCGCGGAAGCGCTCGGCCTGCAGTTGGACATCACACGGCTCTATCCGGAACGCACCGTTTTCCATTTCACGGAGCTGATGAATTATTACTATTGCGTGGCGGTTGTCCATGCGCGCGGCGGCCAGCCGGACCTCGCCCTAGGCATTCAGGCCGCGCTGGATGAAATCGATCCCGATGCGGGACTTAGCCAAGCCATCTTTCAAGAACTCATGCGCGCCAATGTTAAGAGCATTCGGGAGAGAATGGACCGGGATGAAGCAATGCGGATCGAGGTGCCGGTCCCGCCACTTTCCACAGAAACCACGGACTTCGACGATCCGTCATTTTGCCATGACGAGATTCATCAACTCTATGAACGGGATTTAGCCCTGCCCGCCGACATCATCCACGGGCTCCTCGCCCTTCCCCGCGAGACGCTGTTAGCGGATCTCATTCAGGTGCTGGATGACGCGATCAAGCGCACGCCGGATTTCATGGCTTGGGGGCTCGAGGATGAGGAAGCCTGCGCTCCCCTCCATGCACTGCATTTCCTAGCAGAGATCTCCGGTGTGGAAGCGTTGGAGGTTTTGCTCCGGTTCTTCTCGCTGCATCCCGACGCCCTCGACTTTTGGCTCGGCGACATGGAATGCAGTCCGCAGATCGCCCGGATTATCGATGGCGGCCTGCCGCGCGTCAGCAGTTGGCTCAAGTCGCCGGGCATCTCCACTCGCGGCAAATCCTGCGTCGCGAATGGCATGGTCCACCTCGCCCGGTCGCTGCCAAGTCGCCGGGATGACGTCGTCTCGCGCTTCGGCGAAGTTCTAACGTTCCTCATCGCCAGCCCGCGCGAAGACATGGTTCTCGACACCCGTCTCGTCTCGTTTCTGGTCTGCAACGTCATTGATCTCTGCGCTACCGAGCTGCTGCCTTGCATCCGGGAGGCATGGGAAAACCGCCTTATCGAGGAATTCATCACGGGGGACCTCGATTCTATCAGTAAGGATCTTTCCGCGCCTCCATCCTCCGCGCCCAAGACGCTTTCGATCATCGAGCAATACCGCGGCTACTATTCGCCCGCCGCCCGGCCCGCCGCTCTCGGCCTTTTGGGCGGCGATAGCGAGGACGGCACCTTGGAACCGGATTACGGGGATGTTCCGACCGACGTGGGCCGCAACGATCCCTGCCCTTGCGGCAGCGGAAAAAAATACAAGAAGTGCTGCATCGGCTGAGCCGTTGTTGCGCCGTGGCTAACTGAGGGGAAGCGGCGAGGTCGGGCTCACTGCGGCTCGCCGGCGGGGAAGATTTCCTCGATGGAGGTTTCGTGTTTCTCATCCATCCAGCGCTCGAGCGCGGCTTGCAAGGGGGCGAGAACCTCGCGGCGCCCGGCGGCGAGGTCGGTCTCGCCGTGCGGGTCTTTGGCGATTTGGAAGAGCCCGAAATGGCGGGTGCCGGTGGAGGTGGGGGTGCAGACGAGTTTCCAATAACGGGTTCGCAAACAGCGCTGCTTGGCATCAATGAGCCGGGCGAGGTATTCCTTCTTCAAGACAAACTGATAGTTATAGTCCGGATCGATTTCTGTGATTTCGTCCATCGGCGGGAGGAGGGGACGCTCGACGCCTGCGACCTTGAACTGGATGAAGGGAAATCCCGTTTCGCCGTAAAACGGGCGGAAGACGGGAGTCTCGGTTTGGTGGATCCAGCCGGCGAAACTCTTGCCCTGCCAAGTCGGCGATTTCTCCTGGCCAGTGAGCTCGGCGAGGGTGGGGATGACGTCGATGAGTCGCACGGTTTCCGGGATGACCTGCGGCTCGGCGCCGGGGACGTGGACGATCAGCGGGACGTGGTTCGCCTGGAGGCCGCCGTTGAAAGTGAGGCCGTGGCCGAGGGTGACGCCGGGCTCGTAGTGGTCGTCGCCATGGTCGGCGGTGACGATGACAATGGTGTTTTCCGTGAGGCCGTTCGTCTTGAGCGAGGCGAGGATTTTTCCGACGCAGTCGTCGAACTGGCGGGTGCAGCCGTCGTAGAGCGCGCGGATTTGGCGCACTTCATGGGGCGGCAGGGCCTTCCACTTGGATTCGAGGTCGGTGCCGCCGATGAAGGAGTCGATGTCGAAGTCCACCTTGTTGCGGTTGACTCCCTGATAGGCGGGATCGGCGAACATGCTGCGGTAGGGTTCCGCGTTGCTGTAGGGCAGGTGGTTGCACGAGTAGAAGACGTGCCAGAAGAAGGGTTTCTGTTGAGTTGCGGCGGTGGCGAGGCGTTTTTCGACGCGGGCGGTGACGACTTCGGGAGTGACGAATTGGGCGAAGGCTCCGAGCTGAGGAAAAATTTGATAGCCCAGCGCGTTGTCGAAATAGAGCGGGACGACGAAGTGGGCCATGACCACGGCTTGGCTCATGTAGATTTTAAAATTATCAAAACTTGAAACAGATAGATGTTCCATCCCGAGCGGCATGACTTCGTAATATCCGGCGCACCAGTCGCCGATGGCGGCGGTGTCGTAGCCGCGCTGGCGGAGCAGGGTGGCGAGGGTTTCGATGCGTTTTTTCGCGGTCTCGACGGTTTCCCGGTCCGGATACATCTGGCGGATGCCGTGGCTTTGCGGATACTGGGAGGACATCAGCTGCACGCCGGACTCCACGGTCGAGGCGATGGAGGTGTAGCAGCGCTCGAAGCGGGTGGACTTGGCGGCAAGGGCGTCGATCACAGGTGAGACGCCGGCGCGGGCGATGCCGTCGCTGCGTTGGGGCTTGTAGCCGGCGCAGCCGAGGCTGTCGCCGCGCAGGGAATCCGAGCCGATGATGATGACATTCATTGGCTTGCCAGCGGCGGTCGTTTGCCCGGTTTCTGCGGGGCGGTTGATGCCGGCAGTGAGCAGGGCGAGGACGGCGGCCGCGCCTGCCACCGCCCAACCGCGGCGGCCGTGACGGTGGATTTGCCAAACTAACGCAATGCCGGCGACGGCGAGGGGAAGCACGGTGAAGATGACTAGCGAGCCGGTTGGCCTGGCAGCGTCCGGGAAAATTTCCATGATCTGATAATACCAGTGCCCGAATTCGTCCTTGTTGAGGAAGTAGGGGCGGGTATCGACTAACCGAATGTGGAAATAGCCATGCACGAGCGCGGTGATTCCAAATGCGCGAAGCACCACCGCGCGGCAGCTCCGGTATCTCGAGCGGCGGGTCCACAGCGCGGCGAAGGGCTGGATGAGAATGGCTGCGGCGGCGGCAAGCACAATGTAGGCGACAAGCATTTGCAGGTTCTGCCAGACGAGAAATCCCAGATATTCGTCGCGGGCGAGTGCGCTGAATTTATTCGCCATCTCAGCCGACGTGTGCGCGAGCGTCCAAAGGGCGACTCCATATTTGAACGCCAGGAAAAGCGATGCTCCGAGCAGGACTTGCGGAAATCCCGCAGCGGGAATCGGAGGCGACTGGTTAGCGGACAAGCGCAAAGCTGGCGGATCTTGGGTCACTCGGCGGCTGTTTCAAAAGCTGAATCGGGTGGATCGATGTAGAGCCAGCGGGGGCTCAGCATTTTTTCAATCACGACTCCGCGGCGTGACTGAAGTCCCTCGGGAATGCTGACGCGGAGGATGATGGAGGCTCGTTTTCCTTTGTTCAGTTTCATAATCTCAAGGATGTCGCGGGAGGCCTGCTCCGTTTTTTTGGCATAACCGAAAAGGGTCTCCTCGCTGTCCAGGGCGGTGAGTCGGAAACAATTCCAGACATCGGTGTCGGAGAATTCGTGACTGAAAAAAGTGTCATGCTCGGCGTAGACCCGGAAGTCCAGAGTGGTGCTGGCCGGACGCTCGCTGACGAAGGTGTCCCATTTCATCGGCTGATAGCAGACCAGGGTTTCCCAATCGATCCGTGGCTCGCCGGAATCGAGGATTTCGATGAGTAGATTGCGGGTCTGCCGGTTGCCCAGTTCCACGGTTTTCATCCAGAAGTTGCCACGACTGCCGAGAGTGATAGGTTGGAGAATCTTGGTCCGGCGGATGGCGTGCGCGGGGACCGCCTTGCCGCCGTAATAGGTGTGCATCAGCGGCGTCACCCGCTCGGGATGGCGGACCAGTCGGGCCAGTTCCCTCACGTCGGTGGTGTCGAAAAATTTCCGCGTGGCGGCGTCGATGCGGACGATGAGATCACCGGCTGCTTGGTCTTCCTGCGCGTCGCGGTCGATGATCGTCTCGGTGGCGACCCGGATTTTCTTGGCTTGGACCTCGGCTTTGTTCACGCCGTTGACGGACCAGATCACGGCGGCGGCAATGAGGGTGCCGAAGAGCATGAACCATCCCCAAGGCACGTTTTGACGGTGAAACGAGTTTTTAGCCCAAGCCTGCTCCAACAAATCCGGGTTGGCACCCGCCCTGTCGATGAGTTCCTCGATGCCGGGCTGGTGGGTGCGGGATTCGACAGCATCGCGCGTCGGCACGTCGAGCCGCTGACTCAGCACGGGGGCTTCGAGCACAAGCCGCACCGGCTTATCCCGCTGTTGGGTTTCGCTATTCCCGAGCCGAATGACGGAATCCAGCTCCTCGGCAGTGTCATCCACCGGCCTCAGCTCCAGTTTTTTTGTCTCGCGGGCCATCTGCGGCGGAAACAAAGCTGCAAAACTCAATCGACGCAACGCTACACTCACTCTAAATCTCCGGCGCCAACCGCCATGCCCGTTCCGCCGCGAATTCTCATCATCACTGCCGCCTTCGGTGAGGGGCACAACAGCGCCGCCCGGAATCTTGCACTCGCGCTCGACGCCGCCGGCGCGGTCACCCAGGTGAGCGACCCCTGCATGCTCGGCGCGCCACGCCTCACCGCCATCGTCAACAGCGGCTACCGTTACGTGACGACTCATTTTCCGCAAGTCTGGGCGAAGATCTATCGCTCCACCGACCGTTGTGATTTGAGCAAGCAGGACTCGCCGCCTCTGCGGATGGCTCAGTCCGCGCTGGCCGACTTGATTGGGAAATTTCAGCCCGACGCCATCGTCAGCACCTATCCGCTCTATCCCTATTTGCTGACCCGAATCTTCGCCGGCCCCGTGGCGCGGATACCGCTTTTCGTCGTCGTCACCGATTCCATCGAGATCAACGCCGCGTGGTTGCGCGCGCGGTGCGACCGCTGGCTCGTGACGGACACCACCACTCGGGAAATGATGGCGCGCACCGGGCTGCCCGGAGAGAAAATCATCGACACCGGCTTCCCCGTGCATCCGGCGTTCTCCCAGCTCGCGCCCGTCGCGTGCGCCGCCTCCTGCGATCCGTTCCGAATCCTCTATTTCCCCACCGCCAAGCTGCCCTTCGTCCGCCGCCACAGCCGGGCGCTGCTAGACGCGTCGCCCGCCGTCCACCTCACCATCGTCCTTGGACGGAATGTGCGGTTGCTCTACTCGCGCGCACGCGAAATCCAAAAAGCCTATCCGGGCCGCGTCCGGCTGGTCGGCTGGACCCGCCGCGTCCCGCAACTCCTCAACCAGCACCACCTCGTCGTCGGCAAGGCCGGCGGCGCTACTGTCCATGAAGCGATCGCCGCGCGCTGCCCGATGCTCATCCACCACCTCGTGCCCGGTCAGGAGGAAGGAAATCTCCGACTCCTTGAAATCATCGGCGGCGGTCACCTCGCCGAGACGCCCGCGGCTCTCACCCGCAGCGTGGGCGATCTTCTATCCGACCACGCCGCCGGCTGGCGCGCCATGAAAGACGCCCTCGCCCGCCATGGTCGCAACGCCGGTGCCATCACCGCCGCTAGATTCATCCTCAGCCAAATTTGAAATCCCCATGACCTTCCTCTTTGACATCGGCCGCGTCCTTCTCGACTTCAATTTCGAGGCCTCCCTTGCACGCTTGTTCCCCGACGGCGACTCGCACCTCGCCGCGCGGATGGACCGGATGCTCGACCGCAAGGACGAGTTCGAAGCCGGCCGCATCGAGGTGGACGCCTACATCGCCTGGGCCATCGAAATGATCGGCAGCCCCGTCACCCCCGCAGAATTCCGCCATGCCTGGCAGCAGATTTTCACCCCTAACGAGCCGATG
>JAYSYA010000236.1:0-1061 GCA_043716765.1 Akkermansiaceae bacterium
ATGTCGAATTATTTCCCCACATTCCGAAATCCGGGTGCCCGTGTGATCCAGGCGAAACCGCCTTGCACGGCAGTCCTGCCGGAATGTAGCATCCTCCTCAGTGCCAGAACCCGAAGACCAACTCGAACCCGCCGCGCACACCAACGACGGTTTTTTCAAAGCAATCTTCTCCCAACCGGAACACGCCACGGCGTTTTTCAAGAGCCATCTGCCTCCGGAAATCGTCGCGCGCATCGACTGGCCATCGCTCACGGTCCTGCCCGGCTCATTCGTTAAGTCCAGTCTCCAACAGGTGCATTCGGATCTGCTGTTCTCCGTCCGCATCGGCGAGCGGGAAACCCTGCTCTATCTGCTTTTCGAACATCAAAGCACCCCGGACCCATCGATGCCGCTGCGCTTGCTCGGCTACGTCACTGAAATTTTCACCCACCATCACAAGTCCCACGGCTTGCCGCTGCCACCCGTCCTGCCACTGGTTTTCCATCAAGGTCCGGATGCATGGAACATCTCCACCGCCTTCGAGGATCTGTTCGAGCTGGCTGACGAAATCGCCGCCGACCTGCTGCCCTTCCTGCCGAAGTTCCACCACGCGCTGCTCGACCTCACCCGCTTCGACCCGGCAACCGGGGAGAACGACACCCGCCTGCGCGTGGTCCTCCAGCTCATGAAACTCGCCCGGCAGAAGGAATTGCTGCGCTTTTTCCAATGGCTGGCCGGATTCTCCGCCAAGGAGCTTCCCGACAACCTTCTTGGCATGATGTTGCTCTACGCGCTGCACTCCGACAGCGACCTTGACGCGAAGAAGATTTACCATAGCCTCTCGACGAACCCCGAACTTGAAAAGAACACCATGTCTGTCGCAGAAAAACTGAAAGCGGAAGGCCGCGTGGAAGGCCGCGTGGAAGGACTTTGGATCGGTAAGATTCAAATCCTCGAGGAATTTCTCGATCTGCCTGTGAGTTCCGGTGAAGGACTTGAAGCCTTGAATCTGGAAGAACTCCAAGCGATGCAAGAGCGACTTCATCGGGAATACGAGCTGCGTTTCAAGCGGCATTGACCCG
>JAYSYA010000237.1:0-29952 GCA_043716765.1 Akkermansiaceae bacterium
AAGCTGGTGAGGTCGAGCGATTCGCGAGTATTAAATGATTCAAACGGTCGTACCAGTCTTTTATGAGGGTTTCGGAAATTATTTTTGGCAAAGGGTCTAGCCTCTCCAGAGTGGCCTGAAAGGCTTGGTTTTTCGTTGGATTTGAGGTGTTTTAGCAGTTTGTGATTTTGAATTTCCCGGTCCTGTTGATATACCTAGGCTGGAAGTCCACATGCTATCCCATAGTGTTCCAGTAGTTTTACAATGTTCACTTTATCCCATAGCAGTCCGCGCAGGATGGTGAACAGGCGGCTGAAGCTGTGCGGCCAGTTGGATTGCTGGCCGAGGTGGCGCAGCAACAGGTATCGCAACAGCGCCGCCCAGAGCTGCCAGCGAATGGCATGTTTGCTGTTCACTAGGAAGTCGGAGATGCGCAAGGTTTGTTTGATCTGCTTGAAGAACACTTCGATACCCCAGCGGCTTTTGTAGAGCGCGCCCACGCTGCTGGCTGCCCAGGCAATGTTGTTAGTGGCTTCTCCGCCGCGTATTTCTCAACCCTGCGATCTAGATCGGTTCTACCGCCAATCGTGCGACCTGCTTCTTTCAAAAGAACCTTTCGGCCACGCCTCCTCGGCCCGTTTGATCGCCTCGGCTGGGTTCGAAGTTTCCAAGGACACCCGCACCTGCTCACCATCTAATGTATATTGCAGCCAGAAAACTCCCCACGCTGAAAAATGCCGGGAGCTACGGTTGATTTTGCGGGCCTGCCTGTAGTCCGATTTTTGAAAGGTGCCTTGGCCATGGGCAGAGCGTGCTAAATAGACTGTGCTAGTTACACAGCAGGCGCGCCTAAAATCTCCATATTATAAGGACAATCTCCTCTAGAGCACTGATTTTTAAGGCTGTTACTGACAAAGAGCCCATCCTTCACACGGATGGGGTCACAGGTTCGAACCCTGTAGCCGTTGCACCAGTCTGACTTGGAGACCTTGGCAATTTCGGTGGCTCCCTTTGTTATTCGGTGGGAGTACCAGGCATCGCGGCGAAAGCCATTTCGCAAAGACCGATGAATGCCTCTTCGACCAGGCTCGGTTCCCGCTTGGGCGAGTGAAACACACCCCACTCGCGTTCGATCCGAGGCTCGTCGATGTTGACGACTTTCAAGCTCCCGTCCGCGATTTCGCGGGCCGCCACCCAGGGCGCGACGATTCCCACTCCGATGCCGAGTTTCGCCATTTCCTTGATGGCCTGCATGTCACCCAACACCAGCGGCTTCTTGCCGCGGCCGCTTTTTTGCTCCAGCCACTCCTCGATTAAGCGGTGGGTCTCCGTCGCTTTGGCATAGATGATGAATTGGTGGTCATGAATCGTGGAAATCACAGACAAGCTGTCGAGCGCCCACGGATGAAACGGCGAGACCACCAACGCCAGCCGATCCTTGAACATCGGGCGGTAGCCATCCTCGGCTTTTCCTCGGGGCTTGAGACCGACTACCAGGTCGAGATCTGCGCCGGCCAGGCGGTCTAGCAAAACACTGGTGTCACCGGCCTCAATGATCGGTTCGCACCTCGGGAAGCAGTCTCGGAACTCGCGCAGGACTGAAGGAATTAGAAAATGACAAAGGCTGTGAGGCGCGCCGATCCGGATCCGCGTCTGCCCCCAGCGACGCAGGCCGTCAAGATCCCGGCTTGCTTGCTCCAATTCGAAAATCACCCGTTTGCAGCGCTTGAGAAGCAACTCGCCCTCGGCGGTGACAGCCACCCGTTTTCCGCTGCGGTCGAGCAAGCGGCAGGACAACTGCTCTTCCAGCGTTCTCAGTGAATGACTAACAGCCGATTGTGTTACAAAAATCCGACGCGCGGCGAGGGTGAAACTACCCTCCTCCACCACCGCCACAAATGCCCTCAGTTGTCTTAAATCTGGAACCCAGTCCATAGATGAATGCCTTTCATTGAAAGTCGGAGGAAAATTAGCAGCGCTTGTGCCAAATTCCCACCTTTGGCATCCCACGCGCTTAGGCAGCCACGTGAAGCTTTATGATCGATCGCAAAAAACCGGTGTCCCACTTCGTCTGGGATTCGTTCCGCTGAGTGACTGTGCCCCCATCGCGGTCGCCATGGAAACCGGGATCTTCGCACGCTACAGCTTGAATGTGATGCTGTCCCGCGAGTTAGGATGGACGAGTGTTAGGGACAAGATCTTCTACGGGGACTTGGATGCCGCCCAATCGATTGCCGGGATCGCCTTCGCCCTCGGCATGGGATTTAGCGAACTGCGCTGCGAGGTCGCGGTCCCTTTGATTCTCAATCTCCACGGGAATGCCATCACACTTTCAAATGAGCTGAAATCCTCGGAAATCGGCAAGGGCGAAGGCCTGCAATCATTCCTCTCTCACTCGTGGAGAAAAGACCGGCCATTCACCCTTGCGGCCACCCATCGCTACTCATCTCATCACATCCTTCTTCACCAGTGGCTGAAGCGCCACGGGCTATCAGCACCAGCGGAGGTGGAGATCATCTTCCTTCCTCCCCCGCTCATGCCGCGGCATCTCAAGGCAGGACACATCGATGGCTATTGTGTCGGCGAGCCGTGGAATTCCGAGTCGATTCTGTCAGGCATCGGCTGGTGTCCCGCCACATCGTCTGATCTCTCCCATGGCCATCCCGAGAAAGTGCTTTTGGTTTCAGGAAAATTCCTGCATGAGCGGAAAGACGAGACTCTCGCACTCGTCGCGGCATTGCTTGATGCCTGCAAATTGTGCCAAGACCCCGCCTTTCGAAACGACATGATCTCCATTCTCGCGCTCAAGGAATACACCGGAGCTTCTGAGGATGTTCTTAAAAACAGCCTCGGCGGGAAATTTGATACGGGAAACGGATTGTCGCCCGCTTCCGCCTTTCATTTGTTTCACGGAGACATGGTAAATCGGCCCACGGTCGAGAAAGCGTCATGGGTCCTTGCTGGATTGCGCAACATCGGCATTCTGCCAGACCTTACCTGCGGGTCACTGTCACGCATCTATCGAGAGGATTTGTTCCACTCTGCCACCCATTGCTCCCAAGGGGCATGAGCCGACTTCATCCCGCGGATGAACCTTCATCCCTGAACCATTTGGTAGAAAATCCGGATTGGCATCCATACAGCTATCAACAAAGGGAAACCTCGAATCCACCATGAAAACATCACCCACACTGTCGCGCCGGAAGTTCATTTCAGTCTCTACCAAAACCACCGCGCTCGGACTTCTTGCCTCGGGACTTCCTGCCGGCTGGGTCGGAGCACAGACCGCCAGCGAGTCGCCGGAATCTCCGAACGTCAACTTCGGCATCATCGCACTAACGGATTGCTCGCCCATTGTCATCGCTCACGAAAAAGGGCTTTTCAAGAAATACGGCATCAACTCCACCGTCATCAAAGGCGCGAGCTGGGCCGCCATCCGCGACTCGCTTTCCAATGGCGACATCCAGGCTACTCACATGCTCATCGGCATGCCCATCGCCTCGACCATGGGTCTTGGCGGCGCACCGAAGAAGCCGATGATCGTGCCTTGGTTACTCAATCGCAACGGTCAGTCAATTAGCCTCGCCAACTTACTTAAAGGCAAAGTCGCCGCCGATCCCAAACTACTCAAGCCGCTCGTTGACGCCGCCAAAGCCGCCGGCGCGCCCATGTCATTCGCGATGACCTTTCCACCCGGCACCCACGCAATGTGGGTCCGCTATTGGTTGGCCGCCGGCGGGATCAATCCCGGCGATGCCGCAGGCGCGGGCGCGGACATTTCCCTCATCACCATCCCGCCGCCGCAGATGGTCGCTAACATGCAGGCCGGAAAAATGGACGGCTTCTGCGTCGGCGAGCCGTGGAACGCCAAGACTATCAAAGACGACATCGGCTTCACCGCCATCAACACCCAGGACATCTGGAAGGATCATCCGGAGAAAGTCTGCGCATTTACCGAGGAATTCGCCGCCAAGAACCCGAAGACCGTCAAGGCCATCCTCAAGGCGCTCCATGAAGCCAGCGTTTGGCTCGACGTCATGGACAACCGGGTGGAACAAGCAAAAATCGTCAGCGCGCCGACCTATATCAACTGCCCGCCAGAAGCGCTGCTGCCGCGCCTCCAAGGCAAGTATGACATGGGCGACGGCCGCAAGTTCCGCGACCCGAACTACATGATCTTCAGCGAGCGTAACTGCAACTACCCGCAGCTCAAATATGGCAAGTGGTGGATCACCCAGCTCCGCCGTTGGGGCTTCACCGACGGCGCGCCCGACTACGAAGGCGTCGCCAAACAGGTCATGCGCGGCGACATCTATGAGGAAGCGATGAAGGAAATCGGCTACGCCCACGGCGGCGCGAGTGTGACCAAGGAAAGCTTCTTCGACGGCTCGGTCTTCGATCCCGCCGGCGACATGGAAGCCTACGCCGCATCCTTCGCCGTCAAGACGCTCAAGGGCTAATCACCCAAGTGGCTGGGGCGTCTCGCCCCAGTCCGTTGTGGGAGCATCTTGCTCCCACAATTTTTCATTTTCTAATCTCCATGAAACTCTTTTACCAACTCAAGCTCGACGCCATACTCCTCCCGCTCATCGCACTGCTCATTTGTCTGGGCGGCTGGGCCCTCGTCGCCGGACACGGCAAGACCACGACCTCGATTGACGATTGGGGCGACAAGGTCACCAACACCGAGCGCTTCGGACTCTCCAAAAACCTCCCCTCCCCATCCGAAACCTGGGAGGCCAGCAAACCCTACATCGTCGAGCCCTTCGCCAAGCGCGGCGAGCTCGATCAAGGCATCCTCCGCTTCGCCTGGCTCTCGCTAAAACTTGTCGCCCAAGGCTACGCCATCGCCCTGATCCTCGGCACGCCTATCGGATTCTGCCTCGGCCTGTCCAAGAATTTCACCCGCGCCTTCGACCCCATCATCCAGATCCTGCGCCCGGTTTCCCCACTCGCCTGGTTGCCGCTCGGCATGGTCCTTTTCAGCGGATTGAAAATCATGGATTCCGGGGGGCGGTCCATCTTCGGCACGTCCGACGCCGCCGCCCTCTTCACCATCGCCATCTGCGCCATGTGGCCCACCGTTCTCAACACCGCCGTCGGCGTCCGCGCCGTGCCGCAGGATTACCTGAACGTCGCTAAAGTCCTTAAACTCTCGAAAACGAAGACCCTTTTCAAGATCCTCATCCCCTCCGCCCTGCCCTACATGTTCACCGGCTTCCGCCTCTCGTTAGGCATCGCCTGGCTCGTTATCGTCGCCGTGGAAATGCTCATCGGAAAGCCCGGCGTCGGCGGCTTCCTCTGGCAGCAATACAACGCGAACAGCTACGCCCACATCATCCTCTCCATTCTAACGATCGGCCTCATCGGTTATGTCCTCGACCGCGCCATGAGCCTTGTCGAAGGCCGCTTCCGCACCGCCTAAGCCACCAGTTCCATCATGTCACCCATTCTCGAACTCTCCGGTGTCTCCAAGAGCTTCGGCCGTCCTAACGAGCGCAACACCGTCCTGCGCAACATCAACCTCACCATCGAGGAAGGTGACTTCGTCTCGATCATCGGCTACTCCGGCAGCGGCAAGAGCACGCTCATCAACCTCATCGCCGGCCTGCTCAAGCCCGACACCGGCACCGCCAGAATGGACGGCGAAATCATCCGCGGTCCCGGCCCCGAGCGGGGAATCGTTTTCCAAAACTACTCGCTCCTCCCCTGGCTCACAGTGACGGAAAACGTCCGTCTCGCCGTGGACCAGATCTTCCCGGACCTATCTGAAAAGGAGCTCGCCGACCGCACTGCCGAGTATGTGGACATGGTGAAATTAACACCCGCTTCCCATAAATATCCCAAAGAACTCTCCGGCGGCATGCGCCAGCGTGTCTCCGTCGCCCGCACCCTCGCCGTCAATCCCCGCATCCTCCTGCTCGACGAACCGCTCTCCGCCCTCGACGCCCTCACCCGCGCCACCCTCCAAGACGAGATCGCCGACATCTGGCAGCGCAACCGCACCACCGTCATTTGGATCACCAACGATCCCGACGAAGCCTTGTTAGTCGCGGATCGCGTGATCCCGCTGCTCCCCGGCTCGGACGGCGCGACCCTCGGCCGCGACATTCTCGTGCCCATCGAACGCCCGCGGGACCGCCGCGAGGTGATCAAAATCCCCGAGTTCAAGGACTTCAAAATCCAGCTCGTCAACACCCTGCTTGATGCCAAGCGCGACAGCACGCCCACCGTCATCAAAAAACTCTCCGTCCCGGATCTCCTTCCCGAAGACCTCGGAGTGAGAACCCACTTCAGCCTGTTCGACCGACCCGAACCCCGCCGCCGCTCGCGCCTTGAGCGCGAAGAACTCAAAATCGAAGCGTCATGAATTCCCACGCCCCCATCCTCGAACTCTTCAAACTCTCCAAGGCCTATCCAACCCCCAAGGGCCCGGCCATCATCGTTAAGGACTTCAATCTCAATCTCGCCCAAGGCGAGTTCGTCACCCTCATCGGGCACTCCGGCTGCGGAAAATCCACGGTGTTGGCGATGGTCGCAGGCCTCACCGAAGTCACCGATGGCGCGATGATCCTCGGCGGCCGCGAAACCAATGAGGCCGGCCCTGACCGCGGCGTCGTCTTCCAGTCGCCATGCCTCCTGCCGTGGATGAGTGCCTTTGAAAACGTGATGCTCGGCGTGAACCAAGTCTATTTCAACGCCCCGAAAGCCGAGCGCCGGGAACTCGCCGAGTATTATCTATCAGTCGTGGGCCTCGGCAGCTCCATGCACAAATACCCCGGCGAGCTCTCCCAAGGCATGCGCCAGCGCGTCGGCATCGCCCGCGCCTTCGCCCTCCAGCCGAAGATGCTCCTGCTAGACGAACCGTTCGGGATGCTCGATTCACTCACCAAGATGGAACTCCAAGAAGTCCTGCTCGCTCTCTGGCGGCGCAACAAACTCACCACGCTCATGGTCACCCATGATGTGGACGAGGCGATTTTCCTCTCCGACCGCGTCGTCATGATGACTGACGGTCCGGAGGCGGAAGTCGGCGACATCCTCGACATTCCCTTCGAGCGTCCCCGGGACCGGGCGGCCATTCTTGCAGATCCGCGCTATCAGGACATCCGCAACCACCTGCTCACCTTCCTCAACGAGCGCTCCCACATCCGCCCCAGCCGGATCGCCGCGCTCAAATCCGAAGCGCCAGCCACGGTCCACACCCATCCCCATTCCAGTTTCCTGAATCCCACGACCCCCGGCGAGCTCTCATGAATGGCGTTCACTTAGTCAATTGCGAGAACTGATGAATCCGATTCCGCCTGCCACCCCATCTGGCATGAAGGGTGCTAATGATAGGCAAGTGAACTCCATCTGTCCGCAAATCCCTGACAACGCTCCCTTCGATCCCTCGCAGCGCCAATGGATCAATGGCTATCTCGCCGGCCTGTTCAGCGGTCGCTCACAATCTGTCAGTGCTGAAGCGCCGCGCCCCTTGTTAGGTCCCATCCTCTTCCTGTGGGGCACCCAAACCGGCGGCGCCGAGGGACTGGCAAAAAAATTCGCCAAAGACGCAAAAGTCCGCGGTTTCGAAGCAACCGCCCTCGCCCTGGACGCAAGTTCCCCGGCTGATCTCGCCCGCCAATCCCGCACCTGCATCATCACCAGCACCTACGGCGACGGCGACATGCCGGACAACGCCCAAGCCTACTGGGACGCCCTAAACTCGGAAGCCGCGCCAAACTTGGAACACCTCTCGTTCTCCGTCCTCTCGCTTGGTGACCGCAACTACACCCAATTTTGCAAAGCAGGCGTGCTCTTCGACGAGCGCCTCGCCGCACTCGGCGCGAACCGCATCCAGTCGCGGGTGGATTGCGATGTCGATGAAGAAGCTCTCGGTCACAAGTGGTTCGCTGACCTGATGGATACCCTTGCCCCCGATTCCACTGCATCCGCCGCAACTGACACCGAGGAAACGGAAACCGCCACTTACAGCAAAAGCAATCCCTTCCATGCCTGCCTGAAAACCAATCTTCGCCTCACCGGTGATAGCTCGGCCAAGGAGACCCGTCACTTCGAGATTGTCTTGCAAGGCAGCGGACTGGAATACGAAGTCGGCGACGCACTCGGCGTGGTCCCTTCAAATTGCCAAAACGTCGTCGCGGAAATCCTAACTGTAACCGGACTCGTTGGTGACGAACCCGTCCAGTTGAAAGACGGCTCCACGGTGCTCCTTCGCGAAGCGCTCGTTAGTCGCCTCGATCTATCATCCTTCAACACCGCGCCACCCGCCGCCGGCATCAGCGCGCAGGACCTCGTGTCCCCCCTGCGCTCGCTCCAGCACCGACTCTACTCGATCTCCTCCAGCCCGAAGGCCCACCCGGGCGAAGTTCATCTGACAGTCGGCGTCGTCCGCTACGAACTCGACGGGCGTCCCTGCAAAGGCGTTTGTTCCACCTTCCTCGCCGAGCGCGCGGAGGGCGGCGTGCCCGTCTTCATTCACAAATCCCCCGGTTTCCGCCTGCCTTCTGATACCACTCGGCCCGTCATCATGATCGGCCCCGGCACCGGAATTGCCCCCTTCCGCGCTTTCCTCGAAGAACGCCGCGCCACCGCCCCCGATAGCAAAAACTGGTTGTTCTTCGGCGATCAACACGTCGCCTCGGATTTCCTCTATCAAAACGAACTTGAGACCATGTTCAGCGACGGCATCCTCACCCACCTCGACACCGCCTTTTCTCGCGACCAGTCGGAGAAGATCTACGTCCAAAACCGCATGCTTGAGCACGCTACGAGACTCTGGGAGTGGATCGGAAATGGCGCACACATCTACGTCTGCGGCGACGCCAAACGGATGGCCAAGGATGTCGATGCCGCCCTTCTCCAAATCGTCTACGAACAAGGCGGCCTAGCCGGCGAGGCCGCGCAGGCTTTTATCAACCAACTCAAATCCGAAAGGAGATACCAGCGCGATGTCTATTGATACTAACGCCCTCAAGCCCCTGCTCGAAAAGGAATCCTTCAACAAGGAACAGCAAAACTACCTCGACGGATTTTTCGCCGGCGTCCGCGAGCGGGCATTCGTTTTCGCGGATCTTTTCCCGGAAGGCATCCCCGGCACCGCCGCCGCGCCACCGGTCGACGAAGAACCCGCCGGACTCACCGCCGAGGAGCGCATCAAGCGCGAGGAACATCCGCTGGATTCCTACTACCGCATCGCCGAAAACGCGCGGTCGAAATCCGCGCCCGACAAGGAAGACGCTTTCCGCTTTAAATGGCACGGACTGTTTTTCCTCTCACCGGTCGAGAACAGCTACATGGCCCGGCTCCGCATCCCGGGCGGCCAACTAACTTCCCATCAGCTGCGTGATCTCGCTGCTATCGCCAAGGAGATCACCTCGGGCTACGTCCAAGTCACCACCCGCGCCAACTTCCAGATCCGCCTCATTAGCCCGGAAAACACCGTGTCCTTCCTACGCCGCATCCAAGCGACCGGACTTCACACCCAGGGTGCCGGCGCGGACAATATTCGCAACCTAACCGGAAATCCAACTGCCGGCGTCGATCCCGCCGAGCTCATTGACTGCACGCCCTATCTGCGCGCTCTCGCTGATGAGATCCTCCACCACCGGGATTTCTACAACCTTCCTCGCAAGTTCAACATTGCCTTCGATGGCGGCGGTCTGATCGGCTCCGTCCAAGACACCAACGACATCGGCGTCAAAGCCATCCAAACCCCGGACGACATCGCCTTCCGCATCGCGCTCGGCGGTGCCACCGGCCACAAGACCTTCGCTCGCGATTGCGGAATCCAAGTCGCGCCGGACGACATCGTCCGCGTCGTGCTCGCGATGGTTCGCGTTTTCATGGGCCATGGCGACCGGACAAACCGCAAGAAATCCCGACTCAAACACCTGCTCGACATCTGGACGCTCGAACAATACATCGTTGAAACCGAAAAACTGCTAGCCTCGCCGCTCGCCCGCGTGCCGCTCGATCCCGCCGTCATCAAGTATGCGGAAGAAGAAGTGCCGCACAGCCACATCGGCGCTTATCCGCAGAAACAGGAAGGCCAATACTATCTCGGCATCGCCCTGCCCGCCGGCCAGATCACCCACAAACAAATGGCGCGCCTCGCCGACTTGGCGGAAAACTACGCGTCCGGTGAAATCCGCCTCACCGTCTGGCAGAATATTGTCATTCCTAACATCCCCGCCGCCTATGTTGAGAGTTTCAAGAAGGCAGTCGTCAAAATGGGCCTCGACTGGAGACAATCCAACATCGCCAGCGGTGTCATCGCCTGCACCGGCAGTCGTTTCTGCAAATATGCGGCCACCGATACCAAGAGCCACGCGCTCGACCTCACCCACTATCTGGAAAAGCGCCTCACACTCGATCATCCGGTCAACATCCACTTCACCGGCTGCCCGCATTCCTGCGCCCAACACTACATGGGCGACATCG
The DNA here is from genome assembly GCA_043716765.1 of Akkermansiaceae bacterium. Taxonomy (GTDB): domain Bacteria; phylum Verrucomicrobiota; class Verrucomicrobiia; order Verrucomicrobiales; family Akkermansiaceae; genus Luteolibacter. The sequence goes on from JAYSYA010000237.1 coordinate 10,426, forward strand.
GCCTGCTCGGCGCGAAAACCTCCGACGGCGGCCCAGCCTACAATGTCTTCGTCGGCGGCGGCTTCGGCAACCGCGCTAACTGCGGCCGCCAGATCTATCAAGCGATGGCCTACGAAGAGCTGAAGCCCACCATCGAGCGCATGCTTCGTGTCTATCTAGCCAACCGGGAGTCCTCTGCCGAAACCTTTCAATCCTTCGTCAACCGCCACGATACCGGAAGTCTCCAAGTGCTTTTCACCGACTGAAAGCCGAATGCCTCCCACTTTCCAGCGCCTGCCATCCATCCGACGAGCCCCGCACCCGGAGACGCGCACACTTATCGACGAACTCCTCGCCGAACAATCCACGCTTCAGACACCCGTCGCCCGCTTCGCGGAAATCCACGACCGCCTACCGGATCTCGCGCCGCAATACCGCAGCCTGATCCCGCTCACGAAACCCGGCTCCGGTGAACAATACGCTTTCGAAGTCTCGCTCGACCGCTGCACCGGCTGCAAAGCCTGCGTCTCCGCCTGTCACTCGCTCAACGGCCTCGACGACGACGAAGTCTGGCGCGACACCGGGGTTTTGTTAGGTGGCCGCGACGCCCCGGGATGGCAACAAACCATCACCACCGCTTGCCATCATTGCGAAGACCCCGGCTGCATGAATGGCTGCCCTGTCGGCGCGTATGAAAAGGACGCGACCACCGGCATTGTCCGGCATCTGGACGACCAATGCATCGGCTGTTCCTACTGCATCCTCAAGTGCCCTTACGACGTCCCGAAGTATTCCAAGCAGCGCGGAATCGTTAGGAAGTGCGACATGTGCCACCAACGCCTCGCCGAGGGTGAAGCGCCCGCCTGCGTCCAAGCCTGCCCCACCGAGGCCATCCGCATTGTGAAGGTCAAAACCGGCCGGGGGCCGACGACCCTTTTCCATTCCGAACTGCTCGTCCCGCAGTCCGCAATTCCCTCTTCTTCGATCACTCTGCCCACGACACGCTACACCGGTCGCGAAGTTCCTGCCACCGCCTTCGCCGCAGATCGCGAGGCGCTGGTCCCCCAGCACACGCACTGGCCGTTAGTGCTCATGCTCGTGCTCACCCAGGCCGGAATCGGCTTGATCTCAGGGAGCGTAGGCGTCTCGCCCACGTCTCTTCCCATCCTCCTAACTGGCACTCTCATCTTCTTCGCCGGCATGGCGGCCTCCGTTTTTCACCTCGGCCAACCACTCAAGGCCTGGCGCTTTTTCCTCGGCCTGCGCACCTCCTGGCTCTCGCGGGAAATTCTAGCCTTCTCGCTCTTCGCGCCCATTCCTATCATACTCTGCACCGTGGCGCTCCTGCCTCATCCTAGCTCCCCTTGGTTTTCCCACGCCGGACGCACCGCCGCTCATTCGGTGCTTCCTCTCGGCCTCATCGCCGTCTTCACCAGCGTGATGATCTATCACGACACGCATCGCTCGCTCTGGCGCTTCCCGCTCGGCGCGGCGCGCTTTTTCGGCACCGTGGCTTCGTTCGCCGCTCTCGGCAACCTCATCGCCCAGCCCAGTTCCGGCATCCCCATGCTGATCTTCACGGCTGCCATCCTGCTCAAGCTCGTCCCTGAATGCCGCCTCCTCCAACTCGGCAAAGATAACGATACTTCTTGGTCTGCCGATTTGCACAGCGCCCGCATTCAACTCGGCCCGCTCGGCATCATCCTTCGTTCCCGCATCGTGCTCGCCTTCATCGCCATTGTCGCCGCCTTCATCGACCCATGGTCCGCCCTACCGATCCTTCTCCTAGCAGATCTTCTCGAACGCCAACTCTTCTTCCAGTCCGTGCACGCCCCCAAAATGCCTGGAAATTTCGGCCGACCCGCTATCAGACACTAACTTCATGCTCAAATCCTTCCTCAAACAACACACCGGCCCCCTCACCCGCGATCTGGTGTTGGAGCCCGGAAGTTTCGGCCTCGGAAAAGTGCCGAAACGCCTGAAGCCCGCTTCCACCGTGAGTTCGATTTGCGGTTACTGCGCCACCGGTTGCCAGTTGAAGATCCACCTCGATGGAAACGGCGAGGCGATTAACCTAACTCCACAGCCCGGCTACCCGGTGAATCTCGGCATGGCCTGCCCGAAAGGCTGGCAGGCACTCGATCCGCTCGACGCGCCAGACCGGGCGACGACGCCGCTGCTGCGGGACGAAACAGGCGCGCTCAAGCCGGTGGACTGGCCCACGGCGCTCGACGCGTTCGTCAGCCGTTTCAAGGGGATCAGGGAAAAACAGGGCCGTGAGTCGGTTGCGTTTCTATCAACCGGTCAGATCCCGTTCGAGGAAATGGCTTTCCTCGGCTGCCTGTTCAAGTTCGGCATGGGCTTCCTGCACGGCGATGCAAACACCCGCCAGTGCATGGCCACTGCCGTCACCGCCTACAAACAATCCTTCGGCTTCGACGCGCCGCCCGCGACTTATGCGGATTTCGAGGAAAGCGACGTGATCGTGCTCGTCGGTGCCAACCTCTGCATCGCCCATCCCATTCTCTGGCAGCGGGTGATGCGGAACCAACGCAGCCCGCAAATCATCGTCATCGACCCGCGCGCCACGGAGACGGCGCAAGTCGCCACCCAACACATCGCCCTCGAGCCCAAGGGCGACCTCGCGCTGTTCTATTCGCTCGCGCACTGCATCATTCGCGACGGCAGGACCGACTCGCAATCCCTCGCTAACACCGAAGGTTACGAAGAATTCGCAGAATTTGTTCAAGACTATCCACCGGCGGCGGTGGCGGAGCGGACCGGTCAGACGATAGAAATCATTGAGGCACTCGCCCGCACAGTGTCCGAACCCGGCAAGCGCGTATCATGGTGGTGGACCATGGGCATCAACCAGTCGCATGAAGGCGTCCGCGCGGCGCAGGCGATGATCAATCTCGCGCTCATCACCGGCAACATCGGCAAGCCAGGTACTGGCGCAAACTCGATCACCGGCCAGTGCAATGCGATGGGTTCCCGGCTTTTCTCTAACACCACCTCGCTCGTCGGCGGCCATGATTTCGCGAATGCGGCCCATCGCGAAAAGGTCGCCTCCTCGCTCGGCATCCCGCTGGAAAACATCCCGTCCGACCCATCGCTCGCTTATGACCAGATCTTCGACGCCGTGGAAGCCGGGAAAATCAAAGGCCTTTGGATCGTCGCCACCAATCCATTTCATTCGTGGGTGAACCACGGCCGGCTTGCCGCGCTGCGCGAAAAGTTAGACTTTCTCGTCGTGCAGGACATGTATCACTCCACCGAAAGCGCCCGCACCGCGGACCTCGTTCTGCCTGCCGCCGGCTGGGGTGAGAAGGCCGGTTGTTTCATCAACTCGGAGCGCCGCATCGGCACGCTCAAGGCGGTCCGCAAGGCTCCCGGCCTCGCGCTATCAGATTTTCGGATTTTCCGGCTAATCGGCAATGCTTGGGGCTGCGGTGAAATGTTCGCCCGCTGGACCGACCCTGAATCGGTTTTTAAAATCCTGTGCGACCTCACCCAAGACCGCCCCTGCGACATCACCGGCATCCGCGACTACGCGCATCTCGACGAGCAAGGCGGCATCCAGTGGCCGTGGCCTGCGGTGATTTCAAATCCCAAATCTGACATTTCAGATCGCCGCGAGCGCCGGCTTTTCGAAGACGGAAAATTTCACACACCTAGCGGAAAAGCCAGACTCCTCTTCTCCCCGCCCGCCGAGCTGCCTGAACCACCGGATTCAAATTATCCGTTCACCCTGCTCACCGGCCGTGGCACCAGCAGCCAGTGGCACACCCTCACCCGCACCGGAAAATCCGACATCCTCAACAAGCTCTGCCCCGCCGCGGCCTACGTCGAAATGAATTGTAACGACGCCGCCGCACTCGGCCTAAAGCAAAATGACAGCGCCGTCGTCCGATCTCGCCGCGGCGAAATGCGCGCGCGGGTTTACATCGCCCCCACCATGCAGCGCGGGCAGATTTTCATTCCCATGCATTATCCGGAGGTGAATCGGCTCACCCACCCATCCTTCGATCCCCACTCGCGCCAGCCAAATTACAAGGCCTGTGCGGTCGCCATTTCAAACCGCAAGCTTTCAGATCACCCCTAACAGCGCGCAAGCCGCTAACACCGGGATCACGCCAACTTTGAACCGCTCCATCGCTAACAAAGCAGTAACGGCGACCACCGCCACAAAGTAATCGAACGTCCCCTCCCCCGGCCTCAGCGCCTGCCAAGCGAACCAGTGGTTTCAGCCAGACCCAGCCCAGCCATCATTTGCCGCTGGCTAAGCCAACCGTAATGCCCCACCGCCAGCTGCGAGACATACGGCAGCACCGCGTATGCCCCCCCGAAGGTGACCAGCGCCGCCTTGCTGAAAAACAGTTTTTCCTGGAATTGAATTCCTTGCCACCCAAGTAACATCCCCGCGCCGATCACCGGCAGCCACCAGAGCGTCAGGCAGACCGCTGTGATCAAAACCGTCCGCCTCAGACTCGCCCGCACCGCTGGAGGCAGCACCACACACGGAGTTTCTGACTTTCGCGGCCGGACAATCGCCCCTTGACCCGGACGGCTCGGCCCTTTACCTAAGCCGCCGTATGGGATTTGACACACTTGGGCTCTCCGCAGCCGTTCTGGAAGCCATTGAGGAGTCCGGTTATACCACCCCGACGCCGATTCAGGCGCAGGCCATTCCGATCATTCTTGAAGGAAAGGATGTCATCGGCGCCTCCCAAACGGGCACAGGAAAAACTGCCGCCTTCGCGCTGCCGACCCTTTCGAAAATCGAGAAAATGGGCAAACCCCAGATCCTCGTGCTCGAACCCACCCGCGAGCTCGCCCACCAAGTTGCCGAACAATTCGAAAAATACGGCAAGCACACCGGCATGAAGGTCGCCCTACTCTACGGCGGCGTTGGCCTCGGCACCCAGTCCGAGCAACTCGCCGCCGGTGCCGACATCGTCGTCGCCACGCCCGGCCGCCTCGTCGATCACTTCTACCGCACTTCCATGCGCTTCGGCGAAATCAAGGTGCTCATCCTCGACGAAGTGGACCGCATGCTCGACATGGGTTTCCTCCCGCAAGTCCGCAAAATCGTCAATCTCTGCCCGTGGGAAGGCCGCCAGACCTTGTTTTTCTCGGCCACCATGCCGCCGGCGATCCAAACCTTTGCCCAATGGTGCCTCACCGATCCACTCAGCATTGAAATCGCCCGCACCTCCATCCCCACCAGCGTCACCCACGCGTTCTATCCGGTCGCCATGGACCAGCGCGACGAGCTACTGCTAGAACTTCTCAAACAAACCGACTACCACTCGGTGATGATTTTCACTCGCACCCGCAAGGAAGCGGACCAGCTCACCTCACTCATTAAAACCACCGGCCAGGTCAAAGTGGCCGCCATGCACTCCGACATCAACCAAGTGGACCGCATGAAGGCGCTCGCCGGATTCAAGGCCGGTGAGTATGAAATTCTCGTCGCCACCGATGTCGCCGCCCGCGGCATCGATATTTCCAATGTCTCTCACGTCATCAACTACCGCGTCCCGGAAAACGCCGAGGACTACGTGCACCGCATCGGCCGCACCGGCCGCGCCGAGGCCGAGGGCGACGCCTTTACCATCCTAACCGCCGACGAACTCGACTACGCCAAGTCCGTGGAAATCTTCATCGACCAGCCCATCCCGCGCCGGAAGCTGGAAGATTTCGAATACATCTACACCGCGCTGCTCGACACCACGCCGATCAAGTCCATCCGCCGCAAGAAGACCGGCGGCGGGAAAAAGCGGCGTTGATCCCGCCTCCATATCCAGTAAGGAGTAATCCATGGCAACAACTTTGGATTTGGGAACGGTGACCACCGTAGAAAAGCTGCGGCTCATGGAGGAGCTCTGGCAGAATTTGTCGGCAGATGATCAAAAACTCGACTCTCCCGCCTGGCATGGTGATGCACTTGCTGCAAGAGATAGACTGATCAAGTCGGGGGAAGAAAAATACGTCGACTGGGAAGTCGCCAAAAAGCAACTGCGGGCCGAACAGCAGTGAGAATCTCCATCCAGCCCTCCGCGCTCTCGGATTTGATGGCCGGCTTCCAATTTTACGAATCGCAAGACGACGGATTGGGAAGTTACTTACGGGCGGTTCTCGATCTCCGGCGAAATCCGAATTGGATTGCTCGCAAACTCAAAAGCCTGGCTTGAGTCATCTACCCATGCGCGTCCTCTCCATCGACCCCGCCGTTAGGAACACCGGCTACGCCGTGCTCGAAGGCGATCCGCGCAAACCCACCGTGCTCGCCTTCGACGTGATTTCCATTCCCAAGGCCATCGCCCAATCCGCCGCGCTCTCCGCCATCCGCACGCATCTGGTGAACGTTATCCAAAAATTCCAACCGGATGAAATCGCCGTCGAGGGCATCATCTATGTCCAATCCCATCAGACCGCCATTTCCATGGGTGCCGCCCGCGCCGCCGCGCTCATCGCCGCCGCCGACCACGGGCTGCGGGTTTTCGAATACTCGCCGAAGAAGGTGAAAATGGCCGTCGTCGGCAATGGCAACGCCGACAAAAAACAAGTCGCCTTCATGGTTCGCGCCCTGCTCGGCCTCGCCGAAACCCCGCCGTCCGACGCCGCCGACGCACTCGCCATCGGCATGGCCCACCTCCAAGCGTCCGATCCACTCAAAGCCAAACTGCTCGAACGCCGCCTCGTCTAACCGTGGCGGCGGTTTCCAACCGCCAAGCCCCTCCCATCCATGCTCGAAATCCGCCATCTCCCCGGGCCCATCGACTACGAAGCCGGCCTCCGCCTTCAGGACCAACACGTCGCCGCCATCCTCGACGGCACCGGTGGCGATACCATCCTCCTGCTAGAGCACCGGCCCGTTTACACCATAGGCCGCTTGCGCGACCAGTCCTCCCTCCGCGATCCCGCCTCGCTGCCTTACCCCGTCCACGAAATCAACCGCGGCGGCCAGGCGACCTACCACGGCCCCGGCCAACTCGTCGGCTACCCGATTCTCGATCTCACCCTACGCGGCAAGGACCTTCACGAACATCTCCGGAAACTCGAAGACGCCCTCATCCGCGCCTGCCAGAGATTCGGCGTCCAAGCCGGCCGCCGCGATGGCCTCACCGGCGTCTGGGTGGTTAACCGCAAGCTCGCCTCCATCGGCGTCGGCGTTCGCAAATGGATCTCCATGCACGGCTTCGCCATCAACATCACCCAAGAAAGCCTGTCACCATTCTTCGCCATCACGCCGTGTGGCATCGACGGCGTATCCATGAGCTGCCTCGAGACCGAAGCCGGCCGGGAAATCACCGTCGCCGAGGCAGCGAAGGTGATCGCTCAAGAGCTGCGCGAGCTATAAGGAGGGTTGACGTTCCGTCAACCCGGGTGGACCGAAGATCCACCCTCCTTACGAGGATTCAGTCGATTCAACAAAGCCATCACCGGTAGCGCCAGCAGCGGGGAGAGTAAAAATCCGCCAACCGCTCCGACAATCAGATTCATAGTCACATTCGGAGAAACCGGCGAATTTCCGATTTGTGGCTCTTCGTGGATGACGACGCTCTCGCTCGGTATTTCAGCCGCGACCGTCGCGCGGATCTGCTGGAGCCTCATCGACTGTAACAATGCCTGATCTGTTTCGAAGTCCCGCTTGGCGTCGATCATATCTTGATCGCGAAGCATGTCCGCTCCTGCGAGGAGTGAGCCTGTCCGATCAATCGTCGCAAGGACTCTCCGCCTTTCCTCCACTTTATCCTCTTGTTCCCCGACTGCTTTGTTCAACTCCGCCAAGCCGTGATCCTGCTCGCGGGACAAATTGATCATCCGATTCTTCTGACAAATTCTGGCAAGTTCGGCGGCGATGTCCCTTGCGTCCTCCCGGTCTGTGTGGCGCACCCGGATTGCGATCAAATCCGTTCCGTGGATTTTTTTAATACTCACAATCTCTGTCAGAATCCGACTGGCGGTTTCCTCATTCACTCCCCAACTGTTGGTGAATACGAGTCTTCCCACCACTTCTGCCAAGGACGCACGGCTCTTGATTTTCTCGAACTCAGATTCGTAAGAATACTGCGACGTGGTGTGCGTAGGCACCGATCCATCAATCATTAAGGGCTGTATAGGCTTCAGCTCAATGATGGCCTCGCTCTCATATTGCTTGGGCATCACATAACTAACCACCGCCATGAGCAAGAAACCACCGACCGCCCCGACAGGCACCATCACCAGAAAAACCCACCACAAGCGTTTGAACATGCTCGCAGCTTAGGCCGGCTGTTTGTGATGGCAATGGATTAAGGAGGGTTGGCGTTCCGTCAACCCGTGTGGACCGAAGGTCCACACTCCCTATCGCCCGCCCTTTTTTACCCAAGAATCCTTGAGCGCGACGGTGCGGTTGAAGACGAGCTTCACTCCGGGTTGGTGGTCGGTGGCGTCGGCGATGAAATAACCAGTGCGGTCGAACTGGCAGGAGAAACCCGCGTCTTCCGCCGCGAGCGCAGGCTCGATTTTCGCGGTGAGAGTCTTCAGCGAATCCGGATTGATCACGGTTAGGAAGCCGCCTTCCGCGCTATCAGGATCTTCCTCGGTGAAGAGACGATCGTAGATGCGCACCTCGGCATCGACGCCGGTGGCGACATCGACCCAGTGGATGGCCGCCTTGCAGACGACACCTTCCGGCGAGTCCGCGCCGATGGTGCCGGGCAGGATTTCCGCGCGGATCAGGGTGATGTTTCCATCAACATCTTTCTCGAAACCGGTGCAGCGGATGATGTGTCCGCCTTTGAGCCGGACGTGGCGGTCGGGGCCGAGGCGGAAGAATTTCTTCTCGGGAACCTCCATGAAATCGTCGCGCTCAATCCAGACTTCCGCAGAGATCGGAATGTCGCGGTTGCCCATCTCCGGGTTTTGAGGATGGTTAGGAACCTCAACGCTGGCGACGGGCTCGACGGACCAGTTTTCGAGAACGACCTTCACCGGATCGAGCACGGCCATCCGGCGCGGCGCGGAGTGGTTGAGAAAATCCCTGACATCGAACTCCAACAGCGCGACATCCGTGGTGCCGCTGAACTTGGTGATGCCGACGCGTTTGCAGAAATGCACCACGGCTTCCGACGGATAACCGCGGCGACGCAGGCCGGAAATCGTCGGCAGGCGCGGGTCGTCCCAACCGCTAACATGACCTTCCTGCACGAGCTGGAGCAGCTTGCGCTTGCTCATCACGGTGTAGCTGAGATTGAGGCGGGCGAACTCGATCTGCCGGGGCTGGGATGGCACCGGACAGTTCTCGATGAACCAGTCGTAAAGCGGGCGGTGGTTCTCGAACTCCAGCGTGCAGAGCGAGTGGGTGATGTGCTCGAGCGCGTCTTCCAGCGGATGCGCGAAATCGTAGAGCGGATAGATGCACCACGCGTCGCCGGTGTTGTGATGGTGCGCGTGCATGATCCGATAGAGCACAGGATCGCGGAGGTTCATGTTCGGTGAGGCGAGGTCGATCTTGGCGCGCAGCACACAGTCGCCCTCCTTGAACTCGCCGGCTTTCATGCGGGCGAGCAGGTCGAGACTTTCCTCCGCCGGCCGGTCGCGGAATGGCGATGGCGTGCCGGGCGTAGTTAGATTCCCGCGGTTGGCGCGCATTTCCTCGGCGGATTGTTGCTCGACGTAGGCCTTGCCCGCCTTGATGAGGTGGATGGCGCAGTCGTAAAAGAAGGTGAAATAGTCGCTGGCGAAATAGAGGTCGTCGCTCCAGTCGAAGCCGAGCCATTTCACGTCCGCCTTGATGCTCTCGACGTATTCGGTTTCCTCTTTCTCCGGGTTGGTGTCGTCGAATCGCAGGTGGCACTTCGCGCCGACGGCGGCGTTCTCCCGGGCGATGCCGAAGTTCAGGCAGATCGACTTGGCATGGCCGATGTGGAGATAACCGTTTGGCTCCGGCGGGAAGCGGGTGATGACGGTGGCGTGTTTGCCGGTGGCGAGGTCATCGGCGATGATTTCGCGGATGAAATCGAGCTTGGCGGGCGGGTTAGTGGAGTCGGACATCGGGAAAGAAACCGACTTTGGAAATGAAGGACGCGGGCGTCAAGGCTTCCGGGCTTTTGAAAACTCCTTCGGCCGTGTTTCACCGGTAAACCGGCACCATTTCCTTCTTTCATTAGCCCGCCGTGCAGCAACGCGAAGTAGAACCAAAGCAACTCGCCACCCCGATGCCGCGCGCCTTGTCCCGCTTGGCGACCGCGCCCAAAAATGCGAGCGCGACAAACAGAATGGTGAGCACCAGCCCGACTCCGAGCAAGGTGAAGCCCGTAGCCGTCGCCGCATAGAGCAGGACCGGCAGATTCGGTTGGAGCCCATTCGCGTCAGGTTAAGGCTAGAATGCCTGATTCTACGGGGGATTTCCGGGTTCACTTGTCCCGCCCGGCCGCGACCGGATCATCGACAAGCTCGCCAAACTCTCCAAGCGTTAGCGGTTTCTCACCATGTCCACTCGATCCCAGCGAAGACGCCGCGACCGTCGCCTGGTAGGAAGTTGCGGGATCTGAGATCCGGATCTACTCCGGCATTGGCGACGACGCCGGTGGTGGCGGCGTATCGCTCGTCCGTTAGATTCTTAGCCTCGATGAACCACGAGAGACCGTTTTCCAATCTGCGGCCGAGCTTAAAGCCGAGCAGCGCATAAGGATCGGCGCTGAGTGTGTTAGCGTGATCGACATACGACTTCACCGGCACCCACTCGACCGTCGGCCCCGCGTAGTAGCCAGCCATATTCTCCCAGATTAGCTCGCCGCGGATCAAATGCGGCGGGAGTCCGGCGATGGTGTTGTCGCCGTAGATCGAGTCGTCGTCGAACTTGAAACGGCCGTAAGTCCACACTCCACGGAGCAACAATCGGTTTTCTGGCATGTCCTCCAACGCGCTGCCGAGCAGATCAACCTCGCCGAAAAGCTCGACACCTTGATGGCTCGTTCGGGCGGCGTTGGTCGTGCCGAGGGGGACTCCCGCACTGTTACTGAGGGAGAGAAATTCATCCTTCACTGCCGAGGCGTAAACTGTGGCGTCCCAGCGGAAATTCGCATAGCTGCCGCGAGTTCCTAACTCGATCGTGTTCGACGTTTGCGCCTCGTTCGGCGTGAGCGCGCCGTTGGTTTCCGAGAAGGACGGCGGCTCATAACTGCCGCTGAAATTGCCGAAAACCTGGAAATTCTCCGCATCCCAGCGCAGGCCGATCTTGGGCGTGATGTTTTCATACGTGCGGTCGTAACTCGGGGCGGCTCCTGACTGTTGCTCGCTCTCGCGGCGGTTGCTGGCGGCGGTGGCACCGACCACGCCCGTGAAGCCGTTACCCAAGGCGAGCTGGTCTTCCACGAAGCCCTCGATGTTAGTCGCAGTTTGGTCGGCGCTTGAGATCAGCTTTCCGCGTTCGCCGAAGTTGTTTCGAAACGTAGAGGCGTCGATGGTCCCATGAGTGAAAAACGCTCCGGCCCGCGCGCGGTTGTCACGGCCGAAGAGCCGCCCCTCGCGGGTGAAAACCGCGCCTAGCAGCGCATCCTTCGAGAGCTGGTCGATCACTCCCACGAAAGGCGTGATCGGATGATTCAGGTCTTTGCAAGTGAACGCCGCGATGAGCTCGATGGTGTCGTTCCCGTTTATCACGGTGGTTTTGTCCGCGATTCGATAGAGCTCGAAGTCACGCCGGTTGTCATAGGCGACGGCCCCGAAGAGCGAGTCGTCCGCCTGTGATGGATCATCGTCCAGTTCGGCCTTCGTCAAGCTGCCGGGCAGTTCGGACCGGGAACGGACGGCGGTGATGAAGAGCCGGGTCTCGGCGCTTTCTGAAAACCGCCAGCCGAAGTTACCGAACAGGCGCTGGTTGTTCTGCTCCGCATGCTCCCGGAATCCGGCCTGATATTGCTCCGAAGCACTGAGATATGCGTCAGCATTTCCCTCGCTGAGACCAAGCGCCACCCGGGCGCGGAGATAGTTAGACGAGCCGCCTTCGAGTCGCATCGAACCACCCGGCGCGGAGAGCCCGGTGGCGGAAATGTAGTCGATGGCACCGCCGAGCGTGGAGGAGCCGAGCGCAAGCGCGTTGCCACCGCGCCAGACGTTGATGTGATCCGCGGCCAGCGGATCGATTGCCTGCATGTCGAAAGCGCCATCGGCTAGATTGAGTGGCACGCCGTCCTGCAGCACGCGAATGCCGCGACCGTGGAATGTGCGCTGCATCCCGGAACCGCGGATCGAAAGGCGCGCCTCGTCCGAGCCGAAACGCGGCTGGGCGACCACGCCGGGAGATAGCGCGAAGGTGTCCGCCATCGTGCTCGCCCGGCCTCGAAGGAAGCGTCCTGCCTCGACGACTTCCGTGCCACCGGGAGCTTTCGCAAGTTCCTCGCGGCTCTCGGCGGCCGTCGGTGCCGTCTTGGAAACCGGGTGGTGGTCAGCCTCGACGACGAGGGGCGTGAGACGACTGGATTGCGCGCCAGCAACGCCGGCGATACTAACGAAAATTAGAATGAAATGATTGAGAGCCATGGTGAATGGTTAGTTTATATTATTTATAGTCCGGGCTTGCCAGATAGGGCGGCTTGTCAAAAGCCTCATGATCGAGGCGTGGGTCGTGATTGGCCCGCAGCGCGTCCATCAGGCGCTTGCGGAGTTCCTCAAGGGTTGGGGCATACTCTGGATCGGCGGCGCGATTGGTCATTTGATTTGGATCGCGGATTCAAGCGGCTAGCGCAATCGGTCGGGATGGTAATGGGCCAGGGGCTGTAAGAGGCTTCCGGTTCAACGACCAAGCCGAACCCAAATGCCCGCCTACTCCCACCTGACCCGCCAACAGCGTTACGCCATCGAAGCTATGAACCGCAACCATTCTCTCCGACATTCCAAGGGAGCAAACCAAGAAATACACACGTAAAATAGCCATTTTCAATGATACCCCGGGCGTCGCCGGAAGTTTTTAACAGGAATCGCCTCGTCCTTCATCGAAATTTCACACCTTCGTCATTCCAAAACCCGGCAGCTTGGTTAGCCTCACGGAGAAATCCATGGAAACCGCCACCGATACGGAAGTCGCCGATGCCGCCAAACACCTCCGCTCACTCTCCAGCGGGCTCAACCAAGTCCTCTTCGGCCAGGAGGAGCTCATCGATCTCGTGATTACCGGCGTGCTCGCCCGCGGCCACATTTTGCTCGAAGGCCTGCCTGGACTCGGGAAAACCGAGCTGGTGAAGGGGCTTTCCAAGCTCCTGATACTCGGCACCAAGCGCGTCCAGTTCACGCCCGACCTGCTACCTGGCGACATCACAGGAAATCCGGTCTTGCAGGAAGTCGACGGCCGCCGCGAGTTCGTCTTCCAGCCAGGGCCGCTGTTCACCAACATCGTGCTCGCCGACGAAATCAACCGCGCCTCGCCGAAAACACAGTCCGCCCTACTCGAAGCGATGCAGGAGCGCCGCGTCACCGTGCTCGGAAAAACCCACGATTTGCCGAAGCCGTTCTTCGTCCTCGCCACCCAGAACCCGATCGAACTCGAAGGCACCTATCCGCTGCCCGAGGCCCAGCTCGACCGATTTCTTTTCAAACTCGAAGTCACTCGCAACGACGTCGCCACGCTCCAGCGCATCGTTTCCCAACGCGAACTCGGCACCGATCCGCAAGTGGACCCCGTGATGAGCGCGGAGACGCTCGGCACACTGCTAGAACTCGTCCGCCGGATCTATCTGCCGGACGTGGTGGCGAACTACATCGCCCGCCTCGTCGATGCCAGCCACCCCGGCCAATCCGCCGCCGCGCGCGGCGTCCGCTACGGAGCGAGCCCGCGCGCCGCGCTCGCGCTCGCCTCCGGAGCCAAGGCCCGCGCGCTGATGCACGAGCGCGTGAACGCAAGTTTCGAGGACGTCAAAGCCATCGCTCCGGCCGTGCTCCGCCACCGGATCGTGCTCGACTACAACGCCCGTGTCGAAGGCCACACCACCAACGACATCGTCCGCGCCCTGCTGGAGGAAGTCCCGTTCCAAGCCGCCGCCACGCCTAAAGTCCTCGTGGCTGCGGTTTCCAACCGCCAAGCCTAACTCGCACTTCCATGTTCCGATATTTACTCTCCCTCGCGCTCGTCCTGCACGTTTCCGCCCAGGAAACCATGATCCGCCAAGTCTTCGATCCGGTAACCGACACCCACGTCGAGGTGCTCGCGCTTTTCAGCAAACCCTCGCCCAGCGGCTATTTCCCCGTCCGCGTGAAAATCGCTAACAACCTGAAAAACGACAGCAACGTCTGGCTCGAGTTCACGAGCAAGGCAAACTACGGCAACGCCCTTCAAACTACTTCGTCCTTCAATTTCACCGCCAGCGGCGGCAAGACTGTCACCCGCGACATCCTGGTGCCGCTCAGTCCGTCGGGCGAATCGTCCTACGGCGGCACCAATGTCGAGGCCACGCTCGGCGGCTCCATGGGTCGAGCCGAAAATGCGATCCGCACCTCGATGGACGCCAATCAGCCCGCCGTCCTGCTCAGCGAGGCGCTGTTCACCCCCAACGCGTCCTCGCTCGACAGCGCGACTTCCATGAAAGGCGGCAGTTCAGGCAGTGGCTCTAGCGAGTTCGCCGCCAAGTTCGATCCCAAACAACTACCCGACGACTGGCTCGCCTTTTCCGGATTCGACAGCGTGATCATGACCGACGTCGACTGGACTAACATTCCACCCGGCGGCCGCAACGCGATTCTCTCGTGGCTCCGGCTCGGCGGCCAGTTAGTCGTTTACTCGACAGGCTCCGCCACGGCGGCGTCATTGGGCATCCCGGCGGAAACGAGCTTCGGCACAGTCGTCATCCGTCCTATTTCATCAGGCTTTAAACTCGACGCGCCCGCAGTCGTGAAACTCGTCACGGCCAACGCCACCAAGCCGCAGCAAGTCTCGCAGCAGAGCGATTTCCAAAAATCCTGGCCGCTCCAGAATCTCTTCGGCGCGCAGACCTTCCGCTACGCGCTTTTCATCACCGTCCTGGTTCTGTTCGGCATCCTCGTCGGACCGGTGAACCTCTTCGTTTTCGCCAAATCCGGCCAACGCCACAAACTCTTCATCACCACCCCGCTGATTTCGCTGGGAGCCAGCCTGATCCTCATCGCCCTGATCATCGTCCAAGACGGCTTCGGCGGCAACGGCATGCGCCGCGTGCTGATGGAAGTCCGCCCCGACGCCGGCACCAACGCCGCCTATCTCCATCAGGAACAATTCTGCCGCACCGGCGTCCTAACCGGCTCGCGCTTCACCATCGAGGCCCCGGCCACCTTCCAGCCCGTAGCCATCGCCGCCAGCCGCTGGGCCCGCTTCACCGACGGCTCCGGCGCGAAAGGCAGCTTCAACCTCCAACCCGCTGATGGCAAACTGCAGGCTTCCGGCGATTGGTTCCAAAGCCGCTCCGAGCACGGCCACGTTCTATCCGCCGTCATCGCCACCCGCGGCCGCATCGAAAAAACCAACACAGCCGGCACCTGTCTATCCACCTTCGAGTTCCCCATCGACACGCTCTTCTATCTCGACGAAACGAAGCAATGGCACCGCGCCGAGGCCATCACCGCCGGCAAGCGCTTCACCCTCACCCCGGTGGAGATTTCCATGGTCGATCCCGCCCTCGCCACCGAGATCAACGCCTTCGCTGCCCGCAACAAACAGTTTCTCAAAACTGCCACCAAGCGCCCCGGCCACTTTATCGCCATCACCACCCAAGCCCCCGGCATCGACACCAACCCCGGCATCCGCTGGAAGGAAACCCGCACCGTCATCACCGGTCCCGTCGTCGCGCCCTGAAATTTCCCCACCTCAAATTTCTCCATGTCCGCCCTCAAGATCAACAATCTCTACCGCTACTTCGGCGATCTCCAGGCCGTCAACGGCGTGACCTTCGAGGTTCCCCACGGCTCGGTCTGCGGCTTCGTCGGTGCCAATGGCGCGGGAAAAACCACCACCATGCGCATTCTCGCCACGCTCGACTATCCGACGCTCGGCTCGGCGGAAGTCTGTGGCATTAACGTCGTCCACCACCCGGCTGAAGTTAGAAAACTCATCGGCTGGATGCCCGACCACTTCGGAAACTACGAGCACATGACCGTGCTGGAGTATCTTGATTTCTACGCCCGCGCCCTCGGTTACAAAGGCAAGGAACGCCGCCAGCGCATCCAGGAAGTCATGGACTTCACCGACCTCGTGCCGTTAGCGGAACGGTTTTCCAACAAGCTTTCCAAAGGCATGACCCAGCGCCTCGGACTCGGTCGCGCGCTGCTCCACGACCCACAAGTCCTCATCATGGACGAGCCCGCCGCCGGTCTCGATCCAAAAGCCCGTGTCGAACTCAAGCACCTCATCCGGGTGTTAGCCAAGGAAGGCAAAACGATTTTCATCTCCTCCCACATCCTCTCCGAACTCGGTGAAATGTGTGACTCGCTGCTCTTCATCAACAACGGCCGCATCGTCCACCACGGCGATTCGGAAACGCTCCGCCGCGGCTCCGATACGCTCGGCGGCGTGCTTTATGACGTGCAAGTCGATGGCAAACCCGACGCCGTTTCCGACTGGTGCGTGCTCCAGCCAAACGTCGAATTTCTCGAAGCCCGCAAACAAGGCGGCCGCATCCGCATCGACACCGAGGACCCGACCAAAGCCGCAGACGTGCTCGCCCGCATGGTCAAGGACGGCCTCCGCATCACCGAGTTCCACCGCGAACAACGCAATCTCGAAGACGCCTTCATCGACATCATCGGTCGCCTCGATTCCGGCAAGCCCGCGCTCCCGCCGCCGCTGCCGGAAGAGAAGTTGAGAGGTGATGGTGTTTGAAAGTTGAGGGAAAGAATAAGAACAACGACGGACCGCGGGATTCATCCCGGCTTTCATTCATTCATCCTCTTCACTCTCAACTCTCAACTCTCAACTCTCTCCCCATGTCCCTAACTCATCTCACCGATTTCTCCGACAAGCTCTCGCCGATGCTGGTCAAGGAGCTGCGCCAAGGCCTCCGCGCCCGCAGCTTCACGATGCTGTTCCTGATTTTCCAAATCCTGCTAGGTTTTATCCTCCTGTCCGCGAGCGCCGCATCCAGTGATAACGCCGGTTCACTCGCATCCGGAGTGATCTTCACGATGTTCTTTATCGCCGCCCTCTTTATCCAGCCGATGCGCGGTGTCACTGCGCTCTCCGCGGAAATCACCGGCAACACCATTGAAATGATGGCGCTCACCCGGTTGACCGCCTCGCGGATCGTCTTCGGAAAATGGATCGCCATCGTCAGTCAGACGACGCTGATTCTCATCACTATCATCCCCTATCTGATCCTTCGCTACTTCTTCGGCGGCATGGTTCTATTAGGGGAACTGGTCTTCCTCTCGCTGCTTTTCATGACCTCCATGGCCCTGACAGCAGTCACGGTGGGCATGTCCGGGACCAACGCGAAGCTCGCGCGGGTCCTGCCAGTCTTGGGTTTTATTTTCCTGATCCAAACCATCCCGGCGGTGCTGTTCCGCGGCGGCTTCAA
The DNA here is from genome assembly GCA_043716765.1 of Akkermansiaceae bacterium. GTDB lineage: Bacteria > Verrucomicrobiota > Verrucomicrobiia > Verrucomicrobiales > Akkermansiaceae > Luteolibacter. The sequence goes on from JAYSYA010000237.1 coordinate 27,933, forward strand.
CAACTTCATGAGCTACTGCACGCTGTCGGACTGGGAGTCACGCGTCGGGGTTCTCTCCTATATTTGCTTTATCTCCTATCTCGGCTGGTGCGCGCTTTCCCACGGCATCTCCGTCATCGCGCCCGCCGCCGAAAACCACTCAACCCTCCGCCGGCTCATCGCGCTCGGACTCACCTGCGTCGCCGTGGGGGTCGGATTCCACCCAACGGTGGACGCCACTGTCCTACTGAGTATTTTAGGAATCATCCTCGCCCCCGCCGTGATCACCGCGCTGACAGAGCCGTCCAGCTTACTCCCTCCGATCTGCACGCCGTTCTTAAAACTTGGTCTAGCAGGCCGGATGGCAAGCGTGTTCCTGCTGCCGGGATGGCCCGCAGGAGTTTTCTATACCGTGCTCCTTCTCGGCATCAGCATCGCCGGATTCCTCGCCGCCGCCAGCCCGGCCATCATTCCGTCCGACATCGTGGAAATCAAGATCGTCACTCTCGCCGTGATCGGCGGAGTTCTACTCCCCGCATTGTTAGCATCAAATTTCAGCAAACAGGAAAGCAAGCGCTTCACCAACTTTATCGTCTTTCTATTAGCCTCCATCATCCTGGCAATCATCCCGGCCATCTTCGCCAACATCAACAACCACGAAAGCTACCTTTGGTTTTTCATCTGGAATCCTCCGATATTGATCCCAATGGCCGCCGAAGGCAGTTTCGATAAAAACCAGCTTCTAACCGCGGTGATGATCGTCGACGGCATCATTCTCAGCTTGCTGCTCGCCACCGCCTTCATCGCCTTCTGCGGCTATCGGGAAATCTTCCAGAAAGCGGAGAGCGGGCTGGCTCACTCCCCTCCAGCGCCATGAATCCCGCGTCACTCCAGCAGTGTCATTCCAACGCCTTGGCGGCATCCGGACGCCTGCGCCTGCCGCTGCGCTCCCGCGTCTGGCGCGGCCAGGCCGGCGAGTTCACCGGCGGCGGCACCGGCTCATCAATGGATTTTCAAGACCACCGCGCCTACTCCCCCGGCGACGACCCGCGCCACATCAACTGGCAGGCCTACGCCCGCACCGGCAGCTACACGATGAAGCTCTTCCGCGAGGAAGTGCGACCCGTCGTGGACCTGATCCTCGATGCCTCGGAGTCGATGTTCTTCGACGAAACAAAGGCCGCCCGCACCGCCGAGCTGTTCTATCTGATCGCCGAAAGCTCCCAAGCCGCCGGCGCCTCGCTCGCGCTCCACGCCGTCCGCGGCGACGCCACGCTCGCGCTTGATCCCGCCACCCTCCGCAGCCATCAGTGGTTAGACGCCGCCCGCGCGCTGACCGCCTCCGATGCTGCAAAAGCGCCTGATCTCACCCGTCTGCCGCTGCGCGCGAACGCGATCCGCGTCTTTCTATCGGACCTGCTGTTCGCCGCCGATCCCGAGCCCATCCTCCGCCATCTCGGCCAGCGCCACGGCAGCGTTGTCATTTTCTCGCCGTTTCTCGAAACCGAAGCCCGCCCCGCGTGGTCGGGAAATTACGAGTTCATCGATCCCGAGCGGCATTCCCATCACCCGCACCGCATCGAGTCGGCCACGCTCCGCCGCTATCAGGAAGCTTACGTCGATCACTTCGCGCTCTGGAAACAGCACGCCCGCCGCCATCAAACCGCCTTCGCCCGCATCCCGGCAGAGGAGGATTTCGCCACCGCCCTCTTCCGCGAAGCCGTCCCCACCGGGGCGCTGGAGGCATGCAGATGAGAACCAGGATTCCAAAAAATGTGCTCCGACTGTCTCAGCCGGATCTTCAGATACCCGCCTGCCAACCACTCTCCTAACCGAGACAGTCGGGACGATTTCATCTTCTGCGCTCACACTCGCAAATGTATTCGTCTCGCCGGGCTTGCCCTGATGAGTGAGCCCGACAGTTTTTGTCAGTCATGAATGCACAGGTGAATGAACTCCTTCCCCTCGCGACCAAAATCGCCCGGGAGTTCTCCAACATCCCCGGCCTGCCTCATGCCGAGATCGAGCTGGCGGCCCAGGA
>JAYSYA010000238.1:0-1056 GCA_043716765.1 Akkermansiaceae bacterium
CCGGACACCGCCAAGGAAAAGCCGCAGGAAGCTGAAGTTCTCAGCCTCGGCACCGGCGGCAAGGACGACAAGGGCGTGCTCATCGAGTTCACCGTCAAGGTCGGCGACAAGGTCCTCATCTCCAAATACGGCGGCACCGAAGTCAAACTCGACGGCCAAGAAGTTCTCATCCTCAACGAATCCGACATCCTCGGCATCGTCGGCTAATCGCCCAATCTGAAATTTCAAATCTCAAATCTTAAATTATACCATCATGGCCAAACAACTCCAATTCGACGAAGCCGCACGCCAGGCCCTCCTGCGCGGTGTGGAAAAACTCGCGCGTGCCGTCAAGGCAACGCTCGGACCTGCAGGACGCAATGTCATCCTCGACAAAAAATTCGGTTCCCCAACCATCACCAAGGACGGTGTTTCGGTTGCCAAGGAAATCGAACTTGAGTGCCCATATGAAAACATGGGTGCGCAGCTGATCCGCGAGGTTTCCAGCCGCACTTCCGACATCGCCGGTGACGGTACTACCACCGCTACCGTGCTTGCCGAAGCCATCTACAAGGAAGGCCTTCGCAACGTCACCGCCGGTGCCAATCCGATCTCGCTGCAACGCGGTATCATGAAGGCCACCGAAGCAATCGTCGCCCAACTGAAAGTGCTCTCCAAGCCCGTCTCCGACGCCAAGGAAATCGCCCAGGTCGCTTCCATTTCCGCCAACTCGGATGCGGAAATCGGTGGCATCATCGCCGAAGCGATGGACAATGTCGGCAAGGACGGAACCATCACCGTTGAAGAAGCCAAGGGCATCGAAACGACCCTCGAAGTCGTCGAAGGCATGCAGTTCGACAAGGGCTACCTCAGCCCTTACTTCGTCACCAACCCCGAGTCCATGGAAGCCTTTCTCGAGAACGCTTACATCCTCATCAACGAGAAGAAGATCTCGTCCCTCAAGGACATGCTTCCGCTGCTTGAAAAGGTTGCCAAGACCGGCCGTCCGTTGCTCATCATCGCTGAAGACGTCGAAGGCGAGGCCCTTGCCACCCTGGTGGTGAACAAGCTCCGCGG
>JAYSYA010000239.1:0-9671 GCA_043716765.1 Akkermansiaceae bacterium
GAACATCTGGCCGATGCCGGGAAATTTATTCTGGCGATAAAGGCTGAGGATCATGCCGAACAGGCCGTAGAACTGGGTGCCTTCCATGACCTGGCCGAACAAGAAGATGTTTTTGGCGAGCGCCTGTTTGTTTTCGGTGATCGTGAGATCGATGTCGCGGCGGAGGGCCTTGCTGTTGGAGACGACGAAGTTGTTTTTCGCGGTGATCGACGGGATGTCCTCGAACATCGCTTCGCACTCGTGCGGGTTGATGCCGAGCGAGGAAATCATGTAAACGAGGCTGTCCGCATGGATGTTTTCCTCGTGGGCGTGGCGGCCTAACACCAGTTTGAGCTCGGGGGCGGTGACGACCTCGCGGACGACGTGGAGCACGTTGTCGCCGACGATGCCTTCCGCGGCGGAGAAGTAGCCGATGCCCATTTTGATGATCCAGCGCTCGACCTCGGAGATTTCATCCGAGCGCCACTGCTCGACATCCTTTTGCATGGTGATGTCCTCGGGCTCCCAGTGGTTGTTCTTCATCGTCTTGTAGAGGTCATACGCCCATTGGTATTTTAGCGGGAGGATGTTGAAGAACATGGTTTCCTTGCCGTTGATCACGCGCTTGCCGGCGTAGGCGAGTTCGGCTTTTTCGCGGTCGAGGATGAAGGTTTTATTTCCGAGAGCGACAGTGGTGGTGGAAGGCGATGACATGGTATTAGGCGAACTTGAAAGCGGGGAAATCGATGGACTACGCGGTTGGCGCAGCGAAGTGGAGACTGAGAGCAAATGAGGGGCCGGGTCAAACCGATTTTGCCCATGTGGTATCAACAAATTATTCACAATACAAGATGTGGTGGTTTTCTGGATGTCATTACTCCGTAAATCATGAGCAGGATCTAGGGCTTGCGGGGATTGGTGCCATGATCTGGCGAGAACTCTAGGTGCCCGGAAATTTTTGCCTAAGTGTTAGGAATGGACGGTTTCGCGGAAATTTGAAAAAATCCCTTAATTTTTATGAAGCATCTCCGGTGACGCCGGCAGGTTTGATGCAAGGCATTGGAGAGGAGTGCAAAATTTTTTGAGAGGGAGACGCCTGCCGGATGCGGGCACGAAAAAGCCGCCGGTTTCCGGGTGGAAACGGGCGGCCGGGAGCGGAAATAGGCGGATCAGAATTTCCAATCGTGGAGGTCAAGTTCGCAGACGCAGGCGATGAGCAGCAGGATGCACGCGGCCAGATCCTCTTTATGGCAGGACTCAATGGTTTGATGGATGTGGCGGGTGGGGATGGAGATCGCGCCGGCGATCGCACCGCCGGCGACCATGCGCTGGAGGCTGGCGGTGTCGGTGCCGCCAGCGGCGAGAATTTCTGGCTGCCACTTGATTTTGTGGCGCTTGGCGGCGGATTTCATGAATTCGACCATCCGATAGTCGCAGATGACGGACGAGTCCATGAGCTTGATGGCCGCGCCTTCGCCGAGGGCGGTGCAGCGCTCTTGGGGCGTGGAGCCGGGGACGTCGTAGGCGATGGTGGTGTCGAGCCCGAAGCCGAAATCCGGCTGGATTTGAAGCGCGGCGGCCTGCGCGCCGCGGAGGCCGACTTCTTCCTGGACGGTGAAAACGGCGTAGAAATCGTAAGCGGGCTTGCGCTTGGATTTCTTGAGCTCGCGGAGGGTCTGGATGAGGACGAAGACGGAGGCGCGGTTGTCGAGGGATTTGACGTTCACGCAGTCGCCGAGTTCGATCAGCGGCGAGTGGCGGGTGACAAAGTCCCCGACGGCGACGATTTTATCGACGTCTTTTTTGGTCATGCCGGTGTCGATGAAGTAGTCGGTGATTTTAACGGGTTTATGCTTCTCCTCCGGGGTCATGATGTGGACCGGCTTGGAGCCCATGACGCCCATGATGTCCTTGCGGCCGTGGATGATGACGCGCTGGGAGGTGAGGGTTTTCGGGTCGAATCCGCCGACAGGATTGAAGCGGACGAAGCCCTTGTCATCGATGTGGGTGACAATAAAGCCGATCTCGTCCATGTGGGCGGCGGCCATGGTTTTTTTGGCGGCTGAGCGGCCTTTTTTGAGGGCGATGATGCTGCCCATGTTGTCGATGCGGATGTCGTCGGCGAGGCCCTTGAGTTCGGCGAGGACAAGCTTGCGGATTTCTTTTTCAAATCCCGGAGCGCCGGGGGCTTCGCAAATGCGGGCGAGGAGAGGAATATCAATGGGCATGACAGGCGGAAAATAGCGGGACGATGGGCCATGACGAGCGGGAAATAATTGCGACTTGGCGGCGGACGGCGCGGGGTTACATTTCGCGCATGAAAGGACATTTAATCATCGATCTGGCGAATTTGCCGGAGGAGGGCAAGGGATACTCCGGCGAGCTGCCGAAAGAAATTTTTGACCTGCCGGCCGAGGACGCCCAAGCCGTGGGGCCACTGGAATACGACCTCTGGGTTCACCGCTTCGGCTCCGAATTGCTGCTGACCGGCTCGATTTCCGCACCATTTGAATTCACCTGCGTGAGAACGCTGCATCCTTTCGTGCAAACGATCCGCCAGGAAAACGCCGCGATTTCGCAGGAAATCGAGCACGAGGGTCAAATCGACGCCACCGAAGCCCTGCGCGAAGAGATCCTGATCAACTTCCCGGTGGACCCGCGATGCGAGGAGGGAGACGTGCCGCAGAAGTGTGAAATCGATTCCCGATATTTATCAGTGGACAAGTCGCCGGAAGATGGGCTACCCACTCCGCCCCGCGCCGAGAGCGACGACCGATGGTCAGCTCTCGACATCCTCAAGGACCTCAAGGACCAACCTTAACTAAACTACGACCATGGCCGTACCAAAAAGACGCCAATCCAAAAGCCGCTCAAAAATGCGCCGCGGCGCCACTCGCTGGCGTGCACCAATCTTCAAAAGCTGCTCTGAGTGCGGCAGCAAAGTGCCTTCGCACATCGCTTGCCCATCTTGCGGCTATTACCGTGATCGCCAAGTGCTCGACGTCGAAGCTCTCTGAAGCTGACCACGTGACTTTTGAATCAATTACCGCTCGGGGATTTCCTCCTGCGGTAATTTTTCGTTTCCTCGCTTTTCACCACCGCAATCTCGATTCTGCATGAAAGTCGCCCTGGACGCCATGGGCGGGGACCACGCCCCCGCCATCAATATCGGAGGAGCCATCGACGCGCTGCGTTACTACCCGAAGCTCCAACACCTTTATCTGGTGGGAGTTCGGGAAATCCTCGAAGAGGAATGTAGAAAGCAGGGGCTGGATCTGAATGATCCGCGGGTGAGCATCGTCCACGCCTCGGAAGTCATCGGCATGGCCGAGCCGGGCGCGAAAACGGTGCGAAAGAAGAAGGATTCGTCGATCAGCGTCGCCATGGACATGGTGAAGGACGGTCGTGCCGACGCGTTCGTTTCCGCTGGCAACACCGGCGGCGCGGTTGCCGCCGCGACGTTGAAACTACGTACCTTGCCGGGAGTGGACCGCGCCGGCATCGCCTCCGCGCTGCCCAACGAATTTGGCATTTGCCACATTCTCGACGCCGGAGCGAATCCCGAGGCGAAACCCGAGCATCTCGTCGCCTACGCGGTGATGGGCACCGCGTTTTCCCGCGGCGTGCTCGGGGTGAAAAACCCCAAGGTCGGCCTGATGTCGAACGGCGAGGAAGACGAAAAAGGCACGACCTTCACCAAGGAAACCTTCAAGCTCCTTAAGCAGACGCCCGGCATCAACTTCGTCGGCAACGTCGAAGGCCGCGACCTTTTCGAAACCGAGCTCGACGTGGTGCTGTGCGATGGATTCGTCGGCAACATCATGCTTAAAACCATCGAAGCGACCGCCAAAGCGGTTTCAAAATGGCTGAAAACCGAGATCAAAGGCAACCCGCTGCGCATTGCCGGAGCCGTGCTGGCGCAAGGCGCGTTCAAGGCGCTCAAGGAAAAAAGCAGTTACGAAACTTACGGCGGCAGCCCGCTGCTCGGGGTCAACGGCGTGGTCATCATCGCCCACGGTTCCTCCACCGCGCTGGCCGTCCGCAACGCAATCCGAGTCGGCATGGAAACCGTCGAAAACCGCGTGAACCCGCAGATCGAAGAAGCGTTGGCCGCCATTTCACTGGTCGTCCCAGGCGAGGTTTAATTTTAGAAAACCTTGGTTCTCACTTCGCGCTTGTGGCAACCGTTCGAGGGTTCCACTGTCCCGCCGCATGAGTGAATTGACGACTCCCACCCAAGTTTGTATCGCGGGAACCGGCAGCTATGTGCCTGAGCGAATTCTAACCAACGCCGAGCTTGCCGTGATGGTGGACACCAGTGACGAGTGGATCCTTTCCCGCACCGGCATCCGCGAGCGTCGCATCGCCGCGGAGGGCGAATTCACCTCGCACATGGCGACCCACGCCGCCCGGCGCGCGCTTGAACAAGCCGGACTCGCTGCCGAGGACGTCGAGCTGATCATTGTCGCCACCATCACACCGGACACCCCGACTCCGGCAACCGCCTGTTATGTCCAGCAGGCGCTCGGCGCGAATCGCGCAGTGGCTTTCGACATCTCCGCCGCGTGCTCGGGATTTCTCTACGCGATGAAAATTTCCAAGCGCCTGATCTCCGACGGCGCTTTCAACAACGCCCTCATCATCGGCGCGGAAAAACTCTCATCCGTGACCAATTGGGACGACCGCACGACCTGCGTGCTCTTCGGCGACGGCGCCGGTGCCGCCGTCCTCCGCCGCGCCGAACCCCATGAAGGCTCGATCCTCGCCACCGAGATGGGCACCGACGGAAATCTAACCCACTTGCTCAACATTCCCGGCGGTGGCAGCGCCTGCCCGATCACCAGCGAAAACGTCAACGACCACCTGTTCACTCTCACCATGATGGGCAAGGAGGTCTTCAAGCACGCAGTCAACCGCATGAAGGAAGCGGCGGAAAAAGTCATCGACCGCGCCGACCTGAGGCCGGAAGACATCGCCTGCATCATTCCCCATCAGGCGAATTTGCGGATCATCGACGCCATCGCCGACCGCCTCGCGGTGCCTAACGAGCGGGTCTTCGTCAACCTCGACAAATACGGCAACACCTCCGCCGCGGCGGTCGCGATCGCGCTCGACGAGGCGCACCGCAGCGGTGCTTTCAAGCGCGGCGAACACATCGTGCTCGTCGTTTTCGGAGCCGGCCTGACGTGGGCGGCCGCAGCGATTCGCTGGTGAAAGACGCAAGACTTGAGATTCAAGACTCAAGACAAGAGTCAGCGTTCATTGGCCGGTCTTTCTTGAATCTTGAATCTTGAATCTTAAATCTATGAGCTTCCGCACTACACCGCAGGAAACCGAGGTGATGCCACCGGGCATCCCGTTCATCATCGGCAACGAGGCGGCGGAACGGTTTTCATTCTATGGCATGCGCACGATTCTAGTCGTGTTCATGGCGCAGTATTTGCACTTCATGGACGGCAGCGGCGGCCGCGCGCTCTCGCCTAACCAGGCAGTGGAATACTATCATCAGTTCGCCAGTTGGGTTTATTTCACGCCGCTGCTAGGAGCGCTGCTCGCCGATGTTTTCCTCGGGAAATACCGGACCATCCTCTGGCTTTCCATCATCTATTGCATCGGCCACGCCGCCCTCGCGTGCATGGGTTCGTATGGCAATTCGCCGTGGTGGCTTGGTGCCGGGCTGCTGCTCATTTGCCTCGGCTCCGGCGGGATCAAGCCCTGCGTCTCCGCCCACGTCGGCGACCAGTTCGGGAAAAACAATCACCACCTGCTTTCCCGGATCTACAATTGGTTCTACTTCTCTATCAACTTTGGCTCGTTCTTCTCCACCCTGCTCACGCCGTGGCTGTTGGAAAAGCACGGGCCGCACTGGGCGTTCGGCGTTCCCGGCGTGCTGATGGCCGTCGCCACCTTCATGTTCTGGCTCGGCCGGCACCGCTTTGTCCACATCCCGCCGTCCGGCAGCGGGTTCTTCAAAGAGGCGTTTTCGCGCGAGGGCGTCGTCGCCTTCGGCAAGCTGGTGCCGTTGTTTGTTTTCATCGCGGTGTTCTGGTCGCTCTATGATCAAACCGGCTCGTCGTGGGTGCTCCAAGCCGAGCAGATGAACTTGAGATTTCTCGGCATTAACTGGCTCGAATCCCAGATCCAAGCCGTCAATCCGATCCTAATCCTGGTCTTCATCCCGCTTTTCACCTTCGTCATTTATCCGTGGATGAACCGGGTTTTCCTGCTCACTCCGCTGCGGAAAATTGGCATTGGCATGGCGCTCATCGCCGCCTCGTTCGCGCTCACCACCTTGATCCAAACTTGGATCGACGCCGGCCAGCGGCCATCGATCGGCTGGCAGATCGTCGCCTACGTCATCATCACCGCTGCGGAAATTATGGTCTCCATCGTCGGCCTGGAATTCGCCTACACGCAGGCACCCAAGGCGATGAAATCTTGGATCATGGCGCTGTTCTGGCTCTCCGTCTGGGGCGGCAACCAGTTCACCGCGCAGGTCAACCGCGTGATCGACATCCCCTCCCCCGGCGTCTCGCAGTTCGAGCAAGCCACCGCCAAACTTCCCGCGGACTGGCAGACTTCGCCGCGCAACATCGTGCTGCCGGGATACGACGGTGCCACCGGCACGGACGATGATCTAATCGCCCGCTGTCACCAAGGCCGACTGGAGTCGTTGGAAATCCCCGGCCGCCACATTTTCCTCAACGCCGCCAGCCGGATCGAAGCACGCGCCAAAGACGGTTTCCCCTCAAAGGAAGCGGGCCGCGAAATCCTCGGCGACGCCAAGGACCCGTGGGGAAATCCGCTGGTTTACGACCTCATCGACTCGTCCCACGCCCGCATTTCCAGCGCCGGCCCCGACCGGATTTCAAAGACGAAATGGGACCTCGGCGTGATTCTTGAAAAAGTCAGCGGCAACGCGCCTTCCTCACAGGACACCTGGCTCGGCCGCCGCAAGGCCGCGCTCGGGATTCACGAAAAACCCGCTCAAGCCGGCTTCACCCGCACCGAGTTTTGCGGCGGCCAGAGCAAGCTCGAGGGCGCGGCCTATTTCCGCTTCTTCACCTGGCTGGTCCTCGCCACCACGCTGCTGTTCATTCCGTTCGCCTGGTTCTATCGACCGCGGACCTATCTGTACGATTGATTCACGAAAGCCGCTTCATCACCGCGGTGGACAGCAATTTTCCGTCCGCGCGGCCTTCCGCAAGTTCCTGAGCGCGCTTCATCACCTTGCCCATGTCGGCCTTGCCGCTAGCTCCGGTGTCGGCCACCGCTTGCTCGACGATCACTAACAACTCCGCCTCGCCCAACGCCGCGGGAAGATAGCGGGAAAGAATTTCAATCTCGGTGTTCTCCGTCGCCGCCAGCTCGGGACGACCGGCTTTTTCAAACTGCTCGCACGAGTCCACCCGCTGCTTGATTTGTTTACGGATCACCGCCAGCACCTCGGATTCGTCGAGCACGATGCTGAGGTTGCCCTTTTCGATCGCGGCATTCATCAAGGCGCTTTTCAAGGCGCGCAAGGCGTTCAATGCGACGCTGTCTTTCGCCCTCATGGCGGTCTTGATGTCTTCGGGAATGCGGGTGGCGGTGTCGCTCATGGGCCTGTGGTATCACGGCCTCGGGACCACCGCCAACCGGTAAAACGTGCGGGCCGCGGCGGATGGCGAAATCTGCCAGAACCCGTCAAGTCCCACCGCGACGCGGGCGGCCGGAACCGGCAGCCATCCGGTTAGGGCAATGGATTCTTCTACAGTTAGGGTGGCAAACTCCAACCCGACGGCCGAGGTGGCGAAGCGCATCAGCCCGCCGCTTTCAAAAATGAACGGCGACCCGGCCACGGTCGGCGAAGTTGCTAGAACGAACTCGGTGAGATTGGGCATGCCGTCGCCATCCGGGTTTTGATCCAACCCGCCCGCTCCGGCCGCCCAGTCGAGATAAGGCTGGTCCGGGTTGAGCCCGAGCACGGGACCGAGAATTTCGCGAGGGGGCAGACGGGGGATGTTGCGACCGGTGGCGAGGTTCAGCGCCGCCAGGATTTGATCGGCGATCAGCGCCTGCACCATCGTCGCTGGATGGAAGCCGTCCTTGCAAAACACCGGACGCGGCGAGTTCTCAGGACTCGGTGGATAGATGAAATCGGTGCCGTTGAGATTCATCGGCACTTGGTCAAAAATCCGGTCCGTCACGCTGTCGATGCGCGCCACCGTGGCACGCCGATTGTTGGCCGCGGCCATGGTAATGATCGACGCGTTCATGGCGGCGATCCGCGCCCTCGCGATGACCCTCTTGGCGGGATCGGTGTATTTGGAGGCGATTTTATCCGTCGCCCCAACGTCCGGCACCGTGGCGATGATGATCGGCACGGTGCCGCCGTGATTTTCTAACGTAGTCGTGGATGAAAGCGAGGTTCGAAACGGTCTGGGCGAGCAGGGCCGGTGGTTGGGCATCGTTGAAAATCTCACCGTAAACGGCTTCCACATCGTTGCCGCCGAGGAAAATGACCACCGCGTCCACATCGTCGAGATGGCCGAGAAGCGCCTGCTTGGTGGGATAGCGCAACGAGGTGACGAGGTCGCCGGAAATCAAATCCAATATCGTCGATTGGCAGACCGCGATCCAATCCCAGGTTCTGAAGCCGGGCACCCCGTAGTTGAATTGGTAACCGCCGTTGCGGAGGTCCCTGTAGGAAAATAGCGTGGAGTTGTAAGGGCCCGCCGTGAAGGTGGCGGCCCGGTGGCCCGATAGAATTTCCGGCCAGTTTTTCGTATTGACGTCTAGCGGATCGGAATCCGGCGCGCTGAACGGCAGTTCAAAGGCGTATTCCTCCGTCAGACTGTCGCCAATGGCCAACACCTTGAGTGGCGCGGCCACAAGAGAGGGACCGCCAAGAGCCGCGAGCCAGTGGCAAATCACCCACCAGCGCAAGATTCGGATCATACCCTCAACTTGGACGGGGAACAAATGTCCGTCCATCGGTATTTCCTCCGCCGAATCCGAGGAAGGCAATGATTGTCCGGAGTTCATTGCTCTTTCAGCGTGCTCTTCCCGCAGACAAGCTGAAGCTTGAACTCCGGACCGTTGCTAGATGGGTGGCAGCCAATCGATTTCGGAAATGGATTGGGGCAACCGGTCGATGAACTGCTCCCGATATCCCCGGGGCGGTCGCCCGCGCCCGAGTTGGCTTCAGATGGTGGTTTCTGCATTTTCATGTTCTGGTATTTCCACAAGGGACTTGAACCCCATTTCCAACGTGCCCATGCTCGGCTTATGTTGTTCTCCGCCCGCATTCACCTAGTCCTTCTCTGTGCCTCCAGCCTCCCGCTTTCGGCGGCGCCGCTCTTTGACCCGGCTAAATCCGCCTTTGCGGACCGTCCGGCCGATTCTTACGCCAACTACCGCGACGCCGACGGCAAGCCGGTGCCGCTCATCTGGGGGCAGGCACCGCTGAGGGACTTTGGTTCGCGGGCCGTCACGTTTGACGCCACTGGCGCCCGCGCCGTGCGGCCCATGCCCGCGCCGGGCATCCACCCGCGGATCTACTTCGGGCCCGACGACCTGCCCGACGTGCGTAACCGATTGAAGAATACACGTGCCGGCAAACGCGCCTGGAACAACATTCTCGCGTGGACCGAGATGATGAAGGGCCGTTACGACGACACCGCCGCCTACGCCCAGCCCGATGTGTGGAA
>JAYSYA010000240.1:0-1049 GCA_043716765.1 Akkermansiaceae bacterium
TGCCAAGGCCGCCGCTCCTACTACACCGTCCCGATCAAGGCCCTCGCCAACGAGAAATTCCTCTCCCTCTGCCACGTCCTCGGCCCGGAAAACGTCGGCATGATCACCGGTGACGCCACCGTCAACCACGACGCGCCGGTCATCTGCTGTACCGCCGAAATCCTCGCCAACATCGCCCTCCGCGACGGCGCGCACGCCCCCGTGGACGATGTCATCATGGACGAGTTCCACTACTACTCCGACCACTCGCGCGGCACCGCCTGGCAGATCCCGCTCCTGACATTGCCGCGCGCCCGTTTCCTCCTGATGTCCGCCACCCTCGGCGACTCGTCGTTTTTCTCCAAGCAACTCACCGCGCTCACCGGCGCGCCCACCACCCTGGTCCAGTCCGACCAACGCCCGGTCCCGCTCGAGTTCGAATACTCCACCACCCAGCTCCAGGAAAAAGTCGCCGAACTCAACGAACAAGGCCGCGCACCCGTTTATCTCGTCCATTTCACCCAGAACGCCTGCGCCGACACCGCCCGCGACCTGCTCTCCACCAACTTCTGCACCAAGGAGGAAAAGCACGCCATCGCCCGCGCCCTCGACGACGCTGATTTCCGCTCACCCTACGGCCGCGAACTCTCGAAAATCCTCCGCCACGGCGTCGGCATCCACCACGCCGGCCTGCTGCCGAAATGCCGGTTGTTAGTCTAAAAACTCACCGCCTGCGGCCTGCTCAAGGTCAGTTTCGACTTCCCGCTGTGTAAATTTCACAATCCCCGCCATTGCCGCTCATGATCCACCATGCTAAACATTTTTCCATGAGCACGATCACCTTGGAACTCGAAGAACACCTCGCCGAAACTTTGGCGCGGGCTGCGGAGGCAAACCACAAACCGCTATCGGTGTGGGCGCTGGAGCGATTAAAAGCCGCTGCATCAGACGACCTCGCCATCGAAAATGGCTACCCTTCCGGCTATTGGAAATTATTCTCCTCCATGGACGACAACTCCGGATTTGAAGCCCCGGATCGTAGTCCTACCCGAGTCATTAGCGGCCTTGAT
>JAYSYA010000025.1:0-6266 GCA_043716765.1 Akkermansiaceae bacterium
TACACCTTGAACTCAACAAATTTCACGGTGAATGGAACTACAAAATCATACCACGCTAAATGGACTCAATTGAAAAGCTTATTTATTTACGCCGCCTTATGGAAAAGCTCAACATCCACGACACCGCCGGCCTTACCCGCTACGCCATCTCCGCCGGAATTATCGAGAGCAGCGTGCAGGTCACGATTCTTTAGTACGGCCAAAGCGAGCTATTAGAAATTTGCCAAATGAAACAAACACCACCAACTAACCATTCTGCCAAGGATCCTCCGCGCAACGAAGCCTTCCTGAAAACGGGAGCCCTCCAAGACGCGATTCTCAACAGCGCGAACTTCTCCAGCATTGCCACCGATGAAAAAGGCGTCATCCAGATCTTCAATGTCGGAGCCGAACGCATGCTTGGCTATGCCGCCGCCGACGTTCTTAATAAAATTACTCCGGCCGAGATTTCCGATCCGCAGGAAGTCATCGCGCGTGCCGCAGCCTTGAGCCTGGAGTTAGGCACTCCCATCACACCCGGCTTCGAGGCATTGGTGTTCAAAGCCTCACGCGGGATCGAGGATATTTACGAACTGACCTACATCCGCAAGGACGGCAGCCGCTTTCCGGCCGTGGTTTCGGTGACCGCGCTGCGTGATATCCACGATCACGGCGGCATCATCGGTTACCTCCTGATAGGAACCGACAACACCGCCCGCTTGCAGGTGGAGGAGGAACAGAAGAAGCTCGACCAGCAGCTGCGCGACCAACAGTTCTACACCCGCTCACTCATTGAGGCCAGTATCGACGCGTTCATGACGACCGATCCTTCTGGCATCGTCACCGATGTCAACAATCAGATGGAGGTGCTGACCGGACGCTCACGGGATGAATTGATCGGTGCACAGTTCAAAAGCAACTTCACCGATCCAGAGCGGGCCAAAGCAGCCATCAAACGGGTGCTCCGCGAGGGCAAAGTGACCGATTACGAACTCACGGTCCTCGCCAAAGGCGGTAACGAAACCGTGGTGTCCTGCAACTCGACTAACTTCTATGATCGCGATGGCGTCCTACAGGGGGTCTTCGCGGCCGCACGAGATGTCACGGAGCGCAAGCGTTGGGATCAGGTGCTCCAGAACAACACGCTCGAACTCGAAACAGCCAAAGCCATCGCTGAAAAGGCAAACCTGGCGAAGTCGGACTTCCTTTCCAGTATGAGTCACGAGCTGCGGTCGCCACTGAATGCGGTTTTGGGGTTCGCCCAGCTCATGGAGTCCGACTATCCGCCACCAACGGCTTCACAGAAAGCCAGCATCGACCAAATCCTCCACGCGGGATGGTATTTGTTGGAACTCATCAACGAGATCCTCGATCTATCAGTAATCGAGTCCGGACGACTCTCTCTTTCTCTCGAACCAGTTTCGCTGCCAGAAGTCATGCTCGAATGCCAAGCCATGATCGAACCGGAGGCGCAGAAGCGCGGCATCAGCATGAGCTTCCCCCGCTTGGATGCCTCATGCTTCATCAAGTCTGATCGAACGCGCCTGAAACAAGTGCTCATCAATTTGCTTTCAAACGCGATCAAATACAATCAGGCCGGAGGCACGGTTCTCGTGGACTGCTCTACAAGCAATCCCGGACGCATTCGGATCAGCGTCAAGGACACGGGCGCGGGATTGTCTCCCGTGAAGTTGGCTCAGTTATTCCAATCGTTCAATCGCCTTGGTCAGGAAGCCAGCGGTGAGGAGGGCACCGGCATCGGCTTAGTGGTGAGCAAGCGATTGGTGGAACTCATGGAGGGAATGATCGGCGTGGAAAGCATTGTGGGAACGGGCAGCGTCTTCTGGATCGAACTGCTAGCTGCGGAGAATCCCGAGGTGGACTACGTCAAATCCGCAAGCGCTTTGCTAGCCGAAGAGCCTGCCACGGTTGGTTCCCGACCGCGCCTTCTGCTTTATGTCGAAGACAACCCCGCAAACCTGAAGCTGATCGAGCAACTCATCACAAGACGCCCCGACATGCGCCTGCTGACCGCGCAAAACGGTAGGGACGGCATCAATCTCGCACGGGCGAGGCTGCCGGATGTTATTCTGATGGATATCAACCTTCCCGGCATCAACGGCATCGAAGCCATGCAGATTCTTCGTCTCGACCCAGCTACGGCGCATATTCCCATCGTCGCTCTCAGCGCGAACGCCATGACGCGCGACATCGAGAAGGGGCTTGATGCCGGCTTCTATCGTTATCTCACCAAACCCATCAGAGTGGACGAATTTTTCGAGACTTTAAGCGTCGCACTGGAGTTCGCGGAAGGCAATGTTGATTAGTTTTGCCGATACGAAGAAGCGCCTGCGGCAAAGCCACAGGCGCTCTCAGACTCAGCAGTGGAAATTATTTGTCGAGGCCGGCGAATCCCTCAAGAGATTTGGGGACGAGCACTGTGCCGATGCTGTGCATGATGCCGTTATTGGCGGTCACGTCGGCACTGAAAACTTTTGACCCGTCGATTTCAATCTTGTCGGCGGCGACACCAATTTTGAGCTTCTCGCCGTTCATGTATTTGACGTCGCCGTCCTTCATGTCTGCGGCGAGCATTCTTCCCGCGACGACGTGATAGAGCATGAGCGAGCGGAGCTTCTCCTTGTTTTCGGGAAGCAATAGTTTGGTGAGCACTTCAGCCGGAAGCTTGCCAAACGCTTCGTCCGTGGGGGCGAAGACGGTGTAGTCGCCTTTGGTTCCGAGGGTCACATCGAGTTCCGCTGCTGTAAGAGCTTTGGTAAGGGTGGAGAATGTGACGCTCGCGCCGATGAGAGCGGTGAGAGATCCGGGTTGCACGGTTTCCTTCTTCTCTATCTTGGCTTTTTCAACTGCGGTCTCCTGTGAAAGAGCTGTAGGAATGGAGGCGGTCATGGAAATCAGCAGCACGGCTTGAGTCAGGTAGTTTGTCTTCATAATGTGTTTGTTGTTGTTTGTGGATCAGCTATTCCAGCGGACCGTCACATCAAGAATCTGGCTTATCAGAGCCTGTCATGCCATGGGGTGAATCACCCATTTGTCCGACATCGAGATTGCGAAGATAGGTTCTATTAGTAGTTGGTGATTGGAATTCCCGGACTAGTTTGTCGGATGAGATGGCTGGTTCTTGCAATGCTCACGTTCCTGTTGCCCGGGGTCTCCGGGCAAGCCATCGATCCGATTGTGATGCTTGATCCACGGACCCGTCCCGGGAACATCGATTCGGGAGACTTGGTGGATTTCGACTCCCTGAGCCCAGAACGCCGAAGCCTCATCGCAGGTGCGTTGGCGGTGGCGCGGAATTCACCTTGGATGCCCTACCTTGCAGGTGGCGCTGCTCCCGAAGCGGGCGGCTTCGATTGCTCCGGAGCCATGTATTTCGTGCTGCGCAAGGCGGGGTTAGACCCGCCGCGCAGTTCGGGTGGTCAGATGGACTGGCTAAAGAAGAACGGTCGGCTTCATGAGGTTTCCGGGGATGCGGTGGACCTCAAGCACACGTCTCTCGCGGCCTTGAAACCGGGTGATTTATTGTTCTGGGCGGTCGAGGAGACTCCGGGCGTGCCGCGGGTCCATCACGTGGCGATGTATCTGGGCAGTGAGAAAAAGGACGGACGTCCGGTGATGATTAATTCCACCGACGGACGCTCCTATCGCGGGCAAATTGCCAATGGATATGGCGTCTATGATTTGCGCGTGCCAACGCCGCCGTCGCTCTCGAAGCTCGTCGGGTATGGCTCGCCGCCGGGAATGGAGCTGGAATGATCCCGGTTCAATGGCCGGTCAAAGCGCGCGCCTGCCGTGGGGCGTGAGGTGGCCGGAGGATGCGAGTGATAACGAGCTTGGAATCGTGCTAGCAGCACGCGTGACAGCACGAAGTGGGATGGAAAGGAGGTGCGGAGCGACGAGTTGGGTGCGTGGCTTTTGTGAAATGCGGCACCTGAGCACCGTTACCATTTCCACGCCGTCCGAAGCAGGCGGGCGAACCCTGACTGCTTCGGCGGATGATTGGAAGATGCCTAACATGGTATCTTCGCGCCGCCATGAAAAAGCCAGCACGCAAGATCCAGTCCGTCTATCTCAACCAAAACGCTCTCGTCCGCGCCGTCTTTGAGCGTGCCGGAAACACCCGTAAAGTGCTCTGCGTTGCAATGAACCGCACCTGGGACTGGCAAAACGGAGACGGGGCGACCGGATGGCTCATGCGAGGATGCCGGCCGCCGCGTTCCACTAAACCTCGCCCATCTCGCCAGAGGGGTTTTTGGTAATTTTATCTAGAACCGTAAAGTCCTCACTCTCAATGAGATCGTATTCATTTGAGCGATTTAATACCCAGTGGAAAAACTATTCCCCAGACTCCAGAAACGTGTGCAAATCCCGGACGTTGACCCGGGGCACCCAAGGATAGGAAATATCCAGCGGGATGAGCGCATCGTGGAAATCCGACTCCACGGGGGCACTTCAAAGCCGCGCACGTCGGTGAGCTCGGGCATTGTTCGGGCGTTCAGCCACATCCAAACGTAGGTGTCGGTAAAGGAGACGCGTTGAAACAGTTTGACCCATTCCGGATACCAATGCGAGCCGAGGATCCCAATCAGTAACAGCCCGAAGGCGACATGGATGCCCAGCCAGCGCTTCCTGCTCGATGCGCTTTTGCGCCAGATGAAGTAGGCTCCGATCCGATCATCATCAACCACGCCGGCTTGGGAAAATTTCTCAAAACGGTCGGATGACTGGAAACGCCAAGGTTTCGTAAAAAATGCCTGTCTGTTCCGAATTTCACAGGTAGTTTCTCATCCCCCGATGTCTGATTCCCCAGCCGCCAGCCACCACACGCTGGAAGTTATCTCCGCTTCCCAAGTGTATCGCGATTACGAGCGGGCATTCACCGAAGGCACCGGGCTTCCCCTGCGGCTTCAGGCTCCCTCGCAGTTAAATGTGGTTCTTTACGCGAAAAAGCAGGAAAATCCCTTCTGCGCGATGATGTCGAAATCCGACGAAGGCTGCGCTCGGTGTTATGCGTTGCAGTGCGAAGTGGAGGAGGGTGCCCAGTTCCAACCCAAGACTCTCAAATGCTTTGCGGGAATGTGCGAGACCGCCGTGCCGGTCAGGGTCGGAGAAAACCTGATCGCTTTCCTGCACACCGGACAGGTCCTGCTGCATCGGCCCGACAAAATCCGCTTCAAGCAGATCGCGGCGACCCTTTTAAAATGGGGGTCGGAGGTGGACCTGAAAAAACTCGAGGAACACTACCTCAACACGCGCGTCCTCACGCCTTACCAATATGAGGCGCTCATTCGGTTGTTGGCCATTTTCGCCCACCATCTTGCCGAGTGTGGCAATGCCCTCGCGCTCCATGGCGCCAGCGGCGAGTCCCCCGTCATCGAGCGGGCGCGGAATTTCATCCGGGATCATTCCGATGACGAGCTCTCACTGGCGGCCGTGGCCAAGACTGTCAATATGAGCGCCACCTATTTCAGCGGGAAGTTCAAGGAGGCGACCGGGATCAACTTCGTCGATTACGTGGCGCGGACCCGCATCGAGAAGGCCCGGCTTTTCTTCCTCGATCCGACCCGGCGGGTGAGTGAAGTGGCCTTCGAAGTTGGCTTCCAGTCGCTGTCGCAGTTCAACCGCACCTTCAGGAAGGTCGTCGGTGAATCGCCGACCACCTACCGGGCGAAGCTGCCTTTGGCGGATTCCTAGTCCGCGCGGCGCGGAACGGCAGCGCCGGGATCCGCGTCCCCGGGCACCAGCACCACATTCATCAAAAAACCCTTGGAATCCCCGAAATTATCGAGCCACCTAACACGGTTTTCATCACTCCGACTTTCCGAACACCAAGCCATTGTTTAAGGGTGCTCCAGTCCAAACGGAGTGCGCGGTTAGGTTTGGTTTCGGTAGAAGGATGCAGGAGGTCCGGCAGCATGAGCTTGCCCTTGTCGCCCCATTTCTCGACCGTGCGCTTGAGCCAGCCAGATTTGGCGGGAGGCTCGCTGGACTGCTTCACGATTTCTCCGGGGTCGATCATACTCTCACCGTTTTTGGCATCGTGTGATTTATTTCATTGGCTATAGGCAGGCATATCGGCGGTTTTTTCATCGTTTTCTCATCATTTAGGCCCCATAGATTGCGACTACTCCTGACCTTGATGCGTTGCCTACTTGTTGAAGATTACACGCCACTACGGCTCAACCTGACCGAATGTCTGGAAGAGGGAGGCTACGTGGTGGACTCGACAGAAACCGGTGACGAAGGGCTCTGGTTCGCTACCAACC
>JAYSYA010000241.1:0-29626 GCA_043716765.1 Akkermansiaceae bacterium
CAACGCCGCCTTCGACCACTACCCTGAGCACCGCGCCGAAGCCATCCGGCTACTCACCCAAACTGCCCCGCAATGCCCCTAGCCAGCCAAACGCCCTGGCTGTCCGGTAAAATGCTTGCGTCGAGGAAAGAGAAAAAGCGACGACGGGTGGTTTTCACAGTGACGATATAACGCGATAGTCCGACTGCCATCGACCGCCAGGCAGGACAAGGTTCGCCAAAAATCCACCAGTTGTTTTTCCGTGTTGGTCGTGGATTCTGATCTCGATGGGGCTTGATGTGGATGAGTAGCCACTGGAAGCATTCAGGATATCGACTCGCGAGTTCTTCTCGGGAGAGCCCATAAAAATCAAGAGCCCAAAGTGAACGGTTAATAGCCATGATATCACGTCCGTTAAGATAAGGGCGAATGTGATTGTTGAGGCCAAGCTGACTGCCGAGACCAAGCTCAAGAGCTTGACTGTGCGATACGAGAAAATCGAGTCCGTGAGGTTCCATACCGGGAGAGCTCAAATCACGAGTGGCGTTTAGTTGAATAGCCGCAGTCAGGTCCGCGCCGATTTGAAGATTGGCGGCAAGAGTGCCGCCAATCCTTAACAGAGTCACTTCGTTCTCGCCGTCGGCGCGGGCTTGTTCGGTGATGACTTTTTCGAGGATACCTTCCGCTTTGCCGGGGGCGGCGACGGTCATGGCGATCCGGACCGCGGCACCGTCTGCGGAATCGACCCATGGGTGGTCGGCGATGACGTAGGCGAGGTGGAGCGGTTTTTTCGCGTCCACCAGAAACGGCTCGATGACTCGGCGGTTGAAGGTCTGGTGGATGGAGTTGGTGGTGATGAAGCCGAATTGTTTGCAACGACCTTGCACGACTTCCGCAGCGGCCTTTTGCCACCAGAACATGACGAAGTCGGCGGACTCGGGGACCGCGCCTTTCCAGGCTTTGCGGAGGGCTTCGGTGTAGCCGTCGCCGAGGGCGTCGCGCATGCGGGATGCTCCGATGAACGGCGGATTTCCCACGATGTAATCCGCCTGCGGCCACTCGGCGCGGCGGGGATTTTTGTAATCGAAGAGGGCGATGGTGGCGGATTCGTCCGGGACTTCCTTGCCGGTGACGGGGTGGGGCTTGGTGGTGTAGCCGTTCCAGATGGTTAGGATTTCCCCGCTAACAGGATCTCGGCGGGGGATTTTTTCATCATAGGCGAGGACGGCGTCTTGCTGGCGGATGGTCTGGGTTTTCGGGAGGAGCGGGCGGTCGCCGGTATCGGCCTTGCCGGTGGTTTTGCGCTGCCACTGGAAGTAGCCGATCCAGAGGACGAGCTGGGCGATGGCGACGGCGTTGTGGGAGAGTTCGAGGCCGAGGAATTGCTCGGGGCGGACTTTGTATTCGTTCATCTCGAAGGTGGCGTCGCCACCGAGGGCGGTGACGAGTTCGAGCACCTCGGCTTCGAGGCGTTTCATGTGTTCGAGGGTGACGTAGAGGAAGTTGGCGGTGCCGCAGGCGGGATCGAGGACTTTGATTTTGCAGAGGTGGCGGTGGAAGTCGGTGACGAGCTTGAGGGCCTCGGCATCTTTCTTTTTCGCATCGGCACGGAGCTTGGCGGCGGCGGCTCCGATTTCCTTGGCGGCGGCGGTGGTGCCGAGGGCTTTGATTTCCTCGTCCATTTCCGCAGCGCGGTCCTCGGCGGCATCGGCCTCGCGGTGGAGGTTGGCGGCGGCGATGCGGACGGCGTCCCACTCGTCGCGCAGCGGCTCGATGATGGTGGGGCGGATGAGACGCTCGACGTAGGAGCGCGGGGTGTATTCCGCGCCTAACTTGTGGCGCTCCCGGGGATCGAGCGCGCGGGTGAGGAGGGTGCCGAAGATGGAGGGCTCGACGGCGGACCAGTCGGTGCCGGCGGCATCGCTGAGCATTGCAAGCTGAACGGCGGAGAGCGGGAGGGCGGTGGTGTTTTCAAACAGCCCGCCATTGAAGCAGGCGATTTCCTTGAAGAGCAGGGCGCTGTAGGCGGTGCCGACGGCCATTTCCTTCCACAGCGCGGAGACGAGCACGGGGAAGCCGTGGGGCGAGGCTTTGACTTTTTCCAACAGGTTCCTGAAGCCGTCCTCGGGAAGGAGGCCGATGTCTTCGGCGAACATGGTGAAGAGGCAGCGCTGCAGGAAGCCGGCGATGACTCGGGGGTCGTGTTTGTCCGCTTCGAGGGACTTGGCGAGCTTGGCGAGGCGGCCGGCGATGTCGCGGGTGACCTCGGCGGCTTTCTTGGAGGGGTCTAACGAATAGGGATCGGTCCAGATGGCGCGGAGGATGGCGCGGTGTTTTTCCTGGCGGAGATCGGTGAGCAGGATGCGGTGGTTTTTCGGGTCTGGGAAACGCTCGTAATGGCCGCCGGTGCCGGAGAACTCGGCGTAGAGATCGATGCTGTGGCCGACGTCGCAGACGATGAGAAACGGCGGGCGGCCCTCGGCGACGGGGAGCGAGGTGATGTAGCCGCGGCCTTGGTGGAAGGCGCGTTCGAGGGCGCGGTCGAAGGCGGCGGTGCCGCGCTTGCCGTGACCGGATTTGGTGGCGGCGGGTTTGGCGAGTTCGTCGGCAGTGGCGTCCACGGAGGAGCCTTGCTTGGTTTCGTTGACGAAGTGGCGGGCTTTGTAGAGGTCGATGTAGTTGGTGACGGAGCTGCCGTCGGGGTTCACGCGGGTGATGGCGCGGTCGAAGACGTAGAGGTTTTTCGTGGAATCCGGCGAGGTGGGATCGGGGCGCGGGACTTCGATGATGTCGCAGAGTTCGGAGAGGAACATCTGGTAATTCGCGCGCTCGGCGGCACCGGAGTTTTCCCAACGGGTGATGAAGGATTCGATGGCGTCCGGCGGCATGGGGGGACTCTAGCGGATGGGGGCGGCGCGGGAAGATGAATGTGGCGTGGGCGGTGCGAGTGCCGAAAGGGTCATTTGCGAGGACCAACCGACTCGTTGCGCCGTTGCGAAGTTGGCAGGAGTCAATTTCCCGGCTCGGCTTTTGGCGGGCGGACGGCCACTTCGTCGCCGACGCTTAGGCTGAGCTCGGCGAGGTGGCGGCGGGAGAGCTCGATGTCGAGAAATTGGCCGTCGCCGAGTTTCACGGTGAGGGTGGCGATGGGGCCGGCGGAGAACAGGTGGTGGACGCGGGCGAGCGAGTCGGTGGCGGGATTGAACTCGGCGGCGAAGAGGACGTCGATTTCGTGGGGGCGGACGTAGCGGACGTCTTTGCCGGCGTGCAGCTTGTTGACGTTGCCAAGGAACTCGTAAACGAAGGGGCTGCGCGGGTGGTCATAGACGGTTTGCGGTTTGCCGACTTGTTCGATACGGGCGTTGCGCATGACGACGACTTGGTCGGAGAGTTCCAGCGCTTCCTCCTGGTCGTGGGTGACGAAGAGGGTGGTGAGACCGATTTCATCGTGGAACACGCGCAGCCAGCGGCGGAGGTCTTTGCGGACCTGGGCGTCGAGCGCGCCGAAGGGCTCGTCCAGCAGCAGGACCTTGGGCCGGATGGCGAGGGCGCGGGCGAGGGCGACTCGCTGGCGCTGGCCGCCGGAAAGTTCGTGCGGGCGGCGGAGGTCGAGGCCTTCGAGTTTCACGAGCTTGAGGAGCTCTTTGACGCGGTCGCGGATCTCGGGTTTTTTCGGGCGGGCGGCGCGGGGCAGCACGCTGAGGCCGAAGGCGATGTTCTGGGCGACGGTCATGTGGCGGAACAACGCGTAGTGCTGGAAAACAAAGCCGACGCCGCGTTTGGCGGCGGGGATGTCGATGACGTCCTCGCCGTGGAAAGCGATTTTGCCGGCACCGGGATCGGCGAAGTCAAGGCCGGCGACGATGCGCAAGAGCGTGGTTTTGCCGGAGCCGGACGGACCAACCAGCGCGGTGAGCGAGCCGTCCGGCACTTCGAGCGAGATGTCCTCGAGGGCGGCGTAAGCTCCAAAGGATTTGCTGATGGAATGGATGGAAATGGACATGGTCAGTGTTTGTTCTGGGAGGAGTGGCCGGTGAAGTGCTCGACGGCGGTCTTGAGGCTGAGGGTGACGAGCGCGAGGAAGGCTAGCAGGGTGGCGCAGGCGAAGGCGGCGCTGAACTGGTATTCGTTATAAAGGACTTCGACGTGGAGCGGCAGGGTGTTGGTCTCGCCGCTGATGTGGCCGGAGACCACGGAGACCGCGCCGAACTCGCCCATGGCGCGGGCGTTGCAAAGCAGCACGCCGTAGAGCAGGCCCCACTTGATGTTAGGCAACGTGACCCGGAAGAAGATGTGCCAGCCGTTCGCGCCGAGCGTGACGGCGGCTTCCTCCTGGTCGCTGCCTTGCGTTTCCATCAGCGGGATGAGTTCCCGCGCGACGAAGGGAAAGGTCACGAACACGGTGGCGATGACGATGCCGGGCAGCGCGAAGATGATCTTGATGTCGTGCTCCGCGAGCCACGGGCCGAACCAGCCTTGCGCGCCAAACAGCAGGATCCAGACGAGGCCGGCGATGACCGGGGAGACGGCGAAGGGAAGATCGATCAACGAAACAAGCAGTGAGCGGCCGCGGAACTTGAATTTCGTGACCAGCCACGCGGCAGAGACGCCGAAGAGCGTGTTGAGCGGCACCGAGATGCCTGCGGCTAACAAGGTAAGTTTGATCGCGTCGAGCGCGGCCTCCTCATGCAGCGAGGCGAGGAAAACTTCCCAGCCCTTGCGGAAAGCCTCGACGAAAACGGCGGCGAGCGGCAGCAGCAGGAACAATGATAGAAACGCGACGGCCGCGCCGATGAGGAGCAGGCGGACGGGCGCGGATTCGGTAGTGACGGAGGAGCGGGACATGAGGAGTTAGCGGTTCTGCCAGTTGACGCGGCGCTGGAGCAGGTTGATTAGAAACAGCAGGACGAAGGAGACGATGAGCATGCCGGCGGCGATGACGGCGGCGGCTTCGTATTTGAATTGCTCCAGCTGCGAGACGATGAGCAGCGGCAGGATTTCGGTTTTCATCGGCAGGTTTCCCGAGATGAAAATGACCGACCCGTATTCGCCGATGGCCCGCGCGAAGGCGAGGGTGAAGCCAGTGATCAGCGCCGGAATGAACATCGGGAAAATCACCCGCCGGAAGATGATCCAGCGGCCCGCGCCGAGAGTGGCGGCGGCTTCCTCGCACTCGCTGCCGAAGTCTTCCATCACCGGCTGCAAGGTGCGGACGACGAAGGGAAAACCGATGAACGTCAGCGCGATGAAGACGCCAAGCGGGCTGTAGGCGGCCTCGATGCCCCACTTCGCCAGGGTTTCCCCCAACCAGCCGTTAGGCGCGTAGATTGCGGTGAGGGTGATGCCCGCGACGGCGGTCGGCAGGGCGAAGGGAAGGTCCACCATCGCGTCCAACAGCCGGCGGCCGGGGAAGCGGTAGCGGACCAGAACCCAAGTGACGAGCAGACCGAAGACCGTGCTGACCAGCGCCGCCGCGGCGCTGGCGCCGAAGGTCAGCTTGGCGGCGGCGATCATCCGTGGAGAGGTCAGGATGGCCCACCACTCAGCGGGTCCCAGCATCGCAGCCTTGAGAAACAAGGCCACGAGCGGGATGAGAATGATCAGGCTCAGATAGGTGATGGAGAACCCCATCGACAGCCCGAATCCGGGGATGACGCGTCGCGTGGACATATAGTGTTAGTTCAGCGGTTGCCGTAAACTTGGTCGAAGGTGCCGCCGTCGTCGAAGTGGGTCTTCTGCGCTTGGGCCCAGCCGCCGAAGTCTTTGTCGATGGTGACGAGGTTGATCGCGGGGAAGTTTTTCGACCATTTGGCGAGGGCCTTGGCGTCGCGCGGGCGGTAGAAGTTCTTGCCGGCGATGTCCTGGGCTTCGGCGCTGTAGAGGTAGCTGAGGTAGGCCTTCGCCAGCTCTTCGGTGCCGTGCTTTTTGGCGTTTTTCTCAACGACCGCGACCGGCGGCTCGGCGAGGATACTAATGGACGGGATGATGATCTGGGTCTTGCCGGGGAATTCTTTTTCGATCAGGTGCGCCTCGTTTTCCCATGATAGAAACACGTCGCCGATGCCGCGCTGGGCGAAGGTGGTGGTGGAGCCGCGGGCGCCGGCATCGAGGACGGGCACGTTTTTCAGGAGCGCGCCGATGAACTGCTTCACCTTCGCCTCGTCGCCGCCGAACTTGCGGGCGGCGTAGGCCCAGGCGGCGAGGTAGTTCCAGCGCGCGCCGCCCGAGGTCTTCGGGTTGGGCGTGATCACCTTGACGCCCGACCTAACGAGATCGTCCCAATCTTTGACGCCCTTCGGATTTCCCTTCCGCACCACGAAGACGATGGTGGAAGTGTAGGGCGAGCTGTTATCTGGCAGTTTTGCCTGCCAGTCTTTAGGCAACAGGTTGGCTTGCTGGGCGATGGAGTCGATGTCGCCGGAGAGGGCGAGGGTGACGATGTCGGCGCTGAGCCCGTCGATGACCGAACGGGCCTGCTTGCCGGAGCCGCCGTGGGATTGTTTGACGGTGAGAGATTTGCCGGTCTGCTGTTTCCATTGCTTGGCGAACGCCGAGTTGATCTCCCGGTAGAATTCCCGGGTGGGATCGTAGGAAACGTTGAGCAGTTCGTCCGCGAAGACGCTGGTGGCGAACAGGGATGATAGAAGCGCGAGTAATTTGAATGTTTTCATGGTGAAGTAATAGCAGAGAATTGGATGCGAGTTTGCAATTAAAACGACAAGCGGATGCCCGTGAGCAAGGTCAATCCGTCGTAGGAGTCGCCCTTGTCATTTCTGATGGTTGCCCATTCGGCTCCGGCCATCAGCTTGAGCTTGTCACCATAGATGAAATATTGGGCACCGCCGTAGAGCGAGTGATAGACGTCACCGACTCCTTTGTTGGATGCGACCTTGCGTTCGTAGCGTGACTGTCCGACGACGCCTTCCGGGCCCGCGCTGTTGGCGTAGGAATAGCGGCCGACGAGCTGGAGCTTTTTGGGGATGAGGTCGTAGGTCGGCTGGATGAAGAAGCCGAAGACGTTGCTGCCGTCCCATTTGGATTGCTTGCCTGGTGTAACGTGGTCCGCGCCGCTTGCGTAGTAGGCTTCGAAAACGACGGAGGCATAGCCGTCCTTGATCCAAACGGTGGAGGAAATGATGTCGCCGTATTTTTTGAGGACCAAGTCGTCGGCGTCGCGCTCGCTGTGGAGCCAGTCGAGGCGGAAGTCGGCTTTTTCGAGATCCAACAGATGCTTGAAGTCATATCCCGCGCCGAGGGTGTAGGAGAAGCCGCCGTTGAAATCGCCGAACTCGCCGTCGCCGAAAGATCCGCTGCCGCCGGTGGCGGAGGGGGTGGTGTTCGAGTAAATTCCGGCGCGCCAAGAGAGTTCGTCTTTCGTCCCTTCTGCGGTGAGTGCGGTGGCGCGGTTGACGCCGAGTTGGTTGAAGATTTGCGAGCGCTCGAAAGTGGGCTGGCTGTTGGTGGATTCGAGCCAGTCGTATTGGCCGATCAACGGCTTGATTTTGCCTGCGGTGATGCTCAACGACGAGCTGGGTTTCCAGCGGATGTAGGCGTCGACGAGGCCGTCGTAGAAGTCGGCGAACTGGTCGTTGCTTTGGAATTCGGCGCGGACTTCGATTTTCTTCTTGAAGAGTTTGGCGTCGAAACCGAAGCGCGAGCGGCGGTCTTCCCAGTTGCTCTGGCTGCTTTGGTCGGCGTCGACGTCCCAGTATTGTCCCTGATAGCGGCCGCGGAGTTTGAACTCTTGGAGGATGGGGTTGAGGTCGTCCTTGTAGAGGGCGGCGTAGCCCCAGATTTTGTGGAAGGTGTCAGGCTCGACGAATTCGGTGGAGTTCTGTTGCGCGCTTGCGAGCAAGGGAAAGGCGGCGATGACTATCAGTGGAGTGGCGATGCGATAATATTGTGTTGTTTTCATGGATGTCTGCGGAGCGTCCGCGTCCGGTTTTCCGGTGAGCTTTCGCAGTTGTTCGGATACCCCCGTTAGTGCGGTGGGCGCGGGAGAATTTTGGATGCAAAAAGAGACTGGCCGGAGGCGGAGAATGACCGTGCGCCGGGCCGCGGCGTGGATGACGCGGGGGACCGTTGCGCGCTGGTCGATCCCTTCGGTGGTCTGGTCGGTCTTTTGAAGCGTGATAGAATGTTATGTTTGGCCGACGTCATCGCGGGAGGCGACGAAGCGGGTTTTTTCGATGCTTTCGACCTGGGTCACGCGGCCGTCGTGGACGGTGATTTGGACCGAGCCGAAGCGGAGATTGGCCACGTTCTGGCAAACGACTTCGAGCCAGTCGGTCTTGGGACCGCCGGGGGTGGAGTGTTTAGAGGGGATCGTGTTCATCGGGAGTGGATGGTTGGGTGGCAAGTTGGGAGAGCCCGGCGAGAAATCCGTCGGCGGGATCGGCTTTGCGGTTCGGGGAGGCCCCGGCGGCGAATGAGTCGGCGGTGGCGAATGGCGGGACAATGCCGTCGCGGCGCATTTTCCGGAGGGTGACTTCGACGACTTGGGCGACGGTGTAGCGGTCAAGGATGTTGGCGATGGCGTTGCGGACGTCGATCATCACCATCCGCAGACCGCAGTGTTCCTCGTCGGGACAGGTGCAGGGCTGATAGGCGTTTTCGCTGGCGCAGCAGATCGGGGCGAGGCGGCCATCCATGAGACGGACGAGCTGGCCGATGCCGATCTCGGAAGCGGGCTTGGCGAGGCAATAGCCGCCGAATTTGCCGCGGTGGGTCTCGACGAGTCCGGCTTCGCGCAGCTCTTGGAGAATGCGCTCGATGAATTTCAGCGGCAGCCGGTTGGCCTCGGCGAGTTCCGCGCCGGAAATGGTGCCGCGGCCCACTTCTGCCGCAATGCCGAGGTGGATGGTGGCGCGCAGCGCGTATTCTGATTTTTTGGAAAGGTGCATTCGTTAATCTAGAGCGATGAGTATGGATTAAGCGCCAGTTTGCCAAGAAAAAACTTAAAACTCTCGCGGGGGTTCTTTTTTACGGGCCTCTCAGCCTTGTTGCTTGATTCGGCAATTAGAATTCGGAAGGGTGGATTTCCCATGCGTTACCTCATCCCGCTCCTCATCACCCCGCTCGCGTTTGCTCACCCGGAAACCGGAACTCGGCCGGGAGATGATCCCCACACTGCGGTGCGCACGGGCAACGGCGCATGGTCGTTCGAGGCGGTGCCGCACTGGGGCGAGCTGGCGGACGGGAAAATCATCGGCCCGACTCACGGCGGCGTGGTGGTGGATGATGCAAGCGGGCTGATTTATGTCTCCACGGATTCCAAGTTGTCGGTGCTGGTCTATCAGCCGGACGGCAAGTTGCTGCGCACCATCGCGCCGGAGTGCCAGGGTTTCCATGCGATGGCGATCCGCAAGGAGGAGGGGAAAACCGTGATTTACGGGGCCCAGCTCAATGGCAACAAGCCGCCGCAGCGAATTTGCAAGATCGACACGGAAGGCAAGATCCTGTTGGAGATCCCCAACGCCGCCACTGGCGAAATTCCCGGCGGTTGGAAAGGGCTCACGGCGGTGACGGTGGCTCCGGACGGCAGTATTTTCGCGGCGACGGGATACGGCGCGAACATCGTCCACAAATTCGATGCGGCGGGAAAACTGCTGAAATCCTTCGGCAGCAAGGGCGCTAACGAGCAGCAGTTCAACACGCCTCACGGACTGGCGATGGATACTCGTTTCGGCGAGCCGCGGCTGCTGGTGGCGGACCGGGAGAAGCGCCGGCTGGTCCACTTCGATCTGGAAGGAAATTGGCTCGGCGTGCATGCTGTGAATCTTCGCAGGCCCTGTGCGGTTAGCATTCTAGGCGACACCGCGGCGGTCGCGGAGCTCGAATCCCGCGTCACCATTCTCGACAAAACCGGCACCCCGGTGGCCTTCCTCGGCGACAATCCGAACAAGGCGCAATGGGCGAATTTCAAGGTGACGCCGCAGCAACAACAGCTCGGGATTTTCACCGCGCCGCATGGCCTGAGTTTTGATAGCGCGGGGAATCTCTACGTGCAGGACTGGAATAAGACCGGCCGTGTGACGAAATTAGCGAAGCAGTAACTTTTTTCGGCACTGAATCGGCGTTGCGCGGAGTTTCCGGCCCTATTGGGATTTGCTTCTTGGTAGAGCGTGCCTGTTTGCCGCTAGATGGCGGCTTAGAAACCCATTATGCTTAGCAAAGACGAGGGCGTTCAGAAACGAGGGGTCCGGATGGAGACCGTTGAAGCAGGCAAGTCACCCGCAGAACGTGAGGAAGCGCCGAAGGGATTTTCGGCGCGTCGGCGCGTCGGCAGGCGGATGGGCGGCGTGGGTCAGGATTGTCGCCACGGCGCGGCTCAATGCGGCTCAATACGGACGGGCAGATTTATGCGGTTGCGACCACCGAGCGAACTGCGGTAGTGTGACAATTCACTTCGATGCCCGCCAAGGATCCATCTCCTGCTAACAACATTGTTCCGGCAAGCGCTGCGGATGAGTTGCGCCGTCGGGCCGAGTCCGTCGCGCGGGAACGAGCGCTCAGCTCGGCGGCACCGCTTGCCGGTTCGTCGCTTGAGGAGGTGGAGAAGATCATGCACGAACTGCAGGTCCATCAGATCGAGCTGGAATTACAGAATGAAGAGCTGCGGCGCACCCAAGCGGAAGTGGGTGCCGGTCATGCGCGCTACTTCGACCTCTACGAGCTGGCTCCGGTCGGCTATGTCACCCTCAGCGAGTCAGGATTGATCCGGCAGGTCAATCTGAGCGCCGCCAGCCTGCTCGGGGTGGCCCGCAGCGCGCTGGCCGCGCAGCCGATAGGCAACTTCATCCTGCCTACGGACCAGGACATTTTCTTTCACGTTTGCAAGCGGCTGCTGGCGAGCGGTGAGCCGGAAATTTGCGAACTGCGGCTGCTCCGGAATTCAATGGCACCCACCTGGGTGCAGTTCTCCGCCGCCTTGGCGCAAGACGCCGAGGGCACCCCGGAGATCCGCCTTGCGCTCAACGACATCAGCGCGTTCAAGCAAGCGGAAACAGCGCTGTATGACTCGCTCGAGTTTTCCCACAACTTGATTTCCTCGATGCAGGACGGCTTTTCGGTCATCGACCCGAACGGCACCATCATGGAATCCAATCTTGCCTTGTGCCGGATGACCGGGTTTGCGCGGGAAGAACTCGTCGGCGCCGGCGTTCCGCACCCCTACTGGCCGCCGGAGGAATACGAGCGGCTTTACGCCGCGCTCGACTACACGATGAAAGGTGGAGTGAGGATTTTTGAACTGACCTTCATGCGGCGAAACGGCGAGCGCTTCCCGGCGATCGTCAGCCCGTTCGCGGTGGAAAACAAAGATGGCATCATCAGTTATGCGGCGACGGTGAGAGACGTCACCGAGCGCAAGCGGGCGGACGGGGAGCGGGTCGCCGAGCGGCAACTCTTGAGCACGTTGGTGAATTTACTGCCCACCTGGATCTTTGTGAAAGACCGGGATAGCCGCTTCGTGTTAGCCAATCGCGCCTGCGCGATCAACATGGGCGCGGCCTCGCCGAAAGAATTGATCGGCAAGACCGATGCCGATTTCTATCCGCCGGAAATTGCCGAACAACTGCGGGTCGAAGAGGAGGGGGTCTTGCAAGGCGTGCCGGTCGTCAATAAAGAGGTCTGCAAGGAAAACGCCGCCGGCGAGCCGAGGATTTTGCTCATCAACAAAGTGCCCTTGGACAACGGCAACGAGGGCATCACCGGTGTGGTGGGAGCCGCTTTCGACGTCACCGAGATCAAGCAGGCCGAGCAAGCACTGCGCGCGAGCACGGCCTTCCAGCGCTCCATTCTCGACTCCCTTCCCGCCCATGTCGTGGTGTTGGACGAGCAGGGGAAAATCCTCGCGGTCAACGAGCCGTGGCTGCGCTTCGCCCGCGAAAATGGCAACCCTGCCGAGGACAAAGTCGGCGTGGGGGCGAACTATCTGGAGGTCTGCTGCCCTGCCATCCATGGCGCCGGCGATCCTTACGCGCAGGCAGCCGTCGCCGGGGTGCAAGCCGTGCTATCAGGCGAAAAAACACGCTTCTCTCTGGAATACCCGTGCAACGCGCCGGAGCACCCGCGCTGGTTTGCGATGGAAGTGGTCCGCCCGACTGAAAACATCGGCGGAGCCATCGTCACGCACACCGATCTCACCGAGCGCAAACAGGCCGAGGAGGCGCTGCGGCTGGCCACCCAGAAGCTCAAACTGCACGTCGAGCAAACGCCGATCGGCGTCATCGAGTGGGATCTGGATTTCCGGGTGAGCCGCTGGAATCCGGCAGCGGAGGCGATTTTCGGCTACCGCTCGGAGGAGGCGATCGGCCAGCCCGCATCCTTCATTTTGCCAGAGGCATTTCGTGAGGACGTCGAGAAAGTTATACAATCCTTGATGGACCGGACCGGTGGCGAACGAAGTTCTAACCCCAACCTGCGCAAGGACGGGACCCGGATCGAATGCGAGTGGTATAACACGCCGCTCATCGACGAACAGGGAAGCTTTACCGGAGCCGCCTCGTTGGTGATGGACGTGACCGCCAAGACCCACGCGCTACAGCTCCTGGCATGGGAAAAAAGCGCCTTGGAATCCATCGTCAGCACCGACTCGTTAGCCGAGGTGCTCGACGGCTTGATGCTCGGCTTGGACGAACAACTGCCGGGCGCGATGTGCTCGGTCCTGCTGATGGATGACGACGGCATCCACCTGCGCCACGGTGGCGCTCCCAACCTGCCAAAGGCTTTCAGTCGCGCCATTGACGGTCTCGCCATCGGTCCTGCCGAGGGGTCGTGCGGCACGGCAGCCTATTTGAACCAGCAGGTCATCGTCACTGACATCGGCAGCGATCCCCTCTGGGCTGCTTACCGCGAAACCGCTCTGCGCTATGGCTTGCACGCCTGCTGGTCCGTGCCAATCCAAGGCGGCCAAGGTAAAATTCTCGGCACTTTCGCCATCTACTGTCGAAAATCACGTTGCCCCGCCTCACCCGAGTTGGAACTCATCGACCGGGCGGCGCGGGTCATGCGCATCGCCATCGAGCGCAAGCAGGCGGAAGAAAACATCCGCCAGCTCAACGCCGGATTGGAGCAGCGAGTGCAAGCGCGCACCGCCGAGCTGCAAGCCGCCAACGCCTCCCTCGGCGATTTCAAACACGCGCTCGACGAGCATGCGATCGTCGCCATCACCACCCCGGACGGAACGATCACCTACGCCAATGATCGATTTTGTGAGATTTCCAAATATCCGCAGGAAGAGCTGCTAGGCCGGACTCACAGCCTGATCAATTCCGGTTACCATTCGAAAGAATTTTTCCACGATCTGTGGGCGACGATTCGCAGCGGCCGGACGTGGAAGGGCGAAGTCAGAAACCGCGCGAAGGATGGCTCGATCTATTGGGAGAACAGCACCATCGTCCCCTTCCTCGGGCCGGAGGGGAAGCCGCAGCAATACATCGCGATCCGCACCGACATCACCGAGCGCAAGCAGATGGAGGAGGCGCTGCACGAGAGCGAGGAGCGCGTGCGACTCGCAACCGAGGCAGCCGGCATCGCGGTGTGGGAGTGGGACCTCAGGACCAGCGAGCTTAAATGGGACGCGCAGATGTTCGAGATTTACGGCCTTCCGCCGAGTCCGGGAGGCAGGGCGCATTACAGCGAATGGATCTCCGCAGTGCTGCCTGCGGAACTCCCCAACCAATTAGCGCGACTCCAGCACACCATCGCGACCTGCGGCCGCGACCAGCGCGAATTCCGGATCACCCGTGCCTCGGATCATGCCGTGCGCAACATCCGCGCCTCCGAGTTGGTCATCACCGGAGCCGACGGCAAGGCGGCCAGACTGGTGGGAATTAATTTCGACACGACCGAGAGCAAGCTGGCGGAAGAGCAGATTCGCGAGCTCAACGCCGTGTTAGAGAGCCGCGCCACCGCGCTGGAAACGGCGAATAAAGAGCTCGAAGCCTTCAGTTATTCCGTCTCCCATGACTTGCGCGCGCCACTGCGGGCGGTGGATGGATTCTCGCGCATGGTGCTCGCCGACTACGCGACCAAGCTCGACGACGAGGGCCACCGGATGCTTGATGTGATCCGCAGCGAAGCCCAGCGGATGGGGCGGCTCATCGATGACTTGCTGGCTTTTTCCCGGCTCGGCCGCCAGCCGATCGAGTCCGTGCAAATCGGCATGCGCACGTTGGCGCAAGAAATCTTCGACGAGCTTTCGGCCCTTGAACCGAACCGCCACATCCAGCTCGAGTTGCACCCCCTTCCACCCGGCTTTGGCACTCAAGCGATGATCCGCCAAGTGTGGGTCAATCTGATCGGTAACGCGATCAAGTTCACCAAGGACCGCGAGGTCGCGGTGGTCGAAATCGGCGCGAATGAAGGAGAGGGCGGCGAGACGGTGTACTACATCAAGGACAACGGTGTCGGCTTCGAGATGCGCTTTGTCGACAAGCTTTTCGGAGTCTTCCAGCGCCTCCACACCGAGCAGGAATTCCCGGGAACCGGCGTCGGACTCGCGCTCGTCCAGCGCATCATCCTCCGCCACGGCGGCCGCGTCTGGGCGGAAGCCGAAGTCAACCACGGCGCAACATTTTACTTCACCTTGCCGAACCAAAAGTCATGAAATCCGAACTCGAAATTTTACTTGTCGAAGATAACCCCCAGGATGCGGAACTCGCGATCCGCGCCCTCAAAAAGTCGCTGCCGCTGAGCCGTCTGGTTCATGTGAGTGACGGGCAGGCGGCGCTGGATTTCCTACTCGGCAGCGCTGCGGGCGAATGCCACAGACCGCCTAAAGTCGTGCTTCTGGACCTTAAACTGCCAAAGGTCAGCGGCCTCGAAGTCCTGCGCGAGATCCGCGCTAACGAACGCACCAGAATGTTGCCGGTCGTGATCATGACATCGTCCCGCGAGGACAGCGATGTGGCGCAAGCTTATCAGTTAGGAGCTAATAGCTTCATCGTAAAGCCCGTCGATTTCGAAAACTTCCTTGAGGTCGTAAGCAATATGGGCTCGTATTGGATTCACCTCAATCAGGCACCAATACATAAATTATGAACGCATTGCAAAAGACTGAAATTCGTATTCTGACATTGGAAGACTCCGACATTGATTCGGAACTCATCATGCATGAACTGAGGCAGGGAGGAATCGAGTTTACCGCCATCCGCGTGCAGACCGGAGCTGACTTCGAGCGCGCTATTATCCAGTTCCGGCCGGAGCTCATTCTAGCGGATTACCGGCTTCCGACCTTCGACGGTGGCCAAGCTCTGGCAATCGCCAAAGTTCGCTGCCCCGACGTCCCGGTCATCGTCATTTCCGGGGCCGTCGGCGAGGAAACCGCCGTGGAATTACTCAAGAACGGCGCGACGGATTTCGTCCTGAAGGACCGCCTCGGCCGGCTGGTGCCGGCCGTGGACCGGGCGTTGTGGGAAGTGGAATTACGCAACGCCCGCCGCAAGGCCGAGGCGGAGCTGCGCACACTCAACGAGGAACTCGAGCAGCGGGTCCAAGACCGCACGCGCGAGTTGCGCGAGAAGAACGCGGTGATGGAAGAGGATTTACAAATGGCGCGCGAGCTCCAGATGACCTTCCTCCCCAACCAGTTTCCCACTCTCCCGCGCGGTGCGGCGCAAGCGGCGAGCGCACTGAAGTTTTCCAGCATTTTCCACCCAACTAGCTCGGTCAGCGGGGATTATTACAACGTCGTCCGCGTGTCTGACACCGCCGTCGGCATCTTCATGTGCGACGTGATGGGCCACGGCGTGCGCGCCGCCCTAGTGACCGCCATCATGCGCACGCTCGAGGAGCAGCTCAGCGATCTGGCAGCCGACCCCGGCGCGCTGCTCACCAAGATGAACCACTCGCTGCGCGGCATCCTCGGCCAGTTGGGAGCCACCCTTTTCACCACTGCCTGTTATGTGGTGGTCGACATCGCGACGGCACGCCTGACCTTCGCCAACGCCGCCCACCCGAGTCCGCTGCTGTTGCGTGCTGCCACCGACGAGGTCGTGTCTATCACCACTGCCAACGCCTCCGGTCCCGCGCTCGGCCTGTTCGACGGCGTGCAATATCACACCCGGGAACTCGCGGTGGAAGTCGGTGATTCCTTGCTCGTTTTTACCGACGGCCTTTACAAGGTGGAGAATTCGTGTGCCGACACATTCAGCGTGGAAAGCCTGCGCGATGCGATCCAGCAGCGCGCCGGTCTGCCAGTCGCCAAGCTGATGCAGGATGTTTTCTCGGAGATCGAAACCTTCGCGGAAGGCGAGGCGTTTCCCGATGATGTCTGCCTCGTCGGCATGGAAATCTTGCGGCTGGAGATCCCGCCGGGAAAAGCGTTTGTTGCGGGCGAGCGCGAGTTCCATGCCGCCGCGAAAGGGTCCTCCCGCATGGCCCTCGCCGGCAACCGCTGAGCGCGGCTCCGACTGGTCCCCCTCGCTGCCCCTGCCCCGGCCGCCTTCTATTTCACCTAGATCGCGGCCGGCACCGGGACGGCCGTCGGAGTATGGGCTATTCCGCTCCGGCCGCTGTTAGGAGCGCGCCTCAACGCGCAAAACGACGCGGAAGATTCTTGCCATTATCCCCTCCTCATGGCAGATGGACATTGATTCGTCAAATGGATGAATTCCCTCTCATTTCGGTGCCATCAAGGCCTATCACTTGCTGATAATTTGTAAAAATCATGAACCCCTCGACTGCTCCCGTCCGCCATCCGGCAGGCCGCGCTCTGCCGACATTGGCCGCCGGAATGGCAGCGATTCTTGGCGGAACCTTGTTCGCCATTCTGTCCGGCGATCCCGCCGGGTTGGGTGATGGCTGGGAACTTTCCAAAATGTCAATTGGCGCGGCCTCGTTGGTCGTTGTGGTCGGTTTGGGGATGGTCCGCGTCGGCTGGAGGGATGCGGGCATGCGCTGGTTGATCAGCCCGTCGCGCACTGCCTGCGTCGCCAGTGGACTGGCCTTGCTGCTGGTCATCGCGGCGTTTGCGCAGCGGAGTTCGAGAGACTTGGCGGCTGCCGCCGCGCAGGAGAGGCAATTCTATCAAGTCATCATCAGGATTCGCGAGCTGCGGAGCGACATCGATGAATCGCGGGACGCGTTGCGCGGATACCTGGTCACAGGGCAGGAGGAGTTTCTAACTGTTTTTAACAAGGGATTCTCCAAGCCGGAGAAAAAAATCCGGGAGCTGCGAGAAATGATTTCTAGCGAATCAAGGCGACAGGCGCGGCTCAATGCGCTGGACAAGCTCATCACCGCGGAGCTCGGGGCCATGCGGCGGATGGCGGACACTCGCCGGGACGCGGGATTTGAAGCGGCGGCGCTGCTGATGAGCACCGGCGGCGTCTCGCAGCCGGAGAAGATCCGCAAGGCGCTGGATGCAATGGAGTTAGAGGATAAGCAAGAACTTGTCCTGGGTGAGGCTGAGCGCGGCGCGCTCAACGGCCGCGCGTTTGCGATCCTGCCGGCGGGCGTGCTGATGAGCGTGCTACTCCTCAGTTCCAGCCTCCTGCGGCTCAACAGGGAGATGGTCACCCGCCAGCGCGGGACGCGGGTGTTAGCCTGGGAGAAGGGTGCGCTGGAACTCATCAGCAGCGCGGCGGCGCTTCGCGAGGTGCTGGACGGATTGTTGCTAGGGATTGAAAAACAACTACCGGGCGCGCTCTGCGTGGTGCGCCTGCTTGAGGGCGGGCGGCTGCGCTGTGCGGCCGCGCCGAGCCTGCCGGAATCCTTCAACCGCGTCTTCGAGGGCTTGCTTCCTGGCCCCAACGCTTCCTCCTGCGGCACGGCCGCTCATTTCGACCGGCAGGTCATCGTCTCGGACATCCTCACTGACCCGCTGTGGGCGGAACACCGCAGCACGGCATTGAGGCACGGGCTGCGGGCTGCTTGGTCCACGCCGATTCATAACCATGACGGCGGGCTGTTGGGAACCTTTTGCGTTTACTTCCAGGAATCGCGGCGGCCCGGCCCCGCGGAGCTCGATCTGATGGAACGAACAGCGGACGTCATGCGCATCGCCATCGAGCGGAAGCGGTCGGAAGATGAAATCCGCAAGCTCGCCGCCGGGCTGGAGCAGCGGGTGGCGGCGCGCACCGCCGAGCTGCAAGCGGCTAACTCCAACCTGGGCGATTTCAAAGCGGCGCTTGATCGGCACGCCATCGTCGCCATCACGGACGCCCACGGAGTGATTACTTACGCTAACGACAAGTTCTGCACGGTTTCCAAATACTCGCGCGAGGAGTTAGTCGGCCGGGACCATCGGATCGTTAATTCGGGCCACCATCCCAAAGCCTTCATGCGCGACCTCTGGCAGACGATTGGCGGCGGCAATGTCTGGAAAGGCGAAATTAAAAACCGCGCGAAGGATGGCACGCTTTACTGGATGGATAGCACCATCGTTCCCTTTCTGGGGCCTGACGGAAAGCCGGCCCAGTTCATCACGATCCGCTCCGACATCACCGAGCGCAAACTGGCGGAGAAAGCGCTGCGGGAGAGCGAGGAACGGGTGCGGCTCGCCACCGAAGCCGCCAGCATCGGCGTGTGGGAACGAGACCCGAAAAGCAACCTGCTGCGGTGGGACGCCCGGATGTTTGCCATCTATGGCATGGCCGCCACGCCGGAAGGATTGGTCTCCTATGAAGATTGGCAGGCACGGGTGCTGCCCGCCGATCTCGCCATGCAGGAGGCGCGGCTGCAACACACCCTCGCGACCTGCGGCCAGGACCAGCGCGAGTTCCACATCGTGCGCGCTTCCGACCACGCCGTGCGCGTCATCCAAGCCGCCGAGAGAGTCATCCCTGGGGCCAACGGCGAGGCGGCGCGCATCGTGGGGGTCAATCTCGACATCACCGAGCGCAAGCAGTCGGAGGAGGAAATTTGCGAACTCAACGCCGATCTCCAACGCCATGCCGTGGAGCTGACGGAGTCTAACAAAGAGCTGGAGGCGTTCAGTTATTCCGTCTCCCACGATCTGCGCGCGCCGCTGCGGGCAGTGGACGGCTTCTCGCGAATCGTGCTGGCCGAGTATGCACCTAACCTCGACGACGAAGGCCGCCGGATGCTGGGCGTGATCCGCTCCGAGGCGCAGCGGATGGGGCGCCTCATCGACGACCTGTTGGCGTTTTCCCGACTCGGCCGGCAGTCCATGGAATCGGCCTTGATCGAGATGGAGGGAATGGCGCGAGCGGTTTTTGACGAGTTAGCCACGCAGGAACCGCACCAACGGCTGCGGCTGCGGCTGGATCTGCATCCGCTGCCGCCCGCCCGCGGATCCGATGCGATGATCCGGCAGGTATGGGTGAACTTGATCGGCAACGCCATCAAGTTCACCAAAGAGCGTGAGGTCGCCGAGGTCGAAATCGGCACCTGGGATGGCGGCAGCGGCGGGTTAATTTACTATATCAAAGACAACGGCATCGGCTTCGACATGAGTTATGTGGACAAGCTTTTCGGAGTCTTCCAGCGCTTGCACAGCCAAGAGGAATTCCCGGGGACCGGCGTCGGACTGGCGCTTGTCCAGCGCATCGTCAAGCGCCACGGCGGGCGCGTCTGGGCGGAGGGGCAAGTGGGTCAAGGCGCAACTTTCTATTTCACACTGCCGAGCCAAAGCTCATGAACGTCTTTCTCGACAGCACGGTGCGGACTTCGCGATTCTGGCGCTCAAGAAACGCAACCTCGCAAACCAGCTCGTCCACGTGGGACGGCCGGGCCGCGCTCGATCCGCGAAGGCCGGGACTTGATCAATGGATTTCGAGAACTTTCGTGACGCCGTCACCCGGATGGTTGTATATTGACTGCTACTTAACGAAATACCGCCCATGAAGCCATGAACACTGCCGCAACATCCGGACTCCGCATTCTTTCGCTGGAGGACTCCGATCTCGATGCGGAGTTGATCCTGCGCGAGCTCAAGCAGGGAGGAATCGAGTTCGTATCGACCCGCGTGCAGAATGGCGACGACTTCGCGAGCGCGCTCGCGGAGTTCCAACCCGGCTTGATTCTAGCGGATTACAAGCTGCCGACTTTCAACGGCGCGCAAGCCCTGGCGATGGCGAGGGAGCGTTGCCCGGACGTGCCGGTCATCATCATTTCAGGCGCGGTGGGCGAGGAAACCGCGGTGGAACTGCTCAAGAACGGCGCGACGGACTTCGTGCTCAAAGACCGGATTCACGGCCGCCTTGTGCCGGCGGTCGGGCGCGCGCTGCGGGAAGTCGCGGAGCGCAACGCCCGTCAGCAAGCGGAAGCCGACTTGCGCGCGCTCAATGAACAACTCGAGCAGCGCATCGCCGAGCGCACGCGCGAGCTGTGGGCCAAGAACGCGCTGATGGAGGAGGACTTGGACATGGCGCGCGAGCTCCAGATGGCGTTTTTGCCGCAGCATTTCCCGACGCTGCCGCGCGGTGCCGAGCAGGCGGCCAGTGCGGTGAAATTCTGCAGCATCTTCCACCCGACCAGTTCGGTGAGCGGGGACTTTTTCAACGTCGTTCGCGTCTCGGACACCGCCGTCGGGGTTTTCATCTGCGACGTGATGGGCCACGGCGTGCGCGCCGCGCTGGTGACTGCGATGATGCGCGCGCTGGAGGAACAACTCGGTGAGCTGGCGGGCAGTCCAGGCGCATTGCTAACGGAAATGAACCGGGCGCTGCGCGGCATCCTGCGGCAGTTAGGCACCACCCTTTTCACCACCGCCTGTTATCTCATCGTGGACGTCGCCAACGCACGACTCACCTTCGCCAACGCCGGCCACCCGAGTCCGTTGCTGGTGCGCGGCGGGGTGGAGTCGATCACCGCCCGCCGCGTGCCGGGTCCGGCGCTCGGCCTGATCGACGACGTAAAGTATGTGACCCACGAGCTGCCAATCGCCGCCGGTGACCGGATCCTCGCCTTCACTGACGGATTGTTCGAGGTTGAGAACGCGAATTCGGAACCCTTCAGCATCGACCGCCTGCGCGAGTCGATCGGCAGCCGCGCGGGCCTGCCGCTGGCCGAGTTGCTGCAAGATGTCTTTGACGAGGTCGAGCACTTCGCAGAGGGCGAGGAGTTTTCCGACGATGTCTGCCTCATCGGCATGGAAATTTCGCGGCTTGCCGCCAGCGACGCGGCGTGAGGTTGCAGGTCGTCGCTGTCCTTGACGACTTGAGGTGGAATTCCTATCAAGCACTGCATTGAAACCCACATCATTCATCCCGCCCGTGGTCGCGCTGATCATCGCCGGTAGCTGGATCGGCAGTCAGCGCCAGTCGATCGCCACGCTTGAGAAGGAAAGCGAGGTTTTGCGAAAGCACATCGCCGCCCGCGCGTCCGGCGCGGGAGCCGATTCGCGCCAAGCGAAGTTCGCCGCACCGGGCAAGGAAGCAAAGGACAAGCAGCCGCTCGACTGGAAGAAAATCGCCGCTCAGTTCGCGGAAATGCAGGGCAGCGGCGGGATGGGCGACATGCGGGCGATGATGCGTTTCCAGCAGCGCGTGCAAGCGATGACCAAGGAGGAACTCGTCGCCGCGCTGGATGAAATTGCCGCGCTCGAGCTGCCGGCGGACTCCCGCGCCATGCTCGAGCAGATGCTCATCGGGCCGCTCGCCCAAAAGGATCCTGAACTTGCCCTCACCCGGTTCATCGACCGAATTGAGGATCAAAAAAGCAGCGTGGTCTGGCAGCTTTCCAGCGCCTTGCATGAATGGGCGAAGAAGGATCCCGCAACGGCCTCAGCTTGGTTCGACCGGCAGATCGCGGCCGGAACGTTCGATAGCAAATCGCTTGATGGTAAAAGCCGATCGCGCCAACAGTTTGAAGGAGGATTGATCAACGTCCTGCTCGCTGCCGACCTCGATGCGGCCGGCCACCGCCTCAGCGCGATCCCGGCAGACCAGCGGAGCGAGGTCATGTCACAGCCCCAGTTCCAACAGCTCGAGGATGAGGACCAGCCCGGGTTCGCCAAGCTGATCCGCGGCCAAGTGCCGGAAAATCAGCAGGCCAGCACTCTCGCCCAGCAAGCCTCCCGAATGGTGTCGAGCGGTGGTTACTCGAAGGTCACCGAATATCTCGACCGGATCGAAGCCACTCCCGCCGAGCGGGCCGCCTGCGCCGAGGAGGCCGCGGAGTCGAAACTGAGGAATTACGACGGCAAAAAAGTCAGCCGCGAGGATCTCGACGCGATGCGGGAATGGGTCGGCGGCCAAGCTCCGCAAGCGCTCGGCAGCATCACGGGAAAAGTTCTCGGCAACGCCCTCCAAGGAGGCAACAAAATGGAGTTTTCTGAGGCTGCCGATCTCGCAGTCCAATACAACCAGACCAGTGGCAACGACGAGGTGTTAGCCAGTTTTTTGGAAAGCTGGCCCGCGCGCCAAAACAAGGAACAGGCCCGCGCTCTCGCGGAAAAAATCGCCGACGGAAAGCGCCGCGGGGAAATTCTGAAACACCTCAAATAGTCCCTTATGAAAATTTCCATCGCCCTATCAGTTCTCATTCTTGCCCTCGCCAGCGGCTTCGGCTGGCAGAACCAGCAGCGGCTCGCCGTGGTCCGCGAGAGCCATGCGAAACTCGTCACCGAGGCCGCCCAGCTCGGCATTTCCCTCGACTCGTCTAACGCCGCCGATCCCGTCCGCATCACCAAACGCGGGCGGGCGGACCGTGAGGCGGATGCCAAGCTCGCCGCCACCGAGTTCATCGCCTTCGCCAAGGAAATGGAAGCCAGCGAGAAACAAGGCAGTGCGCCAGATGAAGCAATGCAGAAGCGCATCATGGACATGATGGACCGCATGATGTCACTCGACTCGGCGCAGTTGAAAATTCTCGTCACCGAGCTTCGTGCCAACAAGGAGCTCAAGGACGAGACCCGCCAAGGGCTCATCGGCTTCTCGATCATGACGCTTTCCAACGATCACCCGCAGGCCGCGCTCGCGCTTCTGACAGAATCGTCGGATCTCTTTAGCGACGATGGCATGGGCAAGCACGTGATTTCCTCCTCGCTCTCCAAGTGGGCTAAAGACGACCCGCTCGCCGCGCTCGAATGGGTAAAGAAAAACTCTGAGAAATTCCCCGATCTGGTAACCGACGACGCCAAACGCGGCATCATCTCAGGTGCCGCGGTGAGTGACCCCAAGCTCGCCTTCAAACTCATCGGCGAGCTCGGAATCAAGGAAGCGACCATGCCGATTTCGGGGATCATCCGCGCGGCCAAGACCGAGGAAGACAGGACGGTCGTGCTCGGGGCGCTGCGCGGGCATCTGGCCACGATGACCGACGACGCCGCCCGCCAGTCCGTTGCGGATCACGCGGTGGGCGCGCTCGCCCGCGGTGTCATGGAGGAAGGGTTCGAAGCCGGGACAAAATGGCTGGCCTCCGCCAATCTCAGCCCGGCCGAGCTAGAAAGTTTTGCCAGCGGACTCTCCTCGGCTGACAAAAAAGACGAAACCGGCCAATGGATAGAGTGGATCGGCGCAAGCCTGCCCGCAGACAAGAGCAGTAACAACATCCGCAACATCGTCCGCAATTGGACGCAAGATGACTTCCAAGCAGCGGGGAAATGGCTCACCACCGCGCCGGAAGGTCCGGCCAAAAACACTTCCATCCGCAGCTACGCCGAAACCGTTTCCCGCTACGAGCCAGAGACCGCCGCGCAATGGGCGATGACCTTGCCGCCCGGCAAAGACCGCGACCAGACCCTCAAACGAATCTATCACAACTGGCCCACGAGCGACGCCGCCGCCAAGGAGGCAGCCACGGCGTTTGCGAAAGAGCACGGGATCAAGTAGTGGCGGACTGCGCGGAGCTTTGCGCGCGCCCGCGGTGGCTCCAGCTTTGCAGGATGGGGTGCGGAGCTCTTTTCGTGCCGGGAAGCTCCGCGCCGCATGGAGCAGAGCTTCCATCTGCCGCCGGCGGCAGCAGAGCGTGCCGCACTCCGGGTCAGACGGAGGCTGGCGAGGGGATCGCCGGCTAACGGGACGAACTCCTGGCCGACGAAGCCGGTGTAGCCGGTAGCCGCGATGGCGCGCATGATGGCCGGATAGAAAAACTCCTGCGTGGCGTCGATCTCGTTGCGTCCGGGGCAGCCGCCGGTGTGGTAGTGGGTGAACCAGCGGTGGTTCTCGCGGCTGGTGCGGATGATGTCGCCCTCCATGATCTGTATGTGATAGATATCGTAGAGCAGGCCGAAGTTTTTGCTGGCGAGCGTCTCGCGAAGCTCCACGCCCCAGGCGCTGCGGCGCAGAGCTCTTCGAGCG
This sequence comes from Akkermansiaceae bacterium, assembly GCA_043716765.1. Lineage (GTDB taxonomy): Bacteria > Verrucomicrobiota > Verrucomicrobiia > Verrucomicrobiales > Akkermansiaceae > Luteolibacter. Next base: position 24,189 of record JAYSYA010000241.1, read on the forward strand.
GGATGCTGCCATAACACCAGCCACAGACGGAGTGCTTGATAGGACTCATTTCAAAAAGCCAGGATTGAGGCGCTCACGGAGTTCGGGCGTCCAGAGATAGGCGACGATAATTTCCTGGGCGGCTTCCATGGTGGCGCGTTCGGCGGCGTCCTCGTCTTCGTGGCCGGCGAGGTGGAGAAGGCCGTGGACCATGTAGCGCAAAATTTCGCGGCCGAGCGGCTCGTCGTATTCGGTGGCTTGGCGCTCAGCGACTTCGGCGCCGATGACGATCTCGCCGTGGTGGAAGGTGATCACGTCGGTGGGCCCTTCAATGTCCATGAAATCGCGGTGGACTCGGTCGCTGGTAACATCGTCCACGATGGCGATTTCAAGCGTGCCTAGGTGGAACAACGGTGAGTCCTCCTCGGCGGCATTTTTCAAGGCAAGCCGGGCGGCTTCATGGGCGACGCTTTCAAGGGCGGTGAGCCAGCTTTCCGGAATTTCGGTGGCTTGTTGGTTGTTGCCGATGATGACTTCGAGCGACATGGCGGTATGGGGTGGGAGGATTAGGCGCGCTTGGGCATTGGAATGACGCGGCCGTCTTGGGTGGCGTCGCTGGACAAGCGCTTGGTGACGGTGGAGGCGTCGTCCTTCGGGTAGTCGATGCGGCTGTGAAGCATGCTGCGGAGGGTGCCGGCGAAGCTCTCCTTGACGATGGCGAGGTCGCGGAGAGTGAGCGGACAATCGTCGAGCTGGCCGCCATTGATCTTGGCGTTGACGAGGTCATCGACCATCGCGCGGATCTTGGCGGGGCTGGGTTTTTTGAGCGACCGGGAGGCGCTTTCGACCGTGTCGGCGAGGGAAATGATGCCGCTCTCACGCGAGCTCGGCCGGGGGCCGGGGTAGCGGAAATTTTTCTCATCCACGGCGGGCAGGTCTTCAGGATTTTCGAGGCGGCGATCAACTTTTTCCATCTCGGCCTTCTTTTGCTCCTGGGCGCGGCGGTAGAAATAAAAGACTAACGAATCGCCGTGGTGCTCTTGAATGACGTCGATGATCCGGGGGTTGAGCTGGTGCTTCACGGCCAGATCAATGCCGTCCTTGACATGGGCGATGATGATCAGGGAGCTCATCGTGGGGGTGAGCGTGTCGTGGGGATTTTCGCCGCCGCCGTGCTGGTTCTCGATGAAGTAGCCGGGCTTCTTGAGTTTTCCCACGTCGTGAAAATAGGAACACACGCGGCACATCGGGGCGTTGGCGCCGATTTTCTCGGCAGCGGCTTCCGACAGCGCGGCGACGACGAGGCTGTGGTGGAAGGTGCCGGGCGCTTCAAGCTGCATCCGGCGGAGTAGCTTGTGGTTCAAATCGCTGAGTTCCAGCCAGCTGATGTCGGTGGTGAGGTGGAAAGTGCCCTCGAACAGCGGCAGCAGCCCGCTGATGAGCAGCGCGGTCATCACGGCGGTGCCGAAGGCGGCGGCGCTGCCGGAGCCGAGAAGTTGCAGGTGACTCATGGAATCCGGCCCGAAAATCGCGGGGACGTCCAATCGCCCAAGGACCATGCCGATGACCAACGTGACCGCCCCGACGTAGATGCCGGCTTGCAGCAACTGGAGCCGCTTGCGGACTTGATAGGCGAGCAAAACGCTGGTCATTCCGCAGACCAAACTAAGGATCATGTAAGGGAGCACTTCGCCTTGAGGAACCAGCAGACAGCCGATCAAGGTAACGTAAACGACCGAAAACGAAGCCACCGCGCGGCCGAGCAGCACGCCGTGGAGCATCGGAGCGAGGGCGAAGGGCACTGCGAAAAATCGGAAGATTTCCGGGATCGAGCCGACATCCACCAAGCCCATCATCGCGCGGACCATCAGCAAGTGGCCGACCAGCCCGCCGAGCACGAGGACGACGCGGCTGTTACGCCGACAGCGATCCTGCAAGCTGACTTGGAACATCACGATGGCCGTGATGGCGATGATGAATCCGTAAGATGCTCCCTTGAGAGGATCCGCAGCGAAGGTTGTCCCGGCGGATGACTTGAGGACGAGCACGGCGGTGGCGACCGCGAACACGGCGTAAAGCGCGAGTTTGACCCAAAAACTGTCTTCCAGCGCTTGAATGACCGGATTTTCACTATGCACCCGGCGCTTTCTTCCTGACGAAAGTCCCTCTCGGGCCAAGCGCCAGCGTTTGATGGCATCCAAAAATCCCACTGCGGTGTCGTATTCGGTTCGGGGCGCGGGCACCAAGGGAGGTGACCTGCGGGGCGATGAAGCTAAGCGCAGCTCGGCGTATTGGCAATCCGCAAATCTTGTGGTCTCAGCGGGCTGATTTTGCAGTTTCCGTAGGCGGTTCCGGACCTTAGCGTCGGCGAGTGATGACGAACTCGGGAGGAATGCTGGTGGCTGCGCCGGAGCGCTGGGACGAGGCGTGTTTCGCGGTGCCGGCGCTGCGCGCACTGGTGGCATCCGGCTTGGGCACCGGAGTGCTTTGTGCGGCGGCGCAGCGGGGATTTTGGGAAACGGTGGAAGGATTGACGGTGATCGATTGCCCGGTAAAGGCGAAGGCCAGAGTCTTGGCGGCGGAAATTTCAGGGAAGTGGGAGGCATCGCTGGCTTGGGAAACCGGCTTGGCGGCGGAGGCCTTTAAAATTGCGGCGATCCCGCGGCGGCTTGGCGTGGGCGCGGGGAAATTGGCCAGAATGTTGACCCATCCACTCGGATTTTCGGTGGGGCCGCTGGAGCACCGAGTGCGGCATTATTTGGCGGCGGTGGAGGAAATGGGGATCGAGACCGGGCGGGCGGAGTTTTTCGCGCCGGCCGCGCTGGGCATCCAGCCGGTACCGGGAACGGTGCTGCTTTGCCCGGATTCGGACTTCGGGCCGAGCCACGAATGGCCGGTCGAGCGGTGGCTGGAAATCGGGCGGAAGCTGCTTGAAAGCGGGAAACGCATCACGGTCACCGGCGTGGACGGCGGGCGGGGCCGGGGGAAATTTTTGGCGCAAAATCTCGGCGAAAGCGTCGAGTTTTTTCAAGCCTCGCCGCTTGCCGGGGCGTTGCCGTTGCTGGCGGTCCACAACTTGGTCGTCGCCGCGGACGGCTCGCTGCCGCACCTGGCCGCTCACGTCGGCGCGACTTGTGTCACGCTATTTGGCCCGAACGATCCGGCATGGAAACGCCCGCTCGGGCGTCGCCATTCCGTGGTCCGGCGGCACGTCGAGTGCGCGCCGTGCTTGCTGGCGAAATGCCCGCTCGACATGCGCTGTCAGAACGAACTGGAAGCCTACCGCGTCTGGCAAGCGGTGCTGAAAAAGTAGGGATGAAGTTCTAAGAGTTCACGAACTTGAGAACTTGCGCCGATTACTGAAAAAACTCATGAAATTGTTGAAATGTGTCACGTTTCTGCGGGATCGCACCGCAAGCATGCGCCGATTCGACATCAAACTGCACTTCGCTATCTCCTCCCGGAGCAAGCCGGACGCCTACTAACTTCCTACCTGTCAGAATCTCGATCTCCCGCGGCCAACCTCTGCAGATTTGGAGCTGGCCGCCACCATGGTTCCAACCCTTCCGAAATGCTAGCAGCCTGTTACTTGCGGTCATCGCCGAATCCGACCTCAAAGCCAACCGCTCGCGGCAGATCGGTTTTCAATAACTCCTATCCATCCATGCCAGGCTCCGACCACGAAACCACCCTTGCCCGCCAGTGGGAACTGCTACGCAACCACCTTCCTTCCCGTCCACCCGGGAGAACCTCGCGGGAACTCCGCGACCGCATGGAGGCCGCCGGCCACAACGTGACCAAGCGCACCATCGAGCGGGACATGGAGGAACTGTCCCGCATCTTTCCGATTCGCCGCAACGAAGTGTCGATTCCCTACGGCTGGCACTGGAGGGAAAACGCCCACGTCGACATCCTCGGCATGGATCTATCCGAAGCCGTTTCGCTCGGTCTGATGGAGGATGTGCTCCGCCAGATCATGCCTCCTGCGTTCCTCTCCGCGCTGGAAGGCAAGTTTTCCCTCGCTCGGGAAAAACTCGCCGCCTTGCCGAAAATCCCGCACGCCCGCTGGGCAGACCTCGTCCGCTACGTGCCGCCGGGCCTGCCATTCATTCCGTCGGCCATGGCCCCGGGAGTGTTGCCCGCGATCCAGGAAGCCCTGCTCCGGCAACGCCAATTTCAGGTCGTTTACCTCAGCGCAGGATCGACGGCCGCCAAGCAGCAGACCCTCCATCCGCTTTCTCTGATCCAACAGGGTGCGCGATCCTATCTGGTCGCCACTGCTTTTGATTACGACCAACCGCACCTTTACGCCATCCACCGGATCGCTTCTGCCACCGTCCTCGACGAACCGGCACTGCGCCCCAAAGGCTTTTCCCTCGACTCCTTCCTTGCCGGCGGAGGCGCACAGTTCGGCAGCGGCAGCGCAATCGTTCTCAAGGCGCGGGTTTCCGATGACCTCGCCCGCCTGTTGGAAGAAACTCCGATTTCCAAGGATCAGAAAATCACCACGCGCTCGGGCTTCCAAACGCTCACCGCCACCGTCCAGGAATCCTGGCAGCTTCATTTCTGGATTCTCTCCCAAGGCCCGGCGATCACCGTGCTCAAACCGGTCGCACTGCGGAAACAAATCATCGCGGCCCTCGAATCCAGCCTCAGCCATTACAAGGAAACCTGACCCATCAGCCGTGTCACAGCATCGCCCTTTCGAGAGCGACGCGTTCTGTCGCGGTCCAACTATATACTCACTCCCATGCGCAACCTATCCAAATCCAAAATCATCGCCTACCGCCAGTGCCCGAAACGCCTGTGGCTGGAAATCCACAAGTCCGAACTGCGTGATGACTCGGCCTCCGCAATGGTGTTCCAGATCGGCAATCAGGTCGGTGACATGGCACGGAGCATCTACGACCTGGAGGGCAACGGAGAGTTCATCGATGTCAGTGGTCTGGGCCACGAGCAAGCCCTCGCCCGCAGCGCGGTGTTGTTGGAAAGTGGCGCGGTTCCTTTGTTCGAAGCCGGCATGGCCGCGGGCGGTGCTTTGGCCTACGCGGATGTCATGCTTCCCGACTTGCTAGATGGAGCGATTGCCTGGAAAATGATCGAGGTGAAATCATCGACCAGCGTGAAGGACTACCAGCGCGATGACATCGCGGTGCAGGCTCACATCGCTGCCACCGCCGGAGTGCGTCTGTCGTCCATTTCACTGGCCCACATCGACAATTCCTTCATCTATCAGGGCGATGAAAATTACCACGGCCTGCTCAAGGAAAACGACCTCACTGCGGAAGCAAACTCCCGCGGGAACGAGGTGAGGGAATGGATCGATGGTGCCCAAGCCGTCGCCGCACTAACGGATGAACCAGAAATCGCAACCGGCGCGCACTGCAACAGTCCTTTCCCCTGCGGCTTTTCCGATTACTGCAACCGGGACAAAGTGTCGCCCAAGTATCCGCTCTCCT
>JAYSYA010000242.1:0-3206 GCA_043716765.1 Akkermansiaceae bacterium
GGCGAACCGACCGGATTTGTTGGAATCCGGGCCACTTGAAGGCGAAATTTGAGCTGGCGGCAGAATTTCGTTTTCCGATTTCAAATCCCTGCCAAACTCAGTTTCGTGAAAACAATGACGGACACGGCATTCCCGAATTTAGACGATGATCGCCCCCGTGTGGAGCCGGCGACGATTGAGGATTTGCCGGCGTTGACGGAGTTGGTGATGAATCTGTTCGACCTGTCAGGGGACTTCTCGCCGGACCGCGCGGTGCAGGAGCGCGGTTTGCAGTTGATTTTGGAACAGCCTAACCGGGGTCGGATCTTGGTGGTGCGCAACCAGCATCAGATTTTCGGCATGGTGAATTTGTTGTTCACGATTTCCACGGCCTGCGGCGGGTTTGTCATCCTCATGGAGGACGTGGTGATCCATCCTAACCACCGCGGCCAAGGCTACGGCACGATGCTGGTGGACTACGTGGTGGATTTCGCCAAGAAGAAGCACTTCAAGCGCATCACCTTGCTAACGGACCGGATCAGCGCCGAGTCGCAGGAGTTTTTCAAGAAGCAGGGCTTCGAGTATTCCAGCATGATCCCGATGCGGAAGATCATCGATTGACGGAGCTTGGGGCTCTCAGTGCCCCTGCGGCTTCTGACGCGGCTCCCAGTCTTTTCGGGAACGCGAGCGCACGGATAGAATGACAGGAATGCCGGGTGCCGGGTGGGCGGCGCGGTAGCGGTTGACGATGTAAGACTCGTAACTGGTGGCCATGAGCCGCTTGTCGTTGACGAAGAGCACGATGGTCGGCACCGGGATGACGCTGTATTTCTCTTCCACCGCGGCGGTGGCGTAGTAAAGCTTGAGACGCTTGTTGAGCTTCTTGTCGATCGGCGGCGGGGTGGCCACGAAGGCACCTTGCAGGATGCGGTTGAGCTGGCCGGTGCCGGGGATGTTCTGGGCGCTCTTTTTGATTTTGAGCGCCTCTTTAAGGACGTGATCCACCGAGCCACCGGTCTTCGCCGAGCAGGCGACGAAGGGCGCGTAGTGGAGGAAAAACAGCTCCTTGCGGACGTGTTCGCCGGCCTCCTCTAACCGCGCGGTGCGGTTGGCACCGGGATGGAAGAGGTCGAATTTGTTGAGCACGATCAGGCAGGGCTTTTTCTCCTCCATGATCAATTGGGCGATCTTGCGGTCCATCGAGGTGATGCCGGCGGCGAGGTCGATGACGAGCACGCAGAGGTCGGCGCGGCGGACGGCTTTCTCGGTGCGCATGGCGGAGAAAACTTCGACGGAATTGTCGCGCTTGGCCCGCGGGCGCAGGCCGGCGGTGTCGATGAGGGTGAAATTCTCGCCCTCGAAAGAATAGGGGAGATCGACGGCGTCGCGGGTGGTGCCGGCGATTTCGGAGACGATGGTGCGCTCGTCTTTGAGGATCGCGTTGACCAGCGAGGACTTGCCGGCGTTCGGTTTACCGACGATGGCGAGTTTGATGCCGACGGCTTCGGCGACTTCGGCCTCGGCTTCGGTTTCGGAGACGAGCGGGGCGATGACGGCATCGATTTCATCGCAGAGGTGGCCAAAATTCCGGCCGTGCTCTGCGGAAACGAAAACGCTGTTGCCGAGGCCGAGGCGGGTGAAATCGGAGTGGGAATTCTCGTGCTTGTCGTCGTCGACCTTGTTGATGACGAGCAGCACGGGCGGCTTGGCCTTGCGGAGCTTTTGCGCGAGCGCTTGATCGACCGGGGTGAGCCCGGAATGGGCATCGACCACGAACAGGATCAAATCCGCCGTTTGCATGGCGATGTCCGCCTCGATGGTGACTTGTTCTTCAAACCCGTCGTCGATGTTGCCGCCGATGCCGCCGGTGTCGATGAGGGTGCAGGGAACTTGCGTGGCCTTGGAAGGTGCGGCGATGCGGTCGCGGGTGACACCGGGTTGGTCGTGGACAATGGCAATCTTCCGCCCGGCAAGGCGGTTGAAGAGAGCTGACTTCCCGACATTGGGGCGTCCGACGATGGCAACAGTAGGCATGGCGGAGGGATGTAGGGCGGGAACGAAGCAATGGCAAGGTCGGAGGGTTTTTTCCGAAATCGCGCTTTAGATGTCCCCGGCGCGGCGGAGTTCTTCGATATCAGCGAGGTCCTGGAGACGGCCGGCGGTATGCTTGGCGCGGATGAGGTCGGATTTCCCGAGGTATGCGATTGGGAAATCGCTTTGTTCGGAGATGACTTTGTTTTCCCAAGCGGTGGTAAATTCCAAACCGGGAATGGTGGTGAGGAAGTCGATTTCGCAAGGAGGCACCCCGAGACTGAACTGGGTTCCCGGCGTGGCGAAATCTTTTTGAGTCACCCCGATCATGGGAATGCCAAAGATGCGGAATGCCCGCATGAGTTTGCTGGCATTTTCCGGGGTGGGATCGAGCCAGATATCGATATCCTTGGTATACCGGGGCTGGGAATGATGAATCACTGCGTAACCTCCTGCCACCAGGTAGCGGACCTCACATTCGCCTAAGATGCGTAACAGATCTTTGAAGTCGGAGTTCATCGGGGTGTTTTCCTTTCATGCCGCACCAGTAGTCGGTGACCAGTTCCCAGGCGGCTTTGCGGCGCGCGGCCCCGCTGAGCGCCTGCCAGTCCTTGACCTGCTGGCAGCGCATTTCCTCGTGCGAGCTGAATTTGCGGATCGTCCAATGCGAACGGTCTTTGACGGGCTGACTCACGGTCTTCGAATAGCGGATCGTCGCGGAGCGGGCAAGTTTCTAGTTTGCCGAAACGGTTCGCGAGCAAAGAAAAACCCCGCCTTTACAGGCGGGGTTGATTTTACCGAAACGGGAAATGGCGGAGCGGACGGGACTCGAACCCGCGACCTCCAACGTGACAGGCTGGCGCTCTAACCAACTGAGCTACCGCTCCATGTCCCGCTCGGGTGCGGGAAGCTATTTAGCGGCCCCGGACTGCGCAATCTCTTTTTTGAGCTTTTCTGATTTTTCTCCCGAACCTTTAAATGCTCAGGAAAGTGCCTCGACGGCGGCTTCCAGCGAGGCGAGATCTTCCACGGAATGGACGGTGACTTCCTTGTCGATCTTGGAGACGAGCCCGGCGGTCACCTTGCCGGGGCCGAGTTCGAGGAAGGTGCGGTGGCCTCTGGCGATGAGCTGCTGGATGGATTCGGTCCAGCGCACCGAGCCGGTGACTTGGTTCTCCAGCATGCTGCGGATCTCG
>JAYSYA010000243.1:0-9550 GCA_043716765.1 Akkermansiaceae bacterium
CCACCACGCGGGAAGACGACCCCGATGTCACCCACATCGGAGTTAACCTCGAGCGCTTCGACGCGCTGGTGCGCGGCTACCTCTCAACCGCGACCTTCCTAAACGAAGCCGAACTCGCCAACCTCGCGTTTTCCGGAAAGCTGATCACCCTCGAATGCGGCATCCGTTTCCTAACGGACCATCTCAACGGCGACACCTATTTTAAAATCAAACGTCCCAACCACAACCTCGACCGCTGTCGCAACCAGTTCGCCTTCGTCCGCGCGCTCGAGGTAAACATGGACGCGATGGAGGAAATCGTCGCCAGCGCATCACTCGTTCCCGCGTAGCTCAGGACATAATTCTTCAGCGCCCGGCCGCCGGACCATCGCCCTGCGAGCCCGCCTAACAAAACGAGTCCCGCAGCTCGCTCCAACCGCCCGCGCGCTCCTTCCACGCCACGGCCAGCACGCGCCAGAGCAGCTGCCATCGTCGCCGCTCTGGCGGCAGGCGTCGCGGCCTTCTTGCACGAGAGCTCCCCGCGCGGCTGAAAGCATCATTCAAACGAAACCGACGATTGATCCTTTATCGACCTTGGAACCGAGGCGTGGACGCTTATTTGATATAACCGCCATCACCCTCCGCTGGCTGCCCACTGCAAATGCATCGGATGCATGATCCGCCGCTTCCTCCGAAACCCGGCGCTTGAAACTTGCCCGCCGTGCCGCCACAACTTCCGCGCCATGCATTTCGACTTCGACTCCCTAATTAACCGCCGCGGCACCGGCTGCATCAAATACGACCGCCGGCCGGAGCTGGATCCGTTCTGGGTGGCTGACATGGACTTCGTCTCCGCGCCACCGATTCTGGAGGCGCTGCATCAGCGCGTCGAACACGCGATTTTCGGCTACGCGCAGCCACATGTGGGATTGAACGAAACGGTTATCACCTACCTCCGCGAGCGCCGCAGCGCGACCGTGCCGCTGGAGCAAGTGATCCACCTCGGCGGACTCGTCCCCGCGCTCTCCCTCGCGGCCCGCGCGTTCTGCCAGTCCGGGGACGCGATCATGACCTGCACCCCGGTCTATCCACCGTTCATCGGCGTCCATCACGACGCCCATGTCTCGCTCATCACTGTGGACCACGTCCTCGCTAACGGTCACTGGACCTTCGATTGGGAAGCCATGGCAGCCGCGGTCACTCCCGAGACCCGGGTCTTTCTGTTATGCAATCCTCAGAACCCGCTCGGTCGCGTCTTTTCCGCGGCGGAAGTCACGAAACTCGCCTCATTCTGCGAAACTCACGACCTCGTGCTCGTCGCGGACGAAATCCACTGCGACCTCATTTTCGACGAAATGGCCACCCCGCATTTCTCAGCCCTCAATCTGCCGGAAAACCTCGCTAAGCGCGCGATCACACTGCTTGCCCCTAGCAAGACCTGGAACATCGCCGGCCTCGGTTACGCCTTCGCCGTCATCCCCGATGACAGCATCCGCCGCAAGTTCGCCGCCGTCCGCGGCCACACCCTCAGCGAGATCAACGCACTCTCCTTCTACGCCGCCGAGGCCGCCTACCGCGACGGCGAGCCGTGGCGCTTGGAGCTAGTCGACTATTTAAAAACCAATCGCAACCTCCTCGTCGATTTTATCAATACTCGCTGCCCCGGTTTGTCGGTGAGCGTCGGCGAGGCCACCTACCTGGCATGGATCGACGCCCGCGGCATGGGCGTCGAGAATCCGGCACAGCACTTCGAAAAGAAGGCCGGGCTCTTTCTATCCGACGGAGCCTACTTCGGCTGGCCCGGCTGGATCCGCTTCAACTTCGGCTGCCCCCGCGCGCGCATGCTCGAGGGCCTGGAGAAAATTGCCGCGGCGCTCTGAGTTGGAATGTGTCCCGACTGTCTCAGTCGGGAGTCTTGGATCAATCCAGATAGGGATTTCCCATAGCTTCCTCGCCGATGGTCGTCCCGGGTCCATGCCCCGGCAGAACGCGGGTGTCGGCGGGTAAGGTCATGAGCTGGCGCGCGATGCCGTCCAACAACTGCGTCGTGCTGCCGCCGGGCAGATCCGTCCGGCCGATAGAACCGGCGAACAGGGTGTCGCCCGAGAACACAACCCCGTGCTTCGGCACATGGAAGGTCACGCTGTCCGGCGAGTGCCCGGGAACATGGGCGAGTGAAATTTCCAGCCCCGCAATCCGCAGCAGCTCGGTCATCGTGAACAAGCGATCAGTCTGATAGGGCATCACCGAGATCGGCAGCCCCCACGAGCGGGCCATGGATTCCAAGGTGAGATCTTTGGAATGATCCGCGAAGGCATGAAGCCGTGCCCCTAGCGACTTGAGCGCTGCGGCGTCGGTGACGTGGTCGTAGTGCTGATGAGTTAGCAGCACGTCATCGACCCGCACGCCGCGACGGGTGATCCACTCGGCGATTCCTTCCGGCGCGTCGATGAGAAGATTCCCATCAGGAGTTTCCACCAAGTAGCCGTTGGTCTGGACCATGCCACCAGTATAGAGGGAAATCTTCACAAGCGGGATGGTTCGAGCTCAGGTTTCCCCCCGCGCTTGGCGAAGTAATACATGGTTAGCCCGAAGACCAACAATATGATTCCCCAAGCGATGTTGACGTTGATGCCGAGCGATTTCTCGTAAATCTTGCTCCCTTTGGTGACCAGCCCATATCCAGTTAGGATCAGGCCGTAGAGGGTGAAGATGATGCCAATGGGAAGTCGAAGATCCATGAAAGTAGTGGGTTGGAGGAATTACCAGAAGATGATATTGAGAGCGCTCGCAGCGATCATGACGATGGTCCCAAGCACCGCTGGCCGCATGATCCATGCTTCGTGACCGGATAGTTGTTTGGGCGTGAGCGAATAAACCAGGCCGGCCAGGTCCTCATCGGTCTTATTGCGCCCGGAAGTGAGCGAAAGACCGGCGTTGATCACGAAGGTGACGCTGAAGGCGACAATGGCCACCATGAAGCTTTGCGAAAGGTCTTTTGGATACTCGAAAACCTGGGAAATCCATGCGCCTTTGACACCGGGCGCGTTGCCGGTGACCCAAGACAGTCCATGGAAAACCACTGCGGTGCCGGTGCCGATCAAAAGCCCCCAGAACGCTCCCGCGTTGTTGGAACGCTTGGTGAACATTCCCAGCAGGAATGTCGCAAACAACGGCGCGTTCACAAAGCCGAAGACCAACTGCAGAATTGCCATAATGTTGTTATACTTTGCCGCAATCAGCGCGCAGCCCATGGCCAGGATGATGCCGCCGATGGTGGCGAACTGGGCCATGTTCAAAAGCTGCCGGTCGGATTTCTTGCCGCCCGTCATCTGCGAGTATAGGTCGTAGGTCATACGGTATTGAAGCCGGTGACATTTGCCGCCATCCCGGACATGAAGGATGCCATCAGCGCGGTGAGCGCTGCCACTGACTGAGGCGATAAAAGGAACAACGAATGAATTCCACATTGGGGTTGGGAAGGAGACGGAATGCGTCGCGGCGGAATGTTACCGCCCGGCGGGTTTTGGTGAATCGAGCGCCCGGCGAAGAAGTTACCCGACGGAGAATTTGAAGATCATCGAGTGCTTGTAGGCTTCTCCGGGGCGGAGTACGGCAGATGGGAAGGATGGTTGGTTGGGTGCATCCGGGAAGTTTTCCGTTTCGAGGGCGAAGGCGCTGCGACGGGCGTAAGCCACACCGCCTTTGCCGATCGCTTTGCCATTAAGGAAGTTGCCGCCGTAGAACTGGACGGCGGGTTGGTTGGTAAGGACTTCCATGACGCGGCCGGACTGGGAATCCATCACCCGCGCGGCCAAACGCATGCCTTCACCTTTTCTAAGAACCCAAGCGTGGTCGTAGCCGTCACCGAATTTCAGCGCTTCGAAGTCGTTATCAATGCGCGCGCCGATGGTGGTCGGCTTGGTGAAATCCATGGGAGTTCCGGCGACGGGTTCAATTTTTCCGGTCGGGATCAGGCCGGCATTGGTGGGCAGATAGCCATCCGCGTTGAGCATCAGGATATGGTCGTTGATCGTGTTGGTGGGGTTGCCGGATAGATTCCAATAGGTGTGCTGGACGATGTTGAGAATGGTCGGGGCATCGGTGGCCGCCCGGGCCTCCCACTTAAGTTCGTTGTCGTCGGTGAGCGAGTAGGTGACCGTGACGGTTAGGTTTCCGGGATAGCCTTCTTCGCCGTCTTTGGAGGTGTAGGAAAACTCGACGCCTCGTTTGTCTTCCGTGGCTTTCCCGGACCACAGCACCTTGTCAAAACCTTTCAGGCCGCCGTGAAGCGCGCACGGGACACCTCCGGGGTCGTTGTTAGTCGCGAGCTTGTAATCCTTGCCGTCGAGAGTGAACTTGCCGTCCTTAATCCGGTTGCCGAAGCGACCGACCGTCGCGCCGAAGTATGCGGTGTTGGTTAGCCAACCTTCCAGCGAGTCATAACCGTGGGTGATATCGGCCGCTTTCCCGGATTTATCCGGGGTCTCCATCGAGACCAGGATGGCACCGTATTCGGTGACTTTGGCTTTGAGGCCGCTGTTATTGGTCAGGGTGAAAATTTTCACCTTTTTCCCGTCAGGCATTGCCCCGTAAATTCCCTCTGTGACATCCATGGCGAAGCAAAGCTGGCAGGCCAGAATCCAAATGGCCAGCGCTGAGATGCGGGCGGGGGTTTTCATTACCTGCCGAAGGATTTGGCTGATATCGCCGCCAAATGCCAAGCGCTAATTTCCTCCCCTCAAATGAGTGAGTGACTGGACATTCAACCCGTGTTATTCCACAGGCAATGACCACCCCCGTAAATTGGAACGCGCTGCTAGACTCCATTTTGGCCGACTTCGGCTGCCATACCGGAACCATCCACCAAGCCGCGCCTGATGGAAAAAACCTGATGCTCGTCTGCCAGACCGGCGTGCCGGAGAGTCTAATGGACAAAATCTCGACGATTCCCTTTGGCAAAGGCATCGCCGGAGCCGCCGCTGAGCGCGGGGAGCCGGTCGAGCTCTGCAATCTCCAACAGGACCTCGGCGGGGTCGCCAAGCCCGACGCGCGGAAGACTGGCGTGTCTGGCTCGCTCGCTGTGCCGGTTTTTTCGGAATCCTCCGGCAAGGTCATCGGCACGCTGGGGATCGGAAAATTCGCGGCCTACGAGTTCACCGCAGCCGAGAAACAAAGACTGGCAGACTGCGCGGCGGAAATCGGCGGGCATTTCGAGCATAAAGCAGCCCCGGGTGATTGACCCGGCCGAGGATGTGATTAATCTCCCGCCATGACCACGGTGGAATCAGCAACCAAGGTGCTCGACACGATGCTCGGGCACCTCGGCTTCTCGGCGACAATTGAGCTTCAGGAAACCCATGACGGCCCATGCCTGCAAATCCACTCGGGCGACAGCGAGGCGATCATCGGCAAGGACGGCGACCGTCTCGACGACTTCCAATACCTCGTCAACCGGATCGTCCGCAGGCATGCGCCCAAGGCGGAGCGCATCAAGGTGGATTGCGAGCATTTCCGCTCCATCCAGGAAGACCACTTGGCCGGGGAAATCAAAGGGATCGCCGAGCGGGTGAAAGCCACGGGCAAACCCTTCCAGATTCGCCCGCTCAATGCTTACTACCGGCGCCTGGTCCACCATATTCTCGCCGACGATCCGCAAATCGTCTCCCATTCGCCGCAAGGCGACGACCGACTCAAACGGATCACGATTTCCGCAAAAAAAGCCCCACTATCAGCCCCATGAAAAAATTCTTCTTTGACTGCGGCACCCGCGACGCGACCGCATCGCTCGGCTTTCTAGCACTCCGCGTGATGATGGGCCTGATGATGCTTCTTGGTCACGGCATTCCAAAAATCCAGAATTTCCAAGCGATCCTCAAGAAAGGATTCTATCAACCGGAAGTGTTTCCTCTCAGCCTAATGTCGCCGCAAGTCAGCCTCGCAATGACGATCGGCGCGGAAGCCGTGGCTGCTTTACTGCTGGTGCTCGGGCTGATGACGCGCCCCGCCGCGTTTGTGTTCGGCTTCGCGATGGTGGTCGCCGCTTTCGGCGCACACGTGGCGGACCCGTGGTTCTCGGGCGGTCCCGGCGGGTCGAAGGAACTCGCCCTGATGTATCTGATCCCGGCGATTGCGATCATTCTATCAGGCGCCGGCAGTTACTCGCTAGACGCCACCATTTACAAGGAGAGCAAGCGCCGGCGCTGGTGAGATCATGGAAACGCACCGACTTGTTCTCCCCGGCGACCTGAATCACTACGGCTTCCTCTTCGGCGGCCGCATGCTCGCCTGGATCGACGAGGCGTCGTGGATCGCCGCGAGTCTCGACTACCCGCATTGCCAGTTTGTCACCGTGGCGATGGACACCGTGGAATTCCACCACAGCGTGCGCGACGGCACGATCCTGAGAATTTCCTGCGAGCGCGAACGCGAGGGCAACACCAGCACCACTTACTCGGTGAAAGTCATCGACGAAAAGACCGGATCCTCGCCCATCTTCTCAACCCGGGTGACCTTCGTCAGCGTCGATGACGCGGGCCAGAAGCGCTCCATCCGTGGTTGAAGTCGATCCCTAGCCACTGTGGAACCTTTGATAGAAACCGTCGATATCGTCCTGCCTTTGGAGAAGTCCGAAGACGATGCCGCCCGCCGCCAAGCCGCGGCTGTCAAGCTCGGCATTCCAGTCGCGCGCATCGGCGGAATCAAACTCCGCAAGCATTCGATCGACGCCCGCCAACGTGCCGTCAAGGTGCAACTCCGGCTGGATGTCGCCCTTGATGCCCCCCTGCCCCCGGACGAGACGCCGCAATGGTCAATGCCCGCAGTCCCGCCTAACGCCCGGCCGATAATCATCGTCGGCTGCGGACCCGCGGGAATGTTCGCCGCGCTGCGCTGTCTTGAAAATGGACTCAAGCCAATCCTGTTGGAACGCGGCAAAGACGCGAGCGCACGCCGCTTCGACCTCGCTCCCCTGCTCCGCGAGGGGCGGGTCATCGAGGAGTCCAACTACTGCTTCGGCGAGGGTGGTGCCGGCACTTTTTCCGACGGCAAGCTCTACACTCGCGCCACCAAGCGCGGCCCGGTCGCCAAGATTTATGAGGTTCTCGTCGCTCACGGCGCGCCCGAGGAGATCCTCACGGACGCTCATCCGCACATCGGCTCCAACTTGTTACCCAACGTCGTCAAGGCGATCCGCAACTCGATCATCGCTGCGGGCGGCGAGGTCCGATTCCAAACCAAAGTCACCGATTTCCTGCTCAGCGGAAACCACATCCGCGGCGTGCTCACCGCATCCGGCGAGGAAATCCTAGCAGATTCGGTGATCCTCGCGACCGGCCACTCGGCCCGCGACATTTACCGCATGCTCGACGCGAGGAAAATCCTGCTAAAGCCCAAGCCGTTCGCCGTGGGATTCCGCATCGAGCACCCGCAGCCGTTCATTGACCGCACGCAATATCACCTCGACTTCGGCCAGGAACGACCCCGGCTACTTCCCGCCGCGCGCTATCGGTTAGCGACGAAGATCCGCGGTCGCGGCGTGCATTCGTTCTGCATGTGCCCCGGCGGCTGGATCGTTCCGGCTTCGACTGAGAATGACGAGGTGGTTGTCAATGGCATGAGCCTCTCGCGTCGCGACTCACCCTTTGCGAACTCCGGCATGGTCTCCACGGTCGAGCCCGAGGATTTGCAAAAACTCGTCAAGGAATACGGCGTGCTCGCCGGATTGGTTTTCCAAAAGGAACTCGAGCGCACCGCCAAACAAGCCGGCGGCGGCGGCCAGGTCGCGCCGGGCCAGCGCGTCACCGACTTCCTCGATGGCAAAATCTCCGCCAACCTGCCGGATACCAGCTATTTCCCCGGCACGAAATCCGCCCCGCTTCACGACTTGCTGCCGCAGTGGATCACCAGCCGGATGCGCGAGGGGCTCCGCTTGTTCGGCCGGCAGATCCATGGCTACGTCTCCAGCGAGGCGCTGCTGCTAGGATTTGAAACCCGCACCAGTTCCCCCGTCCGAATTCCCCGCCGGGACGACACCCTCGAACATCCGGAGATCCACAACCTCTATCCGTGCGGCGAAGGCGCGGGCTATGCGGGCGGCATCGTCAGTGCGGCGATGGACGGCCTGCGCATCGCCGACGCCGCCTGCGCCTCTAAATAAAAAACCGGCCAGCCGCGAACGGAGGACCGGTTTGATAGAATTTCTCCCTGTCTGTGAGACCTTAGAACTGCGAGCTGAGCGAGAAGTTGAACTGGCCGCCCTTGTCTGCTTTCTCATCCGGAGAAGAAATCGGAATCGCGTAGTCGAGCGCCAGCGGCAGCGGACTGATGGGCAGCTTCAGGCGGATGCCGACGCCCACGTCGCTATAGATATCGCTCGGGCTGGGATCCCAGCTGTTGGGATTCACGAAACCCGTGTCGGAAAACACTGCGGCGCGGATGTTTTCGATGATCGGGATTGTGTATTCGACCGTGACATAACCCAGCGAGTTGCCGCCGTAAACCTCGTCGGTGTAGCCCGTGTCACGCGGTCCGACATCGCGGAACTCGAAACCGCGGAGCGTCCGGCCACCGCCAAGGAACATCCGTTCGAAAATCGGAACCTCGCCATCAATGCTGTCCACAAAGGCCAGCTCACCGCTGAGCGAGAGGATCGTGTCCCACTTCAAGTTCCAGTGCTTCTGGCCTTGTGCGGAAACCGTGAAGGTATCCACATCCCCGCCCAAACCGGCGTAAGTGAGACCGAGATCAACCTTGTGACCGCTGCGAGGCTGGATGCCACTGTCGCGGCTATCATAAAGATAGTTTACCGACAAGGCGCTGCGCTGGTAGTCACCGCCGATTCTTTCCTCTGAAAGTTCGGAGTTGGCGCCGCTCGTTCCCTTGGGTCCGCCCGGATAGAAGTCACTCGAATCCACTTCCGAATCGATTTCGACTTGCTCCAATCGATACTCGCCCTTGATCGAGCTTTTCGCACCGAGAGGCTTTCTGAGAGAGATCGCAACACCCATGTTGGTCTGGTCGTAGTAGTCGCTGAAGTAGGACGATTCCTTAAAGAACAGCTCACCGCCCAAGGCTAACTGCTGGTCCATGAACCATGGCTCCACCAGCGAGACGCTGAACTCGGAACGCTCGGCACCCGCGCGGAGGTTCATCCCGAAGCGCTGGCCGCCACCGGTGAAATTCCACGGATTGAACAAGTCGAAGTTGGTCTGCTCCAGCGTGACGAAGCCCACGATGCTGTCGATGGAGCTGAAGCCAGCACCCACCCCCACGGAGCCGGTCGCCTTTTCCTCGACGAGCACATTCACGTCGCGATATCCCGCGCCGCCCGGCGAGCCGGTGGTTTGGACGTCGCTGAAATATTGCAAGTTGGTGAGACGGGACTTGGTCGTTTCGAGCTCGACGGAGTTAAACATGTCACCCGGCTGAAGCGGGATTTCCCGGCGGATCACCTTGTCCTTGGTCTTGGTGTTGCCCGCGATGTTCACGCGGCCCACTTTGAAGCGCGACCCTTCGGTGATGCGATAGGTGATGTTCACGCGGTTAGGGCCGGCGTCGCGGATATCAGGAG
>JAYSYA010000244.1:0-3185 GCA_043716765.1 Akkermansiaceae bacterium
GGCGGCGGTGCGGACCATGTCGCCGAAGTCATAGAGCGCGGAGCCGGGCATGGTGGTGTCGAGGTCGATCACGCAGATGCCTTCCGCGGTGGTTTCGTCGAGCAGGACGTTATTGAGCTTGGTGTCGTTATGGGTGACGCGCTCTGGGATCGCGCCGGAGGCGATGAGGTCAGTGATGCGCGGGCAGTCTGCGGCGCGGGCGCGGGCGAAACCGATCTCGGCCTGGACGTCGGCGGCGCGTCCTGCCAGGTTGTTTTTCACTGCGGCTTCGAGAGCTTCCAAGCGCTTCGGGGTGTGATGGAAGTCCGGGATGGTTTCGTGAAGCCGCTGTCCTGATAGGTTGGCGGTGAGATTTTGAAAGGCTCCAAATGCCTTGGCGGCTTGGAAGGCCTGTTCGTTGCATTCGATTTTATCAAAACCGCGCGCGCCTTCGATGAACGGATAGGTGCGCCAGAGGCTGCCCTCGGCGTCGATGGCGTAGGGCTTGCCATCGTGGGCGGGGATGCAGGTGAGCGTGCGGCGGTGGGCTTCGGGGTTTCCCTCGGCGAGCAAAGTGTCGAGCGCGTGGCGGGTCACGCGGGCGACGTTTTCCATCACCTGGACGGGGTTTTTGAAAACGTGGTGGTTGATCCGCTGGTGGATGTAGCGGACGTGGCAACCTGCCTGATTGTATAAGGCGCAGTAAGTGTCGTTGATGTGCCCCGAGCCGTAAACCTGCGCTTCGACAAAGTCGGCGCGCATTTGGAAGAGCAGGGAAATGGCGCGGAGATCGTGCATCAGGAGAGGGTGGCTGGATATTCTCCGGTCTCGATCAGCTTGCGGATGGAGGCGACGACGTGTTGCTTGTCATCCGGATAGGTGATGCCGAACCAGCGGCTGGTCGTGTCGATCACGGTGCAATCCGCTTTGCCGATGCGGATCAGTGCGTCGACGACGGTGGGGATGTAATATTCGGATTTTTCCACGTGACCGAACTCAGTTAGGAAATCGGTGAAGCCTTGTTCGAGATAATCGAAGAAGCAGGGGGTGAAGGCCCAGAAGTTCATGGACACCGGCGCCTCTTCGGCCACCGGCTTGCGGCTGCCGTCGAGGGCGTTGCCGCGGACCACGCCGTCAGCGTCGCGCTGGATTTTCACGTATTCCTCGACGGCGGTGAGGAGTTTGTCCGGGGAAAGGGAGCAGATACCGCGGTTTACGTCGCCGTGGTCGGAGAGGGTGTTGATGAGCGGGTAGCCGATCATGGCGTAATGCGCCTTGTCGTTTTCAGCACGCGGGGCGCTGAGGAATGCGGCGGCGCGTTCGTAGGCATCTCTGCCGTAGAAGTCGTCGGCATTGATGACGGCGAAGGGTTCCTTGACCAGGTCCCGGGCGGCGCGGACGGCGTGGGCGGTGCCCCAAGGTTTCACTCGGCCTTCGGGGACTCTGAATTTATCGGGCAGATCGGCGAGATTTTGGAATGCGTAATGGACCTGAATTCGGTCCGCGAATCGGGTACCCACTCCATGTTTGAATGCCTCGGCGAAATCCTCGCGGATGACGAACACCACGCGCCCGAAGCCGGCACGGATGGCGTCATAGACCGAGTAGTCGAGCACGGTTTCCCCATTCGGTCCCATCGGGTCCATTTGTTTGAGGCCACCATATCGGCTGCCCATTCCGGCTGCTAGAACAAGGAGAGTTGGTTTCATGGTTGGTGAAGAACGGCCGCGGATTTCGAACGGCCGCGGCGCGGCCCTGAGATGCCAATTGGCGGGCGTTGTGGCAATCCTTCATGTGAAGGCGAAAGAAGTTGGGAGTTGAAAGTCGTGGGTTGAGAGCAAGGTGGTGCAGACCGGCAACCTCGTCTCCCGCATCGCCATGGTTGCAGACCATGGGATGCTCGTGCCAAAACCCGGCGCGGGTCAATTTATTGGGACGGCGGTCGTTTGCGGTGGGTCAGGGTTTCATGGCAGCTTCTTGACCCAGGACAAAGTCTTCGTCGTAAGATGAGGGCAGTATCTCACTCGTAGCGATGTGGTCGTGGCGAGCCGGCTTACTTCGGTAGCTTGATTTCCGGTGCGTCGGTAAGTTCGATGCTGGTGTCGAGGTTATTCAGCCGCGATCGCTTGGATGCCGTCGCGGGCGAACTCGAAGATCAACGGGAGACATGCATCAGGATGATTTTGTGTCTCGGGATCCAGTTATCATGGTAGCCGTCGCGGAGCACGAGCCATTCGTCATCGATGCGGATGAGGACGCCTTCGGCGATGTCCGGGGCGACGAATCCTGTGACTTTGTTAGCTGTGCCTGCGACCACGGGCTTTGAGGCGGCGAGGGGATCCACGGTTACCACGCAGCGCAGTCCGAGAGGGTAATCAACGGCATGAGCGCCCGGGAGAGGGAGTTTTGGATGGGCTTGCACGCTCGCAAGGACATCTGGATTCCAGGTGGCGTAGATGAGCAGGGGAATCGCGCCAGCGAGCAGAATCATCGTCTGTGGTTTCATCGGTTTTCCGGTTTGGGGTTGGGAGGCGGCGGGGGACGTCTGGCAGGGAATTCATGCCGAGAATGGGCAAACATAGCACAATAGGCCGCCAAATGCGCTGTCGATTTCCGGTGCCGCGTGATCTGTGGGAGGCGCTTTCCCACACTGGACAAACTTGGCGGGCTCTGGCATCCATCCGCCCTCATGTTGTCCGAGTTAGCGAAAGCCTATGAACCTCAAGCGGTGGAAGCCAAGTGGTATGCCGCCTGGATTGACGGAAAATGTTTCGAGGCCGATCCTTCTTCCGCGAAAGACGGGTATTCGATCGTCATTCCGCCGCCTAATGTCACCGGGATTCTGCACCTCGGCCACGTCCTGAACAACGCACTGCAGGACATCCTCGCCCGCCGCGCGCGGCAGAATGGCAAGGAAGTGTTGTGGCTTCCCGGCACCGACCACGCGGGCATCGCCACGCAAGCGCGGGTCGAGCGCGAGGTGCGCGAGACGGAAGGTGTGAGCCGCCGTGATCTCGGGCGCGACGAGTTCCTCAAGCGGGTTTGGGATTTCAAGAACAAGCACGGCGATATCATCATCAACCAACTCAAGCGGCTCGGTTGTTCGTGCGATTGGAGCCGCGAGCGGTTCACGATGGACGAGCCCTACACCGAGTGGGTGAGCCATGTGTTTGTGGAGCTTTTCAAAAAAGGCCTGATCTATCGGG
>JAYSYA010000245.1:0-9518 GCA_043716765.1 Akkermansiaceae bacterium
ATTTCTTGCCGCCAAATCACTCGCCGAGCGCCTGCCGCTGATCGAAACCCGGACGCCGCCAGACGAACTCGCTAAATCCTGCCTCGCCGGTCCCCTTCCCGCGACGAGTCGGATCGAGATCGACGCCCAAGAGAGCAACGCCGTCGAGCAAGTGGTCGATTTCTATCATAATGTGGATTTCGACGCCGACGACAAACCCATCAACCCCCAAATAATTCTCGTTAGAACCCGCGGCACTGGCGCACCAAAAATCGTGGTCGATCCGTTTCTCGACTCATTCGGCGGGCGCCTCGCCGCCTACGCCAAGATCCCGTCCGACAAAGCGGGCGTGTTTCAAGTCACCGTTTCCGCCGTGGCATCCTGCAACGACGAACACGTCCCCAACCGCGAGATAAAGCTCACCCTCAAACTGTTGCCGCGGGACAATACCAAGGAAATCGCCCGCGCTTTTTTCGGGAGGCAATCCAAGATCGGAATTATGTTAGAAGACGGCACCTACAGCCTCAGCTACGGCAAGGCGAAGGCCTGCACCGTCATGCTCCGGTGGAACGTGGAAGACAAACCGGAGTCGCCTTATCTTGAGGCGATCGATCTCAAGACCTTGGATTGGAACCCTTGATCCGTCCGGCCTCGCTCAGCGCCCGCCAGCCACCGCGCAACACCGAGACTTCCGCGCCGAGTTGCAGGCCCCGGATTTTATCCGCAATCTGGTGGCTTAGCCCACAGTTTTCGTCGCCACAATAGACGATCACCCGCGGCGTTTCCATGATCCGCATCGCGACAACCGCCTCGAAAGCCTGCATGTCCTCGCCGGAATCGAGGTTCCAAAGCACCGAGCCGGGAAGCCCGTCCTTCTCCCAATCCCTCCGCAAGCGCGCATCCACCCATAACACTTTCGCATCTTGCGAAATTTGTTCGAGGCACACTTCACCGGATTTCAACGTGGCAGGGTCGCAGGAAAATGTCCGTCCGGGTGGTCCTTTGATCCAGTAAGTTCCCACGGTCGCCACTAAGGAAATGCCTACGAGCGCGGCTAACTGACCGAGCGCATTCATGGCTTCACCGGAATTTGTGACGGCGAAGGCTTGCGCATCACGGCGAAGGCCTGCTGGATGCGGTGCTTGGAAATCGCGCAGTCCGTCTCAATCCGGATGACACTCATCCCCGGCACGTCGACAGCTTTGGGAGTTATAAGCAAATCGTATTTTTTCCCTGCCTCGACGGTCTTCAGCTCGCAAGCGAACGACTCGGACGAAGACCTCACGCCGGTCACATGGATGGGTTTGCCCTCGGCCATTTGAATTCGAATGATCTGTGGTTCAGCCTTCGCGCCGACGTCCCACTTTACGGTTTTCGGCTCCACTCCCACCAGCACGGGGATGTGAACCCGGACAGTTAGGCGCGTGGAGGGATTGTCCGCAGGATCATCGTCAATCCACAGGGCCACCATTTTATCGACAGTTCCCGAGAAATTTCCCATCTCGAATGTCGTTCGCACAACACCGGACTCACCCGGCCCATACTTGAGTTTGCCGCCTGAAATCTCGACCTTCAAACAGGAGCACCCCGGATCGCTTTTTGTGATCGAAGCAGACTTGGCACCCTTGTTTGTGAAGCTGAATTCCGTGGTTACCAAGGTCGCATCCGCCCCGGCGTTGACCTCCTTGAGCGTCTCGGTGAATTCCAACTTTCCGGCTTGGGTGCAAACTACAAGTGCCAGCCAGACGAAGATTCCAATTTTCATGGCGAGATTATGAACCCGGATTTTTCTTTGGCGCAAGAGCAACTCCGATGATCAAGCGTCCGCCACGCCACTCAGGTCCGAGGTTGAAAAGCGGCCGGTTTCCTTCAAGTCGCGCATCCGTCTTGAGAATTTTCTTCCGGCTGAGCCATAGCTCAAGATCCAGTCCCGTCGCTTGTTGGGTGGGTTGGCTGCGTGCTTCGAAACGGACCAGCACCTCGTCCGATGGCCTTAACGGCTGCGCCCAACTTTCATAACTCCGCAACAACGGCTGCACGTCCTGACCCAGTAGCCGGTAGTTTTTAAATCGAAGGCGCTCCTCCCCCCGCAGGCGTTTCTCAATTTCTTGCTTCACTACGGCCGTCTTCGCACCCGCCACCTTCGGGTCTCCGTTAGTCGCGTGATAGACAGTCACACCCACCCACCCGATGTTGGTCTTCCCCGGATCTTCCTGCGAAAAACCCAAGTTGGAGCAAAGCATCGCAGCCGCTACCAGGCGGACCCATTTGCGTCGGGCCATCATTGACCCGGTTCCGTTGCGGGTTTCCATTCGCTGCTCGCCGTGGTGTCGATCTCGCGCTCTGCGGGCAAATAAACCGTTTCGGAAAAATCCGTGGTGTCGGGGATCGCCGCCACGCCTTTGAGGACGATGACGGTGGCGGAAGCTTCCTGACTCGCGAACCACTCGGCATCTACCCCGCTTTCAGGCGTGTAAACCACCGGTTCAACGGGGATCGCCTTGGGAGCGCCGACCACGTCGTATTCAGGCATGGTTTTCGTTTTTGTTCCCACCCAGAAAGTTAGGACCATCCCCGCGCAGGCCGCAATCGGCATGCACCAAGATCTCCAAGAGAAAGACTGCTGCACCTTCGGCACAGTCGTCGGAGTGCTCTCGCGAATGGCTTGCAGCACGCGGCTGTTGAAAAAGTCCGGATAGGGCGGCTCCTCGGAGGCCGGAATCGCCGAACCCATCGTCACCCGCCAGCGGCGGATGTCCTCACGGGCAGCAAGCTGGTCCGGCCGGGTCTTCGCCCACGACTCGACCGCAGCGTGATCTGCGCCAACCAATTCATCGTCCAGCCACAGGGCCAGCGTTGCTTTATCGGGATTCGTATTCATCTTTTAGCAATGATTGGAGTTTCTGACGCGCGTAAAACAAGCGGCTCATCACCGTGCCGAGCGTGCTCGACATCGCCTCGGCGATTTCCTTGTAGGAGAGCCCCTGCACGTCTTTAAGGAGCACCACTTCCCGGTGGTCGGGAGAAAGTTTGCCGAGGGCGATTTGGATTTTCACCCGCAGCTCGCCATTAGCCATCGTCTCATCCGGCGACTCACCTCCGGACGGAGTGGTGAACGAAGCGGAGTCGATCCGCTCTCGATCAAAAATCTCGTCGTTAAACTCACCGGCGCTTTCGATCTTCCGCTTCCTTGCCCAATCGTAAACGGTGTTGTGGGCGATCCGATAAAGCCAAGTCGAAAATTTCGCCTTGGCCTCGAACTTTGGCAAGGCTTGCCACGCCTTGATGAAGACCTCTTGCGAGAGGTCCCAAGCGTCGGCTTCCTGATGAATCATGTTGCGGATCATGGCGAATATTCTTCCCCGGTGCCGGGTCACGAGCTCGTCGTATGAGCGTGTGTCCCCTTTTTGTGCCAGTGCAACCAGTCGGAAATCATCGTCCGGATCGTTCATGATGGCATCCGGATCGACGGAACCGATAGGCTCTTGCGCGACCTTCGACGTCTCATCGTTGAGTTTATTCATCATTCCGGGTAAAAATGTCCCCTGCGCCGGACGCAAGCGATCACGACCGCAGCCTGCCCGCCGCTTGCCGGACGCGCAACCCGGAATCTCACGTTCCTAAATTCCGACCAAAACCTCGCCGAACACCGTGAGCGTGTCATCCAGATCCGCCTCGGTGTGGGCCAGGGAAATGAAACCAGTCTCGTAAGGCGACGGCGCGAGGTAAATCCCCTTGTCGAGGCAGCCCCAGAAGAACTTTTTGAAGAACTCCAAGTCCTGCTTCATCACGTCATCGACGTTGACAATTTCGCGGTCGGTGAAGAACAGGCAGAACATTGAGCCGACCCGGTTGAAGCGGTGGGGCACGCCTTTTTCGGCCAACAACTGGCGCAGTCCATTTTCGAAATGCGCGCCAAGCTGCTCAAGTCGGACGAAGCCGGAGCGATTGTGCAGCTCACGAAGCTGGGCGAGCCCCGCCGCCATCGCGAGCGGATTGCCGCTCAGAGTTCCGGCCTGATAGACCGGCCCGATCGGCGCGAGATAGTCCATCACGTCCGCCCGCCCGCCGAAGGCACCGACCGGCAAGCCACCGCCGATGACCTTGCCGAAACAACTCAGATCCGGCGTGAGATTTTCCAGCCCTTGCACGCCCGCCTTGCCGAGACGGAAGCCGGTCATTACCTCGTCGAAAATCAGCAACGCGCCGTGCTTTTTCGTGATCGAAGAAAGCAGATTTAAGTAGCCTGATTTCGGGAAAACCAAGCCCGCATTCGCGGGATAAGACTCAACGATGATCGCCGCGATTTCCTCACCGCGCGCGGCGAAAAGCGCTTGAAGGGCCTCCGGATCATTATAGGAAAGCACGATGGTCTTCTCCGCAAACGCCCTCGGGACCCCGGCGGAATCGGGCTCACCATGGGTGAGCGCCCCGGAACCGGCAGCGACTAGCAGCGAGTCGCTGTGCCCGTGATAACAGCCGTTGAATTTGACGATATAGTCGCGTTTCGTAAAACCCCGCGCCAGCCGGATGGCGGACATCGTCGCCTCGGTGCCCGACGAAGTCATCCGGACTTTCTCTACGGACGGCACCCAGTCACAGATCGTGCGCGCCATTTCCACTTCGAACATGTTGGGAATGCCGAAGGAAATCCCGCTCTTCGCCACCTCGTGAATCGTGTTGGTGATGGCGACCGGCGCGTGGCCGAGAATGTTCGGCCCCCACGATCCGATGTAGTCGATGTAGTGCTTGCCATCGATGTCTTCAATGCGGCTGCCCGCAGCGCGCCGGACGAAAAACGGCTCACCGCCGACGTTGCGAAATGCCCGCACCGGGGAATTCACGCCACCAGGAATCAGCTCCTTGGCGACAGCGAAAATCTTCTGTGAGAGCGGGCCCTGCGAGTTCATCGCAGGACCATGAATTAAGAATCGCAAACGTCCAATCGCGAATAATTCCGAATAATCCAAAACCCGCGACGTTGATGATTTCGCTTTCGAAAAAAACCACTACTTTCCCTCCCATGCAGCCGGTATTTTTCACCATCATCGCCGCCATGCTCGTCCTTCCGATGCAGGCCCAGATCAAACGCGCCGAGCGGAGATCGTTGCTCGATGCCGATCCCTCGGTCGTTTACATGGAGCAGGCGTTGAAAAAACCGGTCGAGCTCAAGGTCGTCAAAGAAGCCCCAGTTTTTTCTGACAAGGATGGCAAGCAACGCCTCGGCACCCTCAAAGCCGACCAGACCGTCCGCCTCGAGGCCATCACTGATAAAATCTACCGGGTCCGCGGCAAGGGCACGCGCGAGGGAATTTCCGGCTGGGTCGCGCCCTGGGCGTTTTCCTCCACCGATCCCCAATTCGTCGCGAATCTCAAACAGCTATACGAACGCCAGATCCAAGTCCAGGCACTCATCGCTAACAAGCAAGTCGCCGCCGGCATGACGCTCGACGAAGTCGCGCTGGCAATCGGCAAGCCCACGAAAACCTCCCTGCGGAAAACCGCCACCGGCCAATCCGGCCGCTGGGAATTCATCGACTATGAGGAAATCAAAAACTACGTCACCGAGATCGCCCG
Organism: Akkermansiaceae bacterium; assembly: GCA_043716765.1. GTDB lineage: Bacteria > Verrucomicrobiota > Verrucomicrobiia > Verrucomicrobiales > Akkermansiaceae > Luteolibacter. The sequence continues at coordinate 5,557 of JAYSYA010000245.1, forward strand.
CGCGACCGGCCAGGCCTATCGACGGCTCGTTAGCGTCACCCAACAGGAAAAGGGCAAAACCTCCGTCGAGTTCGAAAACGATACCGTCACCGCCGTCGAAGAAAGCGAAGACCGCCGAGGCGGAAACGTCCGGATCATCGTGCCGCCGGTAATTTTCCACTGGTGAAAATCACGGGTGCCACATCCAGCAATCCATGCTTTGTTTCCGCATGGTTCTGCACTGCCCCGATACGATGGCCGCCGTGGCGGACCTGTTCATGGAAATGTCTCCCGCAAAGCTGGACCGGTTAGGTGACATTTACAGCCCGGGCATTGCCTTCTACGACCCGATCCACGAAGTCCGCGGCCTGCCGCAATTGCGCCGGGTGCTTTCCAGGTGGTTCCAGAAAATGCCAAAAATTTCATTCCAGGTGCTGGATGCCCACGCCGACGACCGCACCGGATTTCTCCTGTGGACCATGAACTACCCGCAGAACGGAGTCGAGCGGGTCATCCACGGCATGAGCCACTTTTACTTCGCCCCCGACGGACGGATTTGCGAGCAGCGCGATCAATGGGACGCTTCATTCGTGCTCTACGGCGAGCACCCGATGCTCGGCTGGCTGATGCAGAAAATCAAAAGCCGGGCGCAGTTCATCACGGAAATGGCCGGCACGTGACGCCCTCACAAAGCGTCACCCTATTGCCCGCATTGGGCGCGAAAACGGCCCGCGGGAAATAGTGTGTCCGAAAAATTTCTGTTACCTCCGCAGCCGGAGCTTCAGGGATTTGGAATTTCATGACGCCGCGTTCATACAGATCCAGCGCGCCTAACAACAGCGGCGCGGCGAACGACTGCGTCTCCAATACCCGCGACCCGGCGCGCAGAAGCGCTTCCGCCCGCTTGGAATACTCCGGCAGATCCAACAGCGCGGCGAGCTTGAGTAAATTGTCCGCCGCCAAGTGAATCGGCGACGGTTCCGCTCCATCGTAATCCTCGCGAATCACCATCAGCGTCTCACCCGCCAGCTCGGAGCGCATCACATAACCGGATTGCGAAGCATCCCAAAACCCGGCGTCCAGTTTCTGTTGGAGCGCCCACGCCCAGGCGAGCCAACCTGCGCCGGGAGACACCGCATGCAGCTCAAGCAGCCCGGAAATCAAAAACGCGTAATCCGCCGGGAAGCCCTTCACGCTTCCCCGATGCCCACGAAACGTGCGGTAAAGGCACTCTCCATCCCACAGCTCGTTCTTCAAAAAACCCGCTGCCTCATTCGCCGCCTTCGCCAGATCTTCCCGACCGAAAACCCGCGCACCGCGTGCCAACGCGCCGATCGCCAAACCGTTCCATGCCGTCACGATCTTGTCATCGCGGTGCGGCAGCGGACGCCTGCCGCGCGCCTCTAGCAAACTCACCCGACACGCAGCGAGCCGCTCGCGGATCTCCGCTTCCGGACAATCAAACATCACCGCCAGCGCGTCATCACGCATCGCCCGGAACAAGGTATTTTGATTTTCCAACTCGCCGTGCGGATCGCTCTCCGGCCGCGCGTTGCCATGCGCCTCAACGCCATAAGCCGCTGAAAATATCGCCGCGTTGCGCGGGGCAAGCAGCGCGGAAATCTCCCCGGCCTCCCAAGTCCAGAACGCACCCTCACGTTTCTCTGCCGCATCCGCCGTCGGCAAGCTGTCCGCATCCTCCGCCGCATGGAACGCCCCGCCCGCGTCGCGCAGAGTCTCTAGCAAATAACGAAAAATGTCCTCCGCCACCTCGCGGAATGCCGCGTCGCCGGAAATCTGCCAGCCATCTAGATAAGCCATCGCCAGCTGCGCTTGGTCGTAGAGCATCTTTTCAAAATGCGGAACATGCCAGTAGCGATCCACTGAGTAGCGGTGAAACCCGCCGCCAAGATGATCGTGCATTCCGCCCGCAGACATCGCGCGAAGTGTGCGTTCGCTCATCTGCCAGACCATTCTCCCCTCCTCGCCATCCATGCCGAAGCGCTCGCCCAGCTGCATCAGCGCCCGCACGATCACAGGGCGCGGAAATTTGGGCGCGCCGCCAAACCCGCCCCATTGAGGATCGAACATCGAATCGCACCGATCCAAATAGTCCCCAAAAACCTTCGCGTCCGGTAAGCCGCGCAACGCCGCCGTTCCAGCCGCCTCCTTTTGCAAATACTCCAGCACTCTCGCCGCGCTCGACTCCATCTTCGCCCGATCATCCCGCCACAACCGCCCTAACTCATGACAAACCCGCGTGAATCCCGCCCGCCCTTGTCGGTCCTCTGGCGGGAAATACGTCCCGCCCACCACCGGCTTTCCCTCAGGCGTCAGCCACACGCTCATCGGCCACCCCCCTTGCCCCGTCGTCGCCTGCACGAAGGCCATGTAAGTTGCGTCGATGTCCGGGCGCTCCTCGCGGTCCACCTTCACATTGATGAAATGGTGGTTCAGCACCTCCGCCACCTGTTCGTTTTCAAAACTCTCCCGCTCCATCACATGGCACCAGTGGCACGTCGAGTAACCGATAGATAGAAACACCAGCTTGTCCTCCGCCTTTGCCCTCCCGAATGCAGCCTCGCCCCACGCCTGCCAATTCACCGGATTGTGGGCGTGCTGCAGCAGATAGGGCGAGGTTTCGTGAATCAGCGCGTTCGGCATCGTCCCCCAACCTACCGCGATCCCTGCGGCTGTCCATCCATCTCACCAACAGTCACTTTCAACCTACTTTTCGCCAATTTGAAGATTGGCATCCAAGACCTGTCGAATGACCTGTCGGGGCCAGTTCAAAACCGGCCACCGCCTGTTTAAAACCGAATTTTGGTGGCAGGCGGCGGGCCTGCTGGCGCGGACTCCAGCCAATCCACTCCTCGCGACCTTTGAGTTGGGGGGCAGCGCCGCTGAAAGTGGTAAGGCTAGCCACTCTCCGTCCACTTCGGCGACGTAGCGCAGGTGGCGCCCGCCAGTGCGCGAGCTTTTGCGGTAATGGCGGGTTTCGAGCAGCAGGTCGAAGCGCTCGCGCTCGGGTTCTTCAAGCAAACGCAGCCGGGATCGTTGGCAATGGCGTCGATCTTCACGCCCCCGAGCTTGAAAAAGGCTGTCGGCTTGTCTCGTCAAATCGCACGGTCGCTACCGCTGCCCTTGCCACAACGCAGACAGATGCAATGGCTCTGCGGATGTTCTCTTGCTGACGGGTGGTTTCACGCTCTCAAGTTCGCCACCAGTCTTGCGCATCCGAGCCACGCGGGCTAAGGGATTGCCCATGGACCTTGCTGATTTCCGCAAAGAATATTCCGACCTTGGCCTGAAGCGTGAGGAAATGCTCGCCGAGCCCGTCGCGCAGTTTTCCACTTGGTTCTCCCAAGCCACCGAGCTCGGCCTGCACGAGCCGAATGCGATGACGCTCGCCACCGTGGACGAAGCCGGCATGCCCTATCAGCGCACCGTGCTGCTGAAATACTACGACCAGGACGGCTTCGTGTTCTTCACCAACTACGGCAGCCGCAAGGCAAAACAAATGGCTCAAAACCCGCGCGTCAGCCTCCTTTTCCCGTGGATCACGCTGGAGCGCCAGGTCATCATCCAAGGCACGGTGGAAAAAATCAGCACTGCCGAATCGCTCAAATATTTCGCCTCCCGTCCGCGGGAATCGCAGATCGGCGCGTGGGTTTCCAATCAAAGCGAAGTCATCACCTCTCGGAAGTTCCTGATGCAAAAACTCGCCGAAGTCCGCGAGAAATTCAGCCATGGCGAGATCCCCCTGCCCTCGTTCTGGGGCGGCTACCGGGTGGTCCCGCAGATGATCGAATTCTGGCAGGGAGGCCCCGCCCGGCTGCACGACCGCCTCCTTTATCGTCGTGACGATGGCGCTTGGAAAATCGAGCGACTCTCGCCCTGAATAGGTTTCCCGCGAAACCGACGACAGACTCAGCGCAAGCCACATATCCGGGCCAGCCATTTGATCAAAGCCGCCAATTCCC
>JAYSYA010000246.1:0-29294 GCA_043716765.1 Akkermansiaceae bacterium
GGCACGCCGCTTCCTGCGCTTTGCCGCGTGGCTGCGCCCTCTCTATCGCCTGCTCGACGCCGTCGCGATCCAGGAAGCCGAGGACGCCGCCATCTGGGAAACACTCGGCATCGCCCACGAGAAAATCCGCCACACCGGCAGTTTAAAATTCGATCCCGCCAGCGGCGCGCGTCCGAACCGCCGGCCGGAATTCCAGGAAATGTTGGATTCTTTCGGCACGCCCCGGCCCGTCATTCTAGCAGCCAGCACGCATCCCGGCGAGGACGTGTTCATCGCGGCGGCGATCCGCGAGGCGAATCCGGAGGCGATCGCCGTCCTCGTTCCACGGCACGCCGAGCGTCGGGCGGAGGTGACGGCGGATTTGGAAAAGGCGGGATTTCTGGTGAAATTGAGATCCACCAGCCTCGCGGCGACCAATGATCGCCGCCACGTTTTCCTCATCGACTCCACCGGCGAGCTCGGCGACTGGACCGCGCACGCGGACGTGGTCGTCATCGGAAAGAGTTTTCTATCTGTTGGCGGACAGAATCCGTGCGAGGCCATCCTTGCTGGAAAGCCGGTTATCCTCGGACCGCACATGGAAAATTTTCAACCGCTCGCCAGCCGCCTCATCGCCAGCGGCGGCTGCATTTCCGCCAGCGATCCGGACGATCTCACGCGCGCTGTCGCCGCCGCGCTCGATCCGGAAAAAGCATTGGCGATGACACGCAACGCGTCCGCCTTGCTCGCCCGCCACGAGGGCGCAACGCGGCGGATTCTGGCGCTTTTAGGGGCATGAAACGACCCGGTATTTTGATGCAAGCCGGGTTTGTCATTTGAAAATTCCTCCCTAGACTCCGCGCCGTGAGCGATTCTGACAACGACCCATTGAGCAGCCTTCTATCAAGTTTTGCCCTCGGACCCGCGTGGGCTCGCGCTGCCGGCGACAACACGCCAGAGCGCAAGCCCAAGACTTTTTCCGAGGACCGTCCGCCGCGCCGCGATGACCGCGGACCACGCAGCGGTGGCTCGCGCGATGGCGGTGAGCACCGCCCGTTCCAAGGCCGCAGCCGCGACCAAGGAGACCGCCGCGACGCCCCTCCCCGGTTCGAAGAAGCGCGCCCGGAAGAAGGAGTGCGCGTGTCCATCGCGCCGGATCCGCATGCCGTCCATCTCATCGGCAAGGAAATCCATCAGGTCGCCCGCGTCTATCCGTTATTCGATGTCGCCAAGATTCTCCTCGCGGAAAAAGCGCGCTGCCGGGCGGTTTTCGAAGCCCCCGAGCCCCACGCCCCGCTCATCCGAGGCAAGCTGGAGGAATCCATTTTCCTCACCCGTGAGGAAGCGGTCCGCCACCTTTGGAACTCGGATCTGCGGAATGATTTGATCGAGGAGGAAACCATCGAGGTCGAGCCGCCAACGGGGAATTTCCAAGCAATCGCCCGTTGTGGAATTTCCGGAGAGTGGCTGGGCCCGGTCAATTTTCACTCCTATCAGACCAACCTCCGCCGCCTCCACCGTGAGCGTTTCGCCCGGATGCCTTTCGAGCTTTACGCATCCAAAGTCCGCACCGAGCGCGGCGAAGAGGCCGTCAACGCGTGGTTGGAAACGATGAAGAAAAAAACCCGCTGGCGGATCATAGGCGAAGGCGACGAAGCTTGGATCGACGATCGCGCCGAAGCCGAGCGCGCCGTGGCAACCGGTTGCTTCGACAAAGCCTACGAGGAAGTCCGCACCGCGGATGTCTCCGGAGCCATCCCGGCCAAGAACCTGTCCCCTTCGCTGCTAATGTCGCTGAAAATCGCCGGCACCCAAGCCCGCAACCACCCCGCGATTTTGATCCCGGCAGTCTGCCGCGCCATCGAGGCCGAGCACCTTCCCGTTTTCAAGCGCCAAGGCAAACTCCACACCGGCCCCGCCCGCCCGCATCCGCTGCCGCTCAATCAAGTGCTCGCCGAGCGCCCCGCCCAAATGGTCGCTTGGATCCGCGAGAACAAGCCGGCGAAACTCGAAGGCCTCTGGAAATCCGTCTTGCCCGAAGGCAGCACCGCCCCGCCCGCCGAATATGCGGCCGACCTCTTCTGGCTGCTCCATCAAGGCCATATTCTGCTTTACACCGACGACACCCTCGCCGTTCAAGAAGCCCGCGAAGCAGTTACCGCCGAGGCCGGTGACGCTCCAAAAAAGGCCAAGAAAAAGAAAAGAAAGTCCAAGAAAGCGAAGCCCGCCGACCAAGCCACCGCAGCCGAGGAATCTCCCGCCGCCGCCGGGGAAACGGCAACCGAACCTCTATCCGAAGTTTCTGCACCGCCGGTCGTTGAGGGGCCGGATGTCGAGGTGGTCCCTGCCGAGCAACCCGCTCCCGAACAAGAATTTCCGGCCACCGCCGCCGCCGATGAATTGGTTTCCACAGAGCCTGAAGAGGAACACCCCCACCCTTTCATCGATTAACTTTTGCGAATTCAAAATTCATCGCCGTTTCTACCTCCCAAGGGTTGACGTCCCTCGCCCGCTATGGTTCAACCCTCTCGACTTGCTTCACGGAACGGTGGCTGAGTGGTCGAAAGCACTCCCTTGCTAAGGGAACGTACGGGTAACCGTACCGAGGGTTCGAATCCCTCCCGTTCCGCTCTTCTGATGATCAGTCAGTTTGTTACCAGGTCTCCATCTTCCAATTAAGCTTGCCCCGTCAACGCGGAATCTAACTATTTGTTAGCTTGGAGACAAACCAAATGTGAGTTGATTTACCAAAGTCGGCGGGGTCTTTTTTGTCGATTCAAAGCCCGAAACGGAGGTTGGATTCTCGCCAACGACCTCTCTGCCAACACAGGCGCGCGGTGAGATTGGGGGAGTCCGGGTTAACCTGGCACCCGTTTTCCCTCGACGCCTCCCTCGCCAATGGCGGCGCACAGTTGGGCAGCGGAGTCGCCATCACTCTCCTCCATGGCGCGCGATACATTGATTTGCAGTGCGTGGAACAGCGGATAGCACGGCGGGGAAACACGGATTCCCGCTTGACCTCGGGGCGGTCAGTGTTGACTTTCCTCCGTTCTCCTAAAGAAGTTCCTGCTCACGCACCATCTTCTTGAGGCTTGCAAGCTGAAATGACGTGGTGCCCAGACATCGGAGACCATTCACTTTCACTGATTTACTCTCTTATTTTCAACAACATCCATGTTCAAAAAGCTTTTTGGAAATCTATTTTCTAATGATATCGGCATCGACTTAGGCACTGCGAATACACTGATTAACGTCAAAGACCACGGCATCGTTTTACGCGAACCATCGGTCGTCGCAGTCAAAGCGGGCACCAATGAAGTGCTCGCCGTAGGAGACGACGCGAAACGCATGCTCGGCCGCACGCCGGGCAACATCGTCGCCATCCGGCCGTTGAAAGACGGCGTGATCGCCGATTTCGAGGTCACCGAGGCGATGCTCCGCCATTTCATCCGTAAGGTGAACAAAGGCCGTCGCTCAAATCCACGAGTGCTCATCGCAATCCCGTCCGGGATCACCGAAGTCGAGCGCCGCGCCGTCCGCGAGTCAGCGGAGCAAGCGGGAGCGCGCGAGGTTTACCTGATCGAGGAGCCGATGGCGGCGGCAATCGGCGTGGGCCTGCCGGTCCAGGAAGCGGCGGGAAACATGATCGTCGATATCGGCGGCGGCACCACCGAAGTGGCGCTGATTTCCCTCTCCGGCATCGTTTACGCCCGCAGTGTCCGCACCGCCGGTGACGAACTGGACGAGGCGATCATCCAATACATGAAGCGCGCTTACAACCTGATGATCGGCGAGCGCACCTCGGAAGACATCAAGATCCGCCTCGGCTCGGCCGCTCCCCTGCCCAAGGAAATGACCATGGAGGTCAAGGGCCGCGACCTCGTCGCCGGCCTTCCCAAAACCATCACCATCACCTCGCAGGAAATCCGCGAGGCCATGGCGGACCCGCTCAGCACCATCGTTGACGCCGTCCGCACCACTCTCGAGCGCTGCCCGCCGGAACTCGCTGCCGACCTTGTCGACCGCGGCATCGTGCTGGCTGGCGGCGGGGCTTTGCTCAAGGGGCTAGACCGCCTTTTACGCGAGGAAACCGGGCTGCCGGTCCACATCGCCGAGGACCCCCTCAGCGCCGTGGCCGAAGGCACTGGCAAGGCGCTTCAGGAACTTGCGCTCCTGAAGCGGGTCACCAACTCCGACCGCTAAGCCGGACCCGTCGGGCCCATTCCGGCCATGAAGCCGCTCAATCTCATCGCGCTGCTGCTCTTCCTTGGAGGAGCCGTCTGGGCATTTACCCAAAGCGACCGCGCCGTCCGTGAGGTGCAGGATCTCTACTTCTCGGCAATGTCGCCATTCTTGAAATCCGGCTCGAAAATGGAAACCCAAGCCCGCGCGTTTCTCCAAGAAACGCGTCATTCCAAAGAACTCGAAGTCGAGCTGGAAACCGTCCGCAGCGAGCTCGGGCGCCTGCGAATCATCGAGTCGCGCTACCGCGAACTCGAACTCGAAAACGAGCGGCTCCGGCACGCCCTCGATTACAAGAAAGCCACTCACTTCGACGTCGTCCCGGCCCAAGTCATCCGCCGCCAGCCAACCACCTGGTGGCAGACCGTGGACATCGACGCCGGTCAGGAGCGCGGCATCGGCACCCAGCTCGCCGTGCTCTCTAACGAAGGACTTGTCGGCAAGATCGACCGCATTTACAAGGACCAGAACCGCTCGTCCGTGCTCCTGCTCACCGACGAGAAATGCCAGGTCTCCGCCCGCGTCGAAGGCTCGCCGGAAGTGGGCATCCTCAGCGGCCAGCGCGGCCGCTTCGACGGCAACCCGCTGCTGCGCCTCAAATTTCTATCCACCGACGCCGCGCTCCGTCCGGGGCTGCGCGTCTTCACCACCGGCCGAGGGGGGATCTTCCAACCTAACATTTTACTTGGAACCATCGATTCCGTCGAAAAAGGCGCGCTCGATTCCGAAGCTCTCGTCCGGCCCTCGGTGAACTTCGCGGATCTAGGCACGGTTTTCGTCGTGCTCTCCGCCGATCACTGACCCATCCGTGATCCGTTACTCGTTCATTACGATTTTGCTCCTGCTCGCCGCCTTCGTGGTGCAGCAGTTCCTGCCCGCGTTCACCGGCATCCACCAGTCGCGCATCATGCTCATCCAGCTGGTGTTCCTTTGCGCCGCCGTCACCGTCGGCCAACCGACGATGCTGCTACTCGCCTTCATCGGCGGGTTTTTCTGGGACGCCCACTGCGCCATTGGCCCGCACGGCGGCGATCCGGAAGTCTATACCCAGCAGGTCGAGTCCCTGCGCTTCGGTTACTCGATTCTGCTATTTGGCGCGATGGGCTTCCTGATGCAAGGCATCCAGCCGCTTTTCAAACAGGGAAAATGGCAGTTCTCCGCCTTTCTATCCGGCATCGCCATCTTTCTCTATCTGGCGGCCGAGTATGCCATCATCAACTTCGTCCGCGGGGACTTCATCCTCTCCCAGGCCACTTTCATGCAGATGGTTTTCACCTCGCTGCTGACCATGTTGTTTTCCCCCTTCATCTTCTGGCTGCTGTTCCGCGTCGCGAGATCGTGCGACCACTCCATCAATCCCGACGCCGGCCGGAAGCGCCGCCACGCCTACTGAAGCCATGGAACCCAGCTACCGATTCCGGCTCTATCTACTAACGGCGCTCGTGCTCGTCGGCTTCGGCGCGCTGCTTTCCCGCCTCTATGAATTCCAAATCGTCCGCCGGGACGAGTTCCTCCAACAAGTGCCCGGCAACCGGACCGTCACCGTCCGCGAGCCCGGCATCCGCGGCGAGATCACCGACCGCAACGGCGTCACCCTCGCCCGCAACCTCCGCAACTACGAGGTCTCCTTCAATCTCGACGAAATCCGCCAGGCATATCTATCACAACACCTCGAGGACCCGACCATCCAGCGCCTGACCCAAGAGGACGGCCTGCCCCGCAAGCGCTCGGAGAAGGACATCGTCGCCATCGTCCGGGACGGCCCCATCCGCGTGCTCGGCGACCCGAGCCTCAACCTCGCCCGGCCCTACAAAGCCGGCGACCTCCGCACCCACTACCTCACCCACGGCGGCCTCATCCCCTTCAGCTACCGCTCCGATCTCAGCTACGAGGAGTTCTCCAAATTCGCAGAACACAACCTCGAACTGCCCGGAGTCTATCCGAGCATCCGGCCGCAGCGGCACTATCCCTACGGCGCCCTCGCCAGCCACGTTCTCGGCTATTTGAAACAGTGGGAAAAAGGCGATGTCCCGGACAGCGCCACCCGCCAGTTCAATCACTATATCGGCGACCAGAAAGGCATCGCTGGCGTGGAAGCCTCCATGGACGAAACCCTCCGCGGGCCGGAGGGACAAAAGACCATCGTCAAGGACGAGAAAGGTCGCACCATCCGGATGTCCGACTACACCAAGCCCGGCATCGGTGCCAAACTCAAGCTCACCATCGACGCCCGCGCCCAGTATCTGTTGGAAAACACGCTGCGTCTCGCCGGCCGCGCCGCTGGCGTCGTGATGGACGTCAACACCGGCGAGGTCCTCGCCATGGCCTCCGTGCCGGACTACGACCCGAACGACTTCATCCCCAGCATCTCCCAGAAAAACTGGGACGCCTACCGCTCCAACATGCAGCTCGCACCGTTCACCAACCGGGCGATTTCCGAGTTCACGCCCGGCTCGACCATGAAGATCCCCACCGCAGTCGCCGGAGCTCTAGCAGGCAACGCCACCCGCAGTTACTCCTGCGACGGCTACGTCACCTACGGCAACAAAAACGTCGGCTGCTGGATCTGGAACCTGCACAAGGGCAGCCACGGCGGCCAGGATCTAGCCGAAGCGATCCAGCACTCCTGCAATCCTTACTTCAACAAGTTGGCTAACACCATCGGCTGGAAGGCGATGGTCGAGGGCTGCCAGCTCGTCGGCATCGGCAAGCGCACCGGCATCGAGTTGCCCAAGGAAGACCCCGGCATCCTGCCCGGCAGCCGCGCGTGGCGCAGCGCCAACCCTTCCCTCACCATGACTCCAGCCCTCAATGCTTTCCTCTCGATCGGCCAGGGCGATTCGTTGGCCACCCCTCTCCAATTGTGCGCCGTCACCGCCTGCATCGCCAACGGCGGCAAATACTACAAACCCCGGATCGTCAAACAAGCGGTCAGCGAGGGCGGGAAAACCGTCATTTCTGACGTCCCCAAGCTTGAAATCGATCTCACCCAGTCCGGCATCAAAGCGAGCGACATCGAGCTCATCCGCAAGGGCATGCGGATGTCCACCAACGACTCCGGAGGAACCTCCGGAAAAGTCAAACTCACCCACATTGTCGTCGCCTCAAAAAGCGGCACCGCCCAGACCACCGACAACGGCCAGAAGTCCAACAACTCGTGGGTCATGAGCTTCGCGCCCTACGACAACCCAAAATACGCCATCTGCATCCTCGTCCAGAACGGCGGCTCCGGCGGCGGCGTGTGCGGGCCGCTCGTCAACCTCGTCTTGCGCGGCCTTTTCGCCCGCGACAACGGCGTGAAACTTCCCCTCAAAGCCATGACCAAGGCCCTCGGAAATACCGACCGCATCGAGAAAACCATCGAGATCTCCCCGGAAATGATCGCTGCCATCGAAGCCGGCCAGACCGCCCCGGCACCGCCGCCCATCGCCGGCACCGTGGTCGCGCCGCAAGCCGTGGAAGAACCCGCCGGCGAGACCGGCGAGGAAGCCGGCGAGGTCGCCTCCCGCATCCATCCCCTTCCCTCCACCACCACCGTCACCCCCACCCCGACCATCACCCCCGAGGTGGACGCCGAGGGCTCGGTCATCCCCAAAGCCATCCCCGTCACGGAACCCTGATTTCCCTCAACTCGAAAAACAACAACTCTCTAACCAACATACTCCTATCAACATGATCCAACATATCAAAAGGCTCCTCGGCATCGGTAAACCCAACCCGGCCCGCGGCAACAGCATCGTCGTCAACGTCGAGAAACTCGAACGCCGCGTCGCACTCCTCGAAGACGGCGTGCTCGAGGAATATACCGTCGAGCGCGAGGGCGACCAGAATATCGTCGGCGGCATCTTCAAGGGCCGCGTCAAAAACATCGAGGGCGGCCTTAAGGCGATGTTCGTGGACATCGGACTCGACAAAAACGCCTTCCTCCACTTCTGGGACGCCATTCCCGCCGCACTGGACGCCGGTCTGGAGGAAATTCAGCGCGAAGGCAAAAGGAAGCAGCAGAAAAAAATCAGCTCCAAGGACATCCCCGACATCTATCCCATCGGCTCGGAAATCGTCATCCAGGTTTCCAAGGGCCCCATCGGCACCAAGGGTCCGCGCGTCACGACTAACATTTCGCTCGCCGGCCGCTACCTCGTCCTCATGCCCTTCACCGAGCAGTTCGGCATTTCCCGCAAGATCGAGGATCCCAAGGAGCGGCAACGCCTCCGCATTATCACCCAAAAACTCCAGGTCCCCGAGGGCATGGGCATCATCATGCGCACCGCCGCCAGCGGCATCCGCCGCCGCCACCTCGTCCGCGACCTCCACATGCTGCTAGAGCAGTGGGACGAGATCGAAGCCCGCCGCGCCAACAATCCCGCCCCCGCCTGCATCTTCCAGGAGCCCGGCCTCATCGAGCGCACCGCCCGCGATTTCCTCACCGAGGAAATTGACCAAGTCATGTGCGACGACGCAGAAACCACCGAGATGATCCGCGAAATCGCCGGGAAAATTTCCCGCCGCGCCAAGCGCCGCATCCATTACATGCCGTCCGCCGCCGGCCAGCCGATCTTCGAGCGCGTCGGCATCCAGAAACAAATCGACGAGGCGTTCTCCCGCCAAGTCTGGCTGCCCTGCGGCGGTTACATCGTCATCGATGAAACCGAGGCGCTCATCGCCATCGACGTCAACACCGGCCGCAACCGTGGTTCGAAGGACGTGGACAAAATGATCCTCGAAACGAACGTCGAAGCCGCCGTCGAAGTCGCCCGCCAACTCCGCCTCCGCAACATCGGCGGACTGGTCGTCATCGACCTCATCGACATGCGCCACCGCAAGGACCAGCAGACGGTTTACAAGGCCATCAAGGAGCGCCTCAAGAAGGACAAGGCCAAGACCCAAGTGCTGCAGATTTCCCCCGTCGGCCTGATGGAAATGACCCGCCAGCGGCTCAACGAATCGCTGCGGGATTCGATGTACGAGCCCTGCCCGTATTGCCAGGGCCGCGCCCGCGTCAAAACCCCAATGACCATGTCCATCGAGATCCAGCGCCGCCTGCACACCGTCATCCAGAAACGCCACGACACCGTCGGCGACATCATTGTCATCGTGAACAGCGACGTCCTCAACCGCTTCAAAAGCGACGACGCCAAGCTCCTCGTCGAGCTCGAGCGCTCGCATTCCGGCCGACTCATCTTCCGCTCGGACCCGACCATGAACCGCGAGAAATTCCTCATCATCGACGCCACCACCGAGAAGACCATCGACCAGAGCTGACATTCCAAGCGTCCCGCCCGCCTCAGTCGGGACGCTCCTCTCCAGTTATTAGCTTCTATCTGCTTCCGTGGATTACTCATCACTCATCGCCAAACGCCGCGACCGCTTCTCCGAGCTGGAGGAAGCGGTGGGCGATCCCGAGCTTTTCTCCGACCCCAAGCGCGCCACCGAGATCCTCCGCGAGCACGGCAAACTCAAGCAAACCCTCGAACTCTGGGACAGACTCGAAGCCGCGAAACGCCACCTCACCGACAACCAGGAGCTCGCCAGGTCCGACGACCCCGAGTTCTCCGCCATGGCCGCCGAGGAAATCCCAGGTCTCGAAACCGAGATCGAAAAACTCGGCACCGAGCTCCAATACGCGCTGCTCCCCGCCGATCCCAACGAGGACCGCGACGCACTGATAGAAATCCGCGCCGGAGCCGGCGGCGACGAAGCCTCGCTCTTCGCCGCCGAGCTGATGCGGATGTATCAACGCTACTCCGACCTCCGCGGTTGGAAATGCGAGCACCTCGAAAGCAGTCCGTCGGAAGTCGGCGGTTTCAAGGAAGTCATCCTCAAAGTCACTGGCCAGGAAGTGTTCCGTTATTTGAAATACGAGTCCGGCGTCCACCGCGTCCAGCGGGTGCCCGCCACCGAGACCCAGGGCCGCGTCCACACCTCCACCGTCACCGTCGCCGTCCTGCCAGAAGCCGAGGAGGTTGATGTGGAATTGAAACCCGAAGACCTCCGCATCGAAGTCTGCCGCGCCGGCGGAGCGGGCGGCCAGCACGTCAACCGCACCGAATCCGCAGTGCAGATTTTTCACCTTCCCACCGGTCTTTATGTCCGTTGTGAGGATGGTCGTTCGCAGATCAAGAACAAGGAAATGGCCCTGCAAATCCTCCGTTCCAAACTCTACGAACAGAAACTCCGCGACCAACAGGAAGCCTACTCCAGCCACCGCCGCTCGCTCATCGGCTCCGGCGATCGGTCAGAAAAAATCCGCACCTACAATTTCCCCCAAAGCCGCATCACCGACCACCGCATCGGCTTCACCACCCACAACCTAACCGGCGTCATCGCCGGCGACCTCACCGAGTTCACCAACGAGCTGCAAAAGACCGAGATGGACGAGCGGCTGGCAGAAGCGGGGCTTTGAAAGCCTAACCAAAGAGCGCCACGCCTGCACAAAAAACCTCCGCATCTCCCGCCGCAGTTCCCTCCGCGTTCTCTCTCCGCCCTTTGCGTTTCGCTTCACCCTCCTCCGAAAACCTCGAAACCCCAGCTCTTCCCTTGGGGTCCTGGCAACTTGGCAGTTCAAATTCTTCTCGTTGATTTCTCCCTCCCTCACCCCGGGTACTCCCCCAAAATGTAGCATTGCAGCTGCTGGATAGTGTGCCGTTGCGATAGCATCACCCAACTGACGAGATCGCCGATGGAAATGAGGCCGACAAGGTGCTCGTCATCGACCACGGGAAGATGGCGGATGCGGTGGCGGGTCATCAACTCCATGCACGTCTCAATGCCGTCCTTGCTGCAAACCGTGATCGCCGGACGACTGATGATTTCCCCCACGCGAGTATCCCGCGAGGTCCGCCCTTGCAGCACGACTTTGCGGCTGTAGTCGCGCTCCGAAAGCACGCCGACGACCTCGCCGTTTTCGAGTGCCACCAGCGCGCCGATGTTCTTCTCGCCCATCAGGCGGATCGCGTCGTAAACCGAATCCTCCGGCTTCGTCGTCCAAATCTCACCGCCCTTGTTGTGCAAAATGTCGTAAACCGTGCCGTTGATTTCCATAAATTCCTTCTTTTGAAGTTCAACTAAACTGAGTCGCTAAAATCACGGCGTCAAGAACGCAGGAAGATTAAATCGGGACCGGAAACGTAGTCCAGGACTTCAGTCCAATGCCTCTAAGAATTGGGAATCACGTTGGTTTCGTTGAGGCGTTTTGTGCCGCTGTCCGGGAGTGCGCGAAGCTTTGCTCGCGCCCACGGCAGATCCAGCTCTGCCGGATACCGGGCGGAGCTCTTCAGGCGCTGCGCTGGGAAGAGGAAGAAGCTCCGCACCGCATGGAACGATCTGCCGTGGGAATCGAAGACGGACTCAAGTCCTGGACTACCTTGGCACTGCTTCTGGAGCTTGATCCGGACCCGTGCGTGGAAGATAAAATAAGGTAGGACAGCCTCGCCGCAGCGCCTCCCTCCGCGCGCTTAGAGGGAAACGCTCTTTTGGCGAGACGCCTGGACAACGGTCTGGAGCGAGACGCTCCAGCCACTTTTTCAAGGCATTTCCACAAATCATGACGCGCGGGAGTATAAAAAGACGCGCGGAAAACGGACCTGCATTCATGGCTCCCATGTTTTTCGACGCCAGGCGTGGCAGGAGAGCATCCACGAACGTCGCGTTCTGGAGCGTGTAGCCGCTGTATGAAACCACGCAATCGATCTCGTCTTCGGACGTGGTCGAGCACGGCATGGAAGGTCTTCAGCGGACAGCAGGAAGACCCGACGGCGCGGACTTTTCCTTCTTGAGCTTGAGCACGGCGGGAAGGGTTTTCTCCCAGATCTGTTGGAGCGGCACGAACTCGACATCGTGCAGCACAGGACCACATCGAGATAATCGGTACCGAGTCGCGGTAGCGGGAATGGCACTTAATTTTCAATAAGCACCGGCGGAACCTTTAGCCATCTTTCCGTGAGGAAAGCCCCGGTTACCCTCCTGCGCGCCGTCGCTGGATTCCGGCGACTTCGAATGTCCCCACTTGCAAAAAGCCGGGCGGCCAGCCTTTCAGCCAACTGCCCGACCTTTCAATCCGGAGAAAAACCCGTTAACTCCGGAAAACTTTTATGCGTTGCGGCGGCGGCGGAGGAGGGCGAGGACTCCGAAGCCACCGATCAGGGCCGCGACGTTTGGCTCGGGAATGGCAGCACCGCTCAGGGCGATGGTGATCTGAGAGAGGGAAGAGTTACCCAGCGGCGTGTTTAGACTGGTTCCGTCAAAGGTCAGGTTATCGGTGAAGGAACCTACAGTGCCGGTGAAGAAGTTGATGGTGAAGGTACCCGATCCGCCAGAGGTGAGGCTGCTGAAGTTGGTCGCGGTTTCGGAGAACGCTCCACCGACGGTGCCGTAAGCTCCGGCGAGGGAGTCTTTGTAGAGACTAAACAGACCGTTGGCGAGATTGATTGTCGCGCTGTAGTTGGTGCTTAGCTCCAGGCCCGTGCCGAAATCTAGGTTGTAGCTAAGGCCCGATCCGCTAAATGAACCATCACCACCGGTTTGGGAGAATACCGCGCCTGCAAAGTCATAGACGTTCACGTTAATTCCGACCGTTTGGCTGGTGATGGCGGCATCTCCAAGGCCACTGGAGTTAACCTCTTGGGTTTGGAGGCCTAGAGTGGTTGTCGCGCCTGTGTAGCCACCTGATGTCATGACCGTGCTGCCCAAGACACCGACCGAGAGCGTGCCGCTGCCGGATGCGCCACCGGCGAGGCCGGTGATGGAGCCGCTGGAGGTGTAGCCAGATGTGGTGCCAGTGAACCCCGTGCTGCCGAGGTTTTCCTGATAGGGGGCCGTGGCAGCACCGGTGTTGGTGACGCTAAGGTTGGTGGATACCCCGACGCCGGGACGAGTGCTAAGCGTTACCGTTTGGCTGGCCGCTGAGGAGGCGACATTGTAAACTCCGCCAGTGACAGTGAGAGATACGGTGCCGACGTTGCTGCTGGCACCGCTGAGGGCGGAGCTGTCTGCGAAGGTGTAGGTGAAGTTTTCACTAATCGCTCCGACAGCTTGCCCGGTGGCGAGTGTCGCAGTGATGTTATTGCTGCCACCGGCGGCGGTGGAAGTGAGGGTGTTCAGCGAAATATTGCCAATGGCTGCGGTGCTACCGGTTAAATTGACGCGATATCCTGAGGCGTTGGTGGCGCTGACGCTGCTGCTGGTGACCGGGCTAGCATAACCTACGCGGACGTTGCCGAGAGCAAGTGTGTTACTCGCGACCGAACCGCTCGCGTGGCCATAGACATCCACGCTCACCGAACCGGCCTGACCGCTGTTGGTGGAGCCGGTGTCATTCACGGTAAAGTTACCCGACTGGCCTGCACCTACGGTGGTGCCGTTAAAGCTGAGACCGCTGGTGGATCCGCTGGTGGCACCTGGAGCCACGCTGACTGGCCCGGTGATGGAGCCGGTGGTGTTCGATCCAGACACTGCGCTGAAAGCGAGGTTGGAGGAGTCGGTCGGTGCGGTGTTGCTGACGGTCACGCCGAAGGCTGTGCTGCCGCCGGTGATGATGGCCGCCGCAGCCGGAGTGGCAGTGATGGCGCCGATGGTGGCCTTGCGCTGGGCATCGAGCTGGTTGGCAGTCACCGTGCCGTATCTGAGGACGTAGTTGCTGTTGAGGCCAGTCACGGTGCCGAAGGTGCCGGAGAGGCTGCTGCCACTGACGAGTTTGTAGAGACCCGCTGAGGTAGCCATTCCAGTAAGGTTCAGACTATTCGAACCTAGAACTACCGTGCCGGAGGCTGCAAGTTGGGCAGTGCCGGTCTGGTTAGCAGCGAGGGCGAGGGTGCCGCCGCCTGCGCCGAAAGACAGGCTGCCGATGGCATTGGTGGAGGAACCCATGTTGAGCGTGCCAGCTGTTCCAGCATTGCCGAGGGTCACTGCCGAGTTGCTAGGAATCGCGTTATTGATGCCAAGAACCAGCGTGCCTGCATCGATCACTGAGGTGGGGCCGACGTAGGTGTTGGCGGCGTTCAGGGTGGTGGTGCCGCCGCTGACGATGAGGTCAGAGTTGGGATTGGCTCCGGTGATGGCGTTGCTGACGATGATCTGGGAATTGGCATTGGTGTTTCTCAGGACCAGCGTGGTGCCGTTCTTGGCCAAGGTGCCGGAGAGGGTCAAGGTGCCGCCGCCGTTGTTTTCAATGGTGTTGTTACCATTGCCCACGGCATTGACGTTCTTGTCCAAGGTGCCGATGCCACCGGTGTAAAGCAGGGTGCCGGGGGAGGTGGAGGCCACGCCGAGGTTCACCGTGTTGCCTTGGCCCAGAGACTGCGCTCTAGCCACGGAAAGCGTGCCTGCCTGAATGGTAGTCGCGCCGGTGTAGGTATTCGCGCCGGAGAGGGTAAGCGTGCCGGCTCCGGATTTCGTAAGGGCGCTGCTGGCTCCGGCCAAGGTAGAGGCGTAGGTCACGTTTTGCCCGTTGGTGTCGATTCTGAACTGCTGGTTCGCGATCGGGCTGAAGCGGCTGGAGTAGTCGAACTGGTTGCTCGCGCTATGTTGCATCGTGCCGCCGGTGAAGGTGAGCGTGCCGCCGATGCCGAGCGGGCCGTTGCCGCCGGCGACTTCCGCCACGCCCAGGTTCACCGTGCCGCCCGCGAAGGTCGTGCCGCCCGAGTAGGTGTTGGCCGCGGTCAGCGCGATGATGCCGCTGGTCGCCGCGTTGTTGGTGACATCCACAGCGGAAGCACCGCCGAAGGTCACGATGTTGCTGGCTATGGCCGATTGGGTGCCGGAGATGACGTTTGAGAGCGTCAGCGTGTTGCCACCGATGACATCGATGTAGTTGCCGCCCTGCACACCTAAGGCAATGGTGCGCGCGGTGGTGATGTTCCCGCCCGCAACGTTGGCGACCAAGGCCGCGCCGCTGCCGAAGGAGCCGTTGAGGACGATCCCCTGTGTTGAGTTGCTCAGTTGCGCGTCCGCGCTGTATTGCAGCGTGCCGGCATAGATGGAGACCGTGGTGGCATTTTGGCTGCTTGATGCCAGGACGGTTTTGCCCGTGCCATATTTATCCAAGCCGGAGCCCGTGGCACCCAGAGTCAACACTCCGGTCCCCCAATGCTGGAGAAAGATAGTGCCGCCAGATGCGCTTACTCTGCCGGTGCCAGCCGTCGTGATCGAATATGCATCCGAACCCGTGAACAACAGACCGTTGTTCGCCATAATGAAGGTGACGTTGTTGGCCAGCGTAAGCGATTGGCCCGCGCCGCTGGTGGCGATCTTCAAGGTATTGACAGTTTGGCCAGCGGTTACTGTCTGGCTCCCCGTCAGGGAGTAGTTCACCGTGCTGGTCGAACCGGTAGCAGGCAAAGTGGTGTTGTAAGCAGTGTAGGCAACCACGGAATTCGCCCCGTTGTTTGCCGCCCAATCGGTGCCGGCCACGGTAGCACGCGCACTCAGGATGCCGGACGCTACGTTGGCTGTGGTCGTGGTGGCGATGCCGGTCGTGCCGAAGTTCAACGCTCCATTGCTAAAGGTGAGCGTTCCCAAGGCAATCGTGCTCGTGCCGGTGTTTCGCGTGATCGCGGCCTGGCCGGCCGTGGTGCCAAGGGTCGTGCTCGCCACCGTCTGGGCAAAGCTGCCGCCTTTCAACTGCAGCGTGCCGCCGTTGAGGGTGAGCAAATTTGTCGCGATCTTGCTGTTGTTGTTGGTGGCGTAATCCAGCACCAGCGTGCCGCCGTTAACTGCGGTCTGGCCGGTAAAGGTATTCGCACCGGAGAGGGTCCAGGTGCCGGTGCCGGTCTTGTTCAGGTTCGCCACGTTCGCCGTGTTGACCGTGCCCGTAGCAGCGGACAATGCAGCTGTGGTGGGGGCGGAGAGCGTCAGCGTCGTGCCGCTCACGTTGGTAACGATCGTGCCGTTGGTGATACCGGTGTAGCCGGTCAGAGTCAATCCCTGCACGATGCCGGTGGCGCTCGAAACCGCGACCGTCGAGGAGCCAACCGTCGCCTGCGTGATGGTCGCCGTTGTGATATTGCTGGTGGCGGCCCCGTTGGCGATCACCCCGCTGATGAGGTTGCCCGCGCTCGATCCGTTCAGGTTCATCGTTTGGACGTTGCCGGAAACCGCATTGGCGAAAGTGATCGGCGCCAGCGCCCCGAGGGACACGTTGGCCCCGGACGCATTGATGTTGAACGTAGTGACGTTATTGCCAGCGCCATAGGTCGTCGCTCCGTTCACGGTGAGGGTCGGTAACGCTGACCCCGTATAGTTCGAGCCCTGCAAGAGATTCCACGTCCCTGCCTGATTGAGTAAGGCCGAGCTGAAAGCTACATCCACCGCCCCCGCCGCCGCCGTGGCCCGGTCCATGACGTAGTTTTGGATAAATGCTCCATTGCCGCCCGTCCAGTTGATGGAGGCCGTCGGAGAAGCGCCGCCGGATACCTGCACGTCCGAGGCAAACTTGACCATGTTGGTCTGCCCGCTGCCCGAGGTGTTCAGGATACCGGTGCCCAAAGCACCTGCCCCGGCCAGAACCAACGTGCCGCCGCCGTTGGCACCCCAGGTGAAGCCTGTGCCAGTCACCGTGTTGCTGCCGGAGAGCGTCAGCGTCGCGCCGTAGCCGACGGTGACCGCACCGCTGATGGTGTTGTTCCCGCTGAAGGTGGCGGAGCCGCTGTTGACATTGAGGGCGTTAAACGTGTTGGCACCGCTGAACGTCGAAACGCCACTGAAGCCGCGCGAGGAGCCCACCGTGATCGCACCGCTCGCATTCACAATCGGCGTATTGAAGGTGAGCCTGCCGTTGTTGATGATGACCATTTCATTGCCGGCGCCGCTCTTAATGGAAGTGCCGCCGGTGATGGTCACGCCCGTGGTCGCGACATTCGGCGTAATGAGGATGCCGCCCGAAGTGACCACGCTCGCGCCAGTGTTGGTCAAAGTCAGCCCGTCGGTGTTGAATCGCAGGGTATTCGTGGTGAAGAGCGTTCCGGTGTTTACGCTTGTGGTTATGTCAGTATCACCGGTGGCAGAAGTAAAGCTGTTGGCACCGGTTTGATAGCTGCCGGAAGCGAGGCTCCCGATAACACTGGTGGCGGCTCCGCTGTTCGTTGCCCAGGTTGTGCCGCCAACCGTGGCGTAGGCAACGGTTCCCGATGCCGCCAGCACCTTGTTGGTGCCTATGTTTCCTGTGGTGGTCGTGGTCACCAAGCCCAAGCTTGGCAACGCAAAGTCCACCACACTGCCGGCGTTCCGGGTGACGCCGCCGAAAGCCACGTTCAACGTGCCGCCTCCAACCGCGTTGAGACTTACGGCATTGCTGGTATTGGAACCGAAGGTCAGCGTCCCGCCGATGCGCTGGCTGTTGGTTGTGGCGCTCTTGCCGGTAATGTTCAACGTGCCCCCGGTGAGAGTCACGCCGGTGGTGTTAGCCGTCGTGTTGAGAATGTCGTTTATGGCCGTGCCGCCCGCACCGAAGTCCAGCTTGAGGGTGGCCCCCAGGTTGACGCTGAAGCTTGCTTGCCCATTGTTCGCGCCACTGAGCGTGAGCGTGGGTGCGACCAGCGAGGCGATGTTGTAGGGGCTGGCCGTGTTGTTGGATTGCGCGGAACCCAGCGTGTTCGTGCCCGTGTAGGTGTTGTTGCCCAGAAGGGTCGCCGAACCCGCCGTGGCGCCAAAGACCTGGGAGCCGTTGATCGTGAGGGTCCCAGTGCCGCTGACCACACCGGTCGCACTTTGAGAAAAGGTTCCGAAGCTGCCGCTGGTCGCATTGGTGGCATTGACGATGATATTATTGTTGCCCGATTGCGTGCCGGTGAGGTTATAGGTGCCGCCGTTGACCGTGGGCGCGGAGGAGGCATTTCCCGAAACCGTCACGGTGCCCGAATTGATCGTCGTGGTGCCGGTGTGAGTGTTCCCCACATTGGAAAGAGTCAAGGTGCCCGAGCCGCTATAGGTCAGGCCCTTGCTCACCCCCGAAACCACGCCGCCGATGGTTGTATTAGCCGTGCCGTTGATGATTAAACCGCCAGCACCGGTGTTGAGGGCGAAGCCGCCATTGAAGGTGGTGCCGCCAGTGTTGCTCACCGTGAGGATAGGAGATCCCCCTGAGGTTTGTGTAAAACCGCCCGCGAAGGTCAGGGCTTGGGTGCCATTGATGGTGAAGACCGCGGGGTTGGTAAGGGTAAGGGTGTTGGTGCTGGCCAGGGTGATCGCCGAGGCGCCTGCCGTGGTGAGGGTGTTGTTGGACGTTGTAGCAGAGATGGCCCCGGTGCCGAGGGCGGCGGCGCTGTTGAAGGATAAAGTGCCGGTGCTGAGGATGATGGCTCCGTTGCCGCTATTGCTGCCCGTGAGGCTCAAGGTGCCCCCGCTGATGGTGGTGGTCCCGCTGTAGCTGTTCGTGCCGCCGAGGATCCAGGTGCCGGCGCCGGATTTATTGATGGCCAGAGAGGTAGCGGTGCCATTGACGATATTGCCGGAGACCGTGTTGTTCCCGGTTTGCGTGCCGGCTAGGTTCAAGGTCTGCGCACTCGCATGGCCGCCGCTGACCTGACCGCCAATGACAAGAGTCCCCGTAGAGGTGCTGTTGTTTTGGAAAGTGTAGGTGCCACTTACCCCTTGAATGACCAGCGGAGCATTGACCGTTTGAGTGGCCGTGATTGCTGTAGCCGTCATTTGAATGGTGCCGCCGCTGCTCAAAAAGAGCGAATTGCCACCCGTAGTGCCGATGAAATAAGAGCCAACACTGGCGGTATCGAAGGTGATGCCTGCGATGTTCAAGCTCGTGGAGTCAATCAGGATGGGGCTGCCCGAGGTGCCGAAAGTACCCAGTGCCGTGTTGAAGGTAGCCACGCTGGTGTCGGCATTGGTGCCCGTAATTGCCACGGTCGAACCCGGAACCGTTCCACCCACCCAGTTGAGAGCTGTGCTCCAGTTGCCGTTGCTGAGTCCGGTGTTCAACCAAGTGCCATTCGCCGCCTGCGCGGAATGGCCCCCGAAGAGCATGGCGATGGAGCCGGCGAGGATGAGAGCGTTAGAGCGGAGGAATGGATTTTTGCGGGGTTTCATGATGGGATTTGTAGGTTGATATGGAGGCGTAGAGAGGAGGCGTGGAGATGAGTTGTAATCGGTCGATACGAGGTGGATTTTGTCGAAATACCCACCAAGGGAAAGGGGTGAAAATACGGCGCGGGCGGGTGATTTTACGGCGTGGACGGTGATGCACTCAGGGGCAATCAAAAAATTTGGAGGATTACCCCCGAGTGGAGTCCGGGCAAGGTTTGGCTTAAGGGGCTTTGGTAGCAACGAGACGACCAAAGAGCTTTGTCGCGGGACCGGTGGTGACGGTGACGGTGACTTCGATCAGATCATTGGCGGGGGCGTTTACGTCCGTAATGGTGACATGGCCGATGGTGGCGGTGGTGGCGCCGATACTCACGCCGCTGGCGGCCCAGTTGACGAGATCGGGCGACCATTGATAGCTCCCCGTGACATCGGTGGCGATGGTGTTGCTCTGGTTATGGCGGAACTTGACCGAGCTGGCAGTGGCGGAAATCTGGGTGAGTCCGGCGCTGTAAACGGATGGATTCGAGCCGAGCACGTTTTCCACAGAGTTGCTGAGGTTGTCGTTGTCGAAATCTTGGTTCGCCCCGGTTTGACCGCCGACGCCGAAGCCGCCTATCCAGGATGCGTAGGTGTTGGAGGCCGCTGCCGTGTAGTTGTTGAGGACCACCGTATTCCCCCCGACGACCGTGACATCGAAGGTCGCACCGCCAGCTAGAGACACCTTGCCACCGCTTACGTTGCTGAAGCTGCCTGTGAACGAGGTACCCGTCAGGATGGTAAATGATTGGGCAGCAGGTGTGAAGCCGTTGATGAGAGAAACATTCAGCGTGCCGCCGAGCACCACGGTTCCGCTCACGGTGGTGGTGTCGTAAAATGCCGCTCCGCTCTGGAAGGCGGCTGCCGCCGTCGCGCTGCCGATATCGACCGCGTAGGAGGCGGCAGTCAAAGGGGTCACGTTGTAATTGCCGGTGATCAATGTTATGCCGCCCGTGCCGACACCACCGGGAGCGAGGATGCCGCCCGCGTTGGTGAGCGTGTTCGTCGTGCCAATAACTACGGCCGTGCCCTGTGTCGAGGTCAGGTTGGTGGCGGTGTAGGTGCCAACCGCCAGCGTGCCACCGGTCCAAACAAAGGACTGCTGGGCACCAGCGCCCTGGGAGCCAGAGATGGTCCCCCTCCAAAGCAGGGTGCCACCGCTGAAGTTGAACGAAGAGATACCGCCGCCGGTGGCTCCAGCGCCAATCAAAATCGTGCCGGTGCTCGTGCTCGAATCGAAGAGGCCTCCAGACAGGGCAAACGTAGCCGTGAATGGTCCAGTGGTGGCATTGTTTCCCAAGCTAAAGCTCGCGCTGTTCGTGAAGTTTATGATTCCACCGGACTGGAGTGCCGTCGCGTTGGAGGCACCGTTGGGTAGCTGAGCCCCAAACTGGTTGCCAATCCGAAGGCCGTTGAGTTGCCGGACATTCAGGGTCCCGCTGAGCACCTGCAAATTAACCACGTTTTGGAAGTTAATATTATTGGCCGTGGCGCTCGCGGTGTTCACAGTCGCTCCGTTGACCACCATCGTGGAACCGAACGCGCCGGTGCCATTGAGGTTCACGGTTCCCGCATTGAAGTTGACCGTTTGCCCGGCGGTGTTCAGGACATTCGTGATATTGGTGATGCCCGTGCTGTTGCCTCCCAGGTTGACGACCGAGGTGCTGGTGCCATTGATGGTGGCGATGGTCGTGCTGGTCGTGCCGGAGCTCGCGCCCGCGTTCAAGGTGAAGGCTCCCGTGGCACCGGACGTGGTGCTGTTGGTGATCGTCCCGATGTTGTAAGTCGTGCTGGCGGCCTGAGTGAAGGCGAGGGTGCCTGCACCTGCTGCATTCTGGACCGTGCCAACGCCGTTGAGTGCGCCAAAGCTCTCATTCGCGGCGTTGATGTAAGACAGCGTGCCCTGGTTGATCGTCGTCGTGCCGGTGTAGGAGTGGGACGCCGCACCCAATCTTAGAGTTCCACCGCCCGCCTTCGTCAGCCCGCCGCTGGCGGTGACACTGATCGGCGTGCTGATGGTGAGCGTATTGCCGGTGGTGGCCGTGATTACGCCCTCGCCGTTACCCAAGACCAGTGAACTAAACCCGATGTCGATGAATGCGTTGTTCGCGACGGCGGCGACCGCGCCGCTATTGATCGTGAGCGCACCACTGCCGTCCAGAGTTTGTGAGGCAGCGTTGAAGAGCAACGAGTTAACTGTCAGCCCCGGGTTCGTCACGATGCCGCTGAAGGCCACCGCGTTCACTGGGCTCGCCTCCGTCGTAGAAACGTCGGCCAGTGTCGTGCCCTCCGTTGCATTGAGCACCCGCAACCCCAGCGTGGTATCGTAGGTGACAAAGTTCTTGCCGTTCCCCCCCACCGCCGTGTCGCCGAAGAGGTAAGGCACGATCTTCACCGCCTGCGTGGCATCACTGACAGTGCCGTTGTTCAGCGTGTTCGTGCCCACGAACGTGAGCGAAGCACCCCCATCGCCCAGGGTGAACTGGCTGACATTGGTGGCCGCGCTCTGATCCAGACTCGTGCCGCGGATCAGCGCCGTGCCGTTGCCCGTGCGGGTGAATGCATTCGAGACGGCGCCTGCGTTCAACGTGGTCACCAAGCCTGCCGCCGACGCGATGGTGACGATCTGGTTGCCGGATCCAACGGCGAGCGAGCCGAAGGTTTCCGAGGTGGCGGTCGTCGCATTGCCGGTCAGGCTGAGTTCGCCGCCGACGCTCAGGTTCACTGCGCCCGTGTTAATGATACGATCCACATTCCCCGCCGTATTATCCAACAAAAGCCTGCTGCCGCTGCCGTTGATCGTGATGCCAGAGGAAGTCGCGATAGAGCCCGCTGCGCCGCTGACCGTGAGCGTGCCGGCGCTGCCGGCCGAGCCGGCCGTGCCAATCGTCGTCGCGCCGGTGTAGGTGTTCGCGCCGGCGAGGGTCAGGGTGTTACCGCCCGTTTTGGTGAAGCCGAAACCACTGCCGCTGACGACACCGGCCAGGGTGATGGCGTTGCTGGCGTTGATCGTGCCGTTGGCGCCGAGAACGATGTTCGGGTTGATGACAAAAGGCTGGTTTCCGCTGTTCGTAATGTTGCCTGTCGTTAAAGTGATCTGTGTTCCGCCGCCGGAATTGATCGTCGTCGCCGTGCCGCCCGTGGTCTGCGTGATCGAGTTGGCGGTGAGATCGACACCAAGGGTGACCGGGTTGTTTGCGCCAGCGGTTTGAAAGAAGGCGTCGTCCACGATGGCAAAAGCCACTGTCGTGGCCGTGCCAGCGGTCGCGGTATTCCAGTTCGTCGCGGACAGATCCCAGGTCCCGGAGCCCGCCCCGAGCCCTGCGGTGACGCCGTTCAAATCCCAAAATCTACTGGCTGCCTGAGTCACGCCAGAAGCAAATGCGATGACGATGAGGGCTGGAGCTGACTTGAGCAGCGCGGTGGACGCGAATGAGAATAGACGAGGTTTCATGGTTTTTTCTTACTTGTGTTTGGTAGGTAGGCTGTCGAAAGGATTTTCTTGAATTCAAAGTAACGAAAGCCTAAGGCACCGGAAGTCAACAGGGGCGATTTTGCGTCGCGGGCGGATGGTTTTGCGTCGTGGACGGTGATGCACTCAGGGGCAATCAAAAAATTTGGAAGATTACCCCCGAGTGGAGTCCGGGAAGTGGGGCAAGGTTTGCCTTAGGGGGCTTTGGTAGCGACGAGACGACCAAAGACCTTTGTCGCGGGACCGCCGGTGACGGTGATGGTGACTTCGATCAGATCATTCGCGGGGGCGACTACGTCCGTAATGGTGACAGCGCCGATGGTGGCGGTGGTGCCGGCGATACTCACGCCGCTGGCTGCCCAAGTGACGAGATCGGGAGACCATTGATAGGTCGCCGTAACATCGGAGGCGATGGTGTTGCTCTGGTTGTGACGGAACTTGACCGAGCTGGCAGTGGCGGAAATCTGGGTGAGCCCGTCGCTGTAAACCGATGGATTCGAGCCGAGCACGTGTTCCACGGCGTTGTCGAGATTGTCGTTGTCGAAATCATCGTTCGGCAGGGTTTGACCGCCGACGCTGAATCCGGCTATCCAGGATGCGTAGGTGTTGGAGGGCGCTGCCGTGTAGTTGCTGAGGACCACCGTGTTCCCCCCGACCGTGGTGACGTCGAAGGTCGCACCGCCAGTGAGGGTCACCTTCCCACCGCTTAGGTTCGTAAAGGTCCCACTGACGCCACCGGTGCCAGTAACGATGGTAAAGGTATTGAGGTTGGCAGGTGTGAAGCCGTTGCGGAGGAATATGTTCAAAGTCCCTCCAAGTTCGACAGTCCCGGTGGCGGTCAGGTTGTCGAATTTCGCGGTGGTGTCGTGGAACGTGCCAGCCGCCGTGGTGCCGCCGATGCCGAGGGAGACCGAACCGCCGTCGATCTTGTAGTTTCCGGTAATGGTGGTCTTGCCTCCGAAGTTATATCCATTGAAACTTTCACCCGGAGCCAGGATGGAGGTGCTGCCGCCTTGGAACAGGGTACCCGTTGCCGCCGCGCTGATACCGTCGTTGCTGGTCAGGTTGGTGGCATTATACGAACCCGTCGTCAGAGTGCCGCCGGTCCAGTTGAAGTTATTGGAGCCGCTGACGCCCGCCGCAAAACCGCCTTGGACACCGCCGTAAAGCCGCAGCGTGCCCCCGCTCAAGTTATAGGTCGAGGCGTGCGACGAAGGAGCCCCAGGACCGATCTGCAGTGCGTTGAAACTGTTGCTAACGTTGCTATTTTCAGGCGACCCGACCGTCACCGCGCCACCCGTCTGATTGGCGGTTGCGGCACTCGTGCTACCCGCCGTCCCAGCTCCAAGACCCCAAGAGTAAGTCCCTCCCGAGTTAGAGTTGGGCGTGGTAATAAAATTACCGCCAGCAATATTGAAGGTGAAGGCCGGTCCAGGCCCGTTTTCATTGTTCAAGGGGTTACCCATGACGCGGAAGGTTCCCGAGTTGAGCGTGAGCGAACCGCCTGCATTGCCAGAAAAACGACCGCCGCCTAGCGTGACCGTCGCCCCGTTGATTGCCCAGTTGCCGATTGTATTAGCCGTATTGCCGGTGCTGGTAAAATAGTAAACACCACTGTTGAAATTTGTCGTTGAACCGGCATTAAACCCGGT
Source organism: Akkermansiaceae bacterium (assembly GCA_043716765.1). Taxonomy (GTDB): domain Bacteria; phylum Verrucomicrobiota; class Verrucomicrobiia; order Verrucomicrobiales; family Akkermansiaceae; genus Luteolibacter. The sequence continues at coordinate 24,412 of JAYSYA010000246.1, forward strand.
AGCAGCGCTGTTGAAGTAGTAGGTGCCCGTGCCGCCCAGGTTGAGCGTGCCGGCCGCCGTGGAGCTGAGGTTTTGGAACAGGTTTGTGCCGGACGCCAAGGTGACGGTCGCGGTGCCCGTGCTGTCTTGGGAGATGAAACCACCACCGGCCGTCCCGGCCACGGCGGCGGACAACGCAAAGGTGTCCGTGCGCTTCAGGGAGAGCTTGCCGTTGTCGAGCTGGATGGTGCCCTTCACGTCGCCGAAGGTATCGCTATTGCCCACTTGGAGGACGTTGCTGGAACCACCCGTGCCGCCGTTGACAAAAACCGTCATACCGGTGCTGCCGATGCTGGCACCGCTCGCGACGCCGACAATCGTAAGCATATTGCCCGTCGCTGCATTAGCACCGCCGCCGATGTAGGTGGTACCGGTATAGGTGTTGGCTCCAGAAAGAACCAGGGCACCATTTGTAGCCCGGCTATAAAGAATCAAGTTTGTCGTTCCGTTGGTTCCTGCCCCTGCGAAGTCGCTCGTTGCGTAATCCTTGATGACGGAACTGATCGTATTGCGACCCGTTGCGTTCGAGGCGTTATTATTGACTACGATCAGGGCACCGCCGCCGGAGGGTCCGGTCAAAGCGCCACCGCTGATGGTTGAAGCGTTAGCCCCAATCGTCGAGCCGAACAGAAGACCATCATTGACTGACAGGGCTCCGGTGATGGCGAAACTGTTGTCGCCCGCGAAGTTGAGCTTGAGGCAGTTAATCGTTCCGTTGGCGGTGCCGGTCACGGCTGTGGTGTTGATGTAGTTCGTGGTTCCACTTGCCCAAAGATTCGCCGCGTTCTCCGTCGTGTAGGCCACCGCCCCCAGCGTGCCGGCCGTGGACGTCGCGAAGTCGCCGTTAATCAAAACACCCCGCACCAGGCCGCCTGCGTCATTCGCCGTCGCGCCTGCATTGAACGTGTAGCCGGCCGCCGTCGTGATATCAAGGAGTGCCCCGGAGTTGCGCGTAATCGTGCCGAAATCGAACGTGTTCGTGCCCGTAGAAGCGGCCGGAATAAAGCCGGAGACGCCCGCATTGAGCGTGGTGCCATTGAAGGTCTGGCTGTTGGTGAAACCGATCTTGCCCGTGAAGTTGATATTTCCGCCACCGAGAACCAGCGCGGAACTGGAGTTGATGAGATTGGTGAAATTGGCGGTCTGGGAAGCTCCACTGAGCGTGAGGGTGCCCATGTTGACCGTCGTCGCCCCCTTCCACGTCTGCACGGCAGCGGGCGCAGGGGTGATCGTGAGAGAGCCAAGGCCGGTCTTGGTCAGCCCGGCGGTGTTCGAAGCGCCAGAGTTGGCCAGTACGCCAGCCCATGTCTGATTCACGTTGGAGGTATTCAATGTCAAAGTCGCACCATCACTGATGCTGATCCGCGCCGAAGGATCGGTCAGGCCGGCCAGAGTGCGCACCGTGGTGCTGCCCAGCACCGCGATCGCGCCGGAGGCACCGAGCGCCGTGGCGTTATTGGTCACAATCATGCCGCCATTGAGATCGGTGCCACCGGTGTAGATATTCGCGCCACTCAGCGTCCACGTGCCTGTGCCGCTCTTCGAAACCTTGAGCGTGGAACCTGTGACGTTCTGGCTGATGACGCCCGTGATGAGATTGCCGAAGACGCCGTTGAAACCGCTGTTGGAGCCGTTCAGGGCCAAGGTCACACTGCCGAGACTGGCCGCCGTCGTAAAGGCATTGCCAATAAACAGGCCGGAACCAGCCGCGCCGTTGGCGGTGAGGGTGAGATTTCCTTGCGCGGTGATCGGGGTGTTGATGTCGGCGATGCCAAGGTAAGTGCTGTCGGTCTGGATCACTGCATTCGCGGAAGGCAGTAGGGTGCCGCCAGTGAGGAAAAACGGATTGGCCAAAATGCCGGTGGTGGCAAAGGTGATGCCACCGACGTTTTCGGCGGTGGGCAGCGTGATGATCTGATACCCGAGATTGTCAAAAGTCGCGATATCGGCGTTGGTGGTGCCCGTGATGGCCCCGGGGGCGGCGGCCGGGCTCCAGTTATTGACGTTGATCCAATTCCCGTTCGTCGGGCTATTCCAAGTGGCGCTGGCCGCAAAGGCGGAAAAAGCCGAGGAGGCCAAAGTGATTACGGAGATTGTTGCTTGGCGGAGAAACGGATTGGAGCGGATTTTCATAAGTGTGGGGATTTTTTTTGGGTTGCGAATTGAATGACCCTCAAGGAGGGATAAATTGTATGAGCTGGCAAGTAAGTGATACGCGGGCGATACGAGGTGTATGGTGTCAAAATACCCCCCAAGAAAGGGGTGAAAATGCGGCGCGGGCGGATGGTTTTACGTCAACCTCCCGACGGGAGAAGATCTGGACGCTTTTCACGATCAAGTCAAACGCTCATCCTAGAAAAAGAAATGAACCGCAGATGAACGCAGATGGACATTGATTATAAGAAGCTTAAGCGCGGCGACAGATCACAAGCTCATTAAGGACACCGGAAAATCCGGAAGCAACGGTGGAGTTTTTCGGCAACAGCGGCGACGCGGACGCGGCACCCGAAGCCACTTCCCTGCCGCCCAGATGGAGCCGGATGGTCCTGCCTTCATAGTCCCAAGCGACGTGCTGCCACGCGTCGAACACTGCCGACGATTTGCGCCAGCGATGCCGCAAATCAGCATCGACCATGAGCGGGCCAAAGCTCTTCTTTCAGCGGACGAGCCGCAATGTCTGCCTCACGATCCCCGCGGTTTTGACTTTCGATCCGGTATTTCGGCCCCATTGCCAAGCGGCGACGGTCACTTCGAGCGGGAACTTCGCGCTTGGAGGGATCCCGGTAAATTCGAGTTGATCGCCGCTGACAATGGCCGGGCCGGCGACGACGAAAAATTGCACCGGCAGACCGGCATCGGATTCCGCGCGAAGGGCGAGAGATTTGGTCCCCGCCTTGACGTCCGGGATCGGATCGAAGCGGATTGTTTGGACCGCGCCCTCGCGGTTTTCAACAAGCTGGACGGCGACGGGCTGCACGCCGAAACGCACACCCGGGGCCGCGTCCTGGAGCATGGCCATGTAGCTGGCGGCGCCGGCCTTCCAGGTCCGGTCCAGGGCGACCCGGAAGCGTCCCTTCCCCAGAGGGGCGAAAGGTCCGCAAATCCACTCGGCGGATGGGGCAACGGCTGGCGTGGCAAGGGTCGCGCCGGCACCGACGAACGGGGCGGGAATTTTATCCAGCAAGATCGGCTTCACTTCAAAATCCGAATCCGTGGTGACGTTCAAGCGTGTTACGGAATTGAGCGCAAACGGCTCGACCACACAGTTGGTAACGGCGGTAAGCCAAGGCATGGCCGTTTGCGCGTTCCAATCCTTCGCGGCAATTGCCTGTGCGGCGCGGGCGGAGGCTTCATCAAAATACCATGGCCGCGCGCGGTCCGCTGAAGCGGTTTCGGAATAAGATGACAGCGCTGCGTTTTCATGGCCGGGCAGCGGCAGATCCGCAAGGATGCCACGCTCAAGTGACACGGGCTTGAGCGCCGGTCCACCATCGTCGGAGAGGCGGGCGCGGCAGGCGGCGTTGATATAGTGAGCGATGTATTTCGTCATCTCCGGCGTGCAGTAAAAATGCCCGCTGCCAGGCTCGACGACGATGCTGAGAGGCCAATCCGCCTTCATGCGGTCGCTCACCCAGCCTTGATAAAGGGAAGTCGGGGCTTTCCAATTTTCACGCGGGTCCCGTGCGGTTTGCCCCCATTCATACCCGGTTCCGACGGCCCAAAGCATGGGCACGGTTTTGTTCTCGGGCTGGCGCGGATCTTTCACGCAGATGGCGGCGATGCAGCGCTCGGGCATTTGATCGACGATGCCACAGACCATCAACAGGTGACCGGATTCTCCAATGGGCAGCAACGGCGCGGTGGCAATTTCCCGATAGCCGGAATTCTCCGCGATTCGATCTAACATGGTTTTAAGAAAAGCGACTTGGAGCGTGTCGCTACCGGGCAGCTTCTTCACGTCGATCGCTTCGCCACCGGGTTGTGCGGCAGCCTTGCCGAAGCGCCAAAACGTCGGCACGCCCCAGACCAAGGCGAGATCATTTTCTACGCAGACACGCCTGATTTCGGAATCTCCGACGAGCCGGTGTTCGGGCACATTGGTGGCAAGGACGAGCACTCCCCTCACCTTGCGGCATGACTCAGGCACCCATAGGTAAAGCGTGCCGCGCGCCTTGGTGCCATCCGGCCACGGCGCGCTCTCGCCACTAACGGACCATTGGAAAACCTGGTTTACCGGCGACGGACCGGTCGCCTTAGAAGGGAGAGCCGCTACTAGATAGAGGGCGCTGATTAATAGTTTCACACTGATATTTTGCATGAAATTGATGAGCGAACTTTCATGGTGTCACTGCCTCAGGAGGATGAGATTAGGGAGTCCGAGAAGGCCAGGCGGGCGGACTGGAAACCGTCAGAGTAGGATCCCCTTTCAGCCAGCCGAGTGAGACGAGGAAGCGGTCCCCCGCGCGGATGGCCTCCACCACAACCGGCTCGGGTGCCCTGTATTTGGCAATCACGAAAGCGTGGCCGATGTTATCCTCATAGATGACCAAGTCGCAGCGGCTGCCGATCGCTCGCGAAGCGGTTGCAAAACGTTCCGCCTGGCTTACAGACACCACGCTGTCGGCACGGCCATGAAGAATGATGGATGGAACCTGTCCGGCCCTAACATGGAATAGCGGTGATAACGAACGGGCGAGTGCCACATCTTCAGGAGCTGTTGGGCGAGGCAACTTTTTGTTGGCGAGAGCCTCGCCGCCCACGGCATAGCGAATCCAATCGCCTTCGGTCATGTCCACGATGGGATTGTAAAGCAACATGGCGTTGGGTCTGCAGATGGCATCTTC
>JAYSYA010000247.1:0-3172 GCA_043716765.1 Akkermansiaceae bacterium
CCACTTGCGCGCATTCCTGAGGAGCCCGGTGCGGTAATTCCGCACGCCGGGATCTGCGAGGGGGGCGTCAGGCAACTGACGTTCCTACCTTAATCGCCAAGAAAACTCTGATGGAGCCCAATACCTCAACGTCCACATCAAGTGCGAAGACCTGGATATACTCAGCATTTTTCTTCGGGCTGCCGATGGGCGTCCTTTTTTCGTTGCAGAACAATAACTGGCTGATCGGTATCGGGGGAGGTCTCATTGCAGGGGTGCTCTTCGCTACACTCATGTGTTGGTTTGCGGCGCGCCAGATTAAGCGATTTTCGGCTGATCGGCCCGATCTTGATGGCGAGGCGATTCTATTTGAGGGACCAGCGAATCACTTCAAGGGTGCCGAAGGAGTTGGAGGATACCTTTGGCTTACCACAGGGCAACTCTTCTTCCGGTCTCACAGGTTCAATATCCAGAATCACGAGTGCCGGATGCCGCTATCAGAGATTGCGGACGCCGAGGCGACCAAGACACTCGGCTTGGTTCCCAATGGTCTCTTGGTGCGCCTCGTATCGGGCACACAAGAGAGATTCGTAGTTCACAAGAATAGAGACTGGACAACCAGAATACTGGGCGCGGTAATATCGAAAAAGGAGCCACAGACGGACCAAAATCTAAGAGGCGAACAAGCCGTGGATGGCAACTCCCACTAGCCCCTTTGTTCTCGATGTTTCCACGTAACTACAACCTCAACCCCGCGTTCAACGTTGGCTCCCGCTAGTGGGGTTGCCATCGTTTTGACGTTCGCTTCAAAAATTAAGCCACCATAACGAATGAACTCGACTCCTACTGGAAAGTATTTCGCCATAATTGGCGCATGTATGCAAGCGGGACCTCTAATTGGATTGGTCGGGACCGTGATAGGAATGAGACAGGCTTTCGAGAGCTTGGGGTCTTCTGGCATTGGAGACCCCGCACAACTCAGTAATTCCATTGGGGCGGTGTTGATTGCGACGGTCATTGGCATTGTCGTCGGCCTCATAGGAGCAGTGCTCATTTTCGTTTCACTTCTAGGTTGCCGCTATCGTGCTGAATGGTTTTTTTGGTTCTTGGTTATTTACGGTGTGATTAGTCTCCTGGCATTTCCAGTTGGGACTGTCATCGGGATCGGATTCCTAGTTTACAGCATCACGAACCGCTCTCAGTTTTTGGCGACATCCGCACAACCTCAGCCACCTAGCACTTCACCCTGATACACCAACTAAAAACCTTGCCGCCCCATCAAACCAGAAAGCGATCTTATGAGACGAGCCACAGCAACCGCCACTAGCCGCCTTGTCGGCAACGTCACCCGTAGCATGAGCCTGATCGCGCTGGTCGCAGCCGGCCTTTGGGCGGTACTTGTGCGGCAGCTTCTGATAGCCGGCGGCGGTGGTTTTTGCGTCAGGACTTTTGGCTTGGCGGGCGCGGCTGTCCGGGGTTTGATTCGGGTTGTTGTCGGGGTTGGTGTTGCTGTTTTTCATCGCAGGACAACCGTGATGCCAAACCTCGCAACCATCCATCATGCCGAGCCTCCGCAATCACGTAGGACTCTCTCCCGACACCGCTGCCGCGCAGCGGCTTAGTTCAACAAGTCGCGGCATGACAATCCGCTCCGGCATCCGCCCCGCCCTTTCGATCATTTGCCTGAAGAAAATCCGCTCTCGGGTGAGATTGCCGCTTCCCACGCTGCCGCGAACCTTTTATTTCCCGTTCATGATTTATCGTGTGCGGCTGATTTCCCTGGTCCTGCTCCTGCTCAGCGCATGGAGCCACGCGGATCACGTCATCGTCACCGGCGGACCAGCCTTGCGGCAATGGGAGAACCTGCGCGTCCAAAAAGACCAGCACGACCGCTGGTGGGCGAATTTCGTCCGCGCCTCGACCCTCCGGATGGCGGAAATCCGCAAGGCCTATGGCTCTGCCGCGCCGATCGTGTGGATGGTCTATCAACCGGGCTACCAGACCCGCGGCCGCGAGGACGGCAAGCCGTACACCTCATGGATCGCCGAGCAGGCGGCCAAGCGCCGGGTCACCTTGATCTGGTTCAACGGCTCGGGGAATTTCATCCAAGCCCTCAACTCGCGCCCCCGCGGTTCGATCCAGACCTTCGACTTCTTCGGCCACTCGAACCGCTACGCCTTCATGTTCGACTACGGCAATGACATCATGGCCGTCTCCACCGCTTGGCTTCATGAACGGGATCTCCCGCGCCTCAAGGCGTCCGTCTTTGATCGCCGCGCCTACTGCAAAAGCTGGGGCTGTCATACTGGCGAGAGCATGAGCGCCGTCTGGAAAAGCGCCACCGGCGTGCCGCTCGAAGGCGCGAAAGGCCCCACCGACTACACCGTCCTCAGCACCGGTCGCCTGCCTGTCGTCAAAGGCAGTTGGGCGAGGTGAAACGCTGATCGGCCAGCCATCCGCCGCTCCGGTCATTCGCTTCTCACTTTTTGCTATCTCCTTTCCACCGCCATTCTTCCCACGTAACTCGTGGCTACTTCCTCTAAGCTCATGACTCTCGCAGAACTCCAACAACTCCACGCCCTGCCGTTTTTCGATCTCCTCAAGCGCTCGCACGAGGTGCATGAGAAAAATTTCCCGGACGGGAGAATCCAGCTTTGCACGCTGCTCTCCATCAAGACCGGCGGTTGTTCCGAGGATTGCGCGTATTGCACCCAGTCCGCCCGCTACGACACGGAGTTGAAAAACGAGCGGCTCCTCTCCAAGGAAACCGTCATGGAAAGCGCCCGCGCCGCCCGTGAAAACGGCTCCACCCGCTTCTGCATGGGTGCCGCCTGGCGCGGCGTGCGCGGCGGCACCGAGCGCTTCAACCAAGTCGTCGACATCATCAAGGACGTCTCCTCGCTCGGCATGGAAGTCTGCGTCACCCTCGGTGAGCTCGGCCCCGAGGAAGCCGTCACGCTCAAGGAAGCCGGCGTCACCGCCTACAATCACAACCTCGACACCTCGCCCGAGCACTATCCGAACATCGTCACCTCGCACACCTACGAGGACCGCCTGCGCACCATCCGCAACGTTCAGGACGCCGGCATGTCCGTCTGCTGCGGCGGCATCCTCGGCATCAGCGAGACCATCACCGACCGCCTTCGCCTGCTAGAGGTCATTTCCAGTTTCAATCCGCAACCGGAAAGCGTGC
>JAYSYA010000248.1:0-1032 GCA_043716765.1 Akkermansiaceae bacterium
GCATCGGCACCGCCTATAACTGGTTCGCCTCGGCCGCCGACCGCCAACTACCCGCGCCCATGATGTTTCCGCCCATGATCCTCACCCCGATGGCCATCCGCCTCGGCGAATATCACCTCGCCGTCAACCAACCCAAGGATGCCATCGAAGCCTATCAACGCGCGCTCACCACTTTTCCTAACGACATGAACGCGCTCCTCGGTCTTAAAACTTCTTACGAGCAAGCCAATCTCCCCAACGAAGCCGCCGAGACCGACCGGAAAATCCAGGATCTCCGCGCGCAATAAGTTTCCGCAAAGCCGGGGCGCGCGCATCGCCGCCTTGAGCTTCACGCTTGCGACAACTGTGGCCGTGGATTTCACTCCGCGCATGACTCGTCCCGACGGCCGCCAGAATGACCAACTCCGCCCGATTTCCTTTATCCCGAACGTGGCGCCTTACGCCAGCGGCTCGGTGCTCGTGTCCTTCGGCGACACCCGCGTGATTTGCTCGGCGAGCATCGAGGAGGACGTGCCGCGCTGGATGCGCGCGCAGCGGGTGGAAGGCGGCTGGCTCACTGCGGAATATTCGATGCTGCCCTACTCGACCCTGGAGCGGAAATCGCGCGACATTTCCCGCGGCAAAATCGACGGCCGCTCGTCGGAAATCCAGCGCCTCATCGGCCGTGCGCTGCGGGCGTGCGTGGATTTGAAAAAAGTCGGTCAGCGTACGATCTGGATCGATTGCGACGTCTTGCAAGCCGACGGCGGCACCCGCACCGCTTCGATCACCGGCGGCTGCGTGGCGATGGCGATCGCACTCAACAAGCTGATGGCACAAGGCAAGCTGAGAGATTTCCCGATCAAGAAACTCGTCGCCGCGGTGTCCGCCGGAGTCTATCAGGGCGTGCCGGTGCTCGATCTGAATTACCCGGAGGACAAGGCGGCTTCGGTCGATTTCAACGTGGTGATGACCGAGACGCTGGAGTTCGTGGAAATCCAGGGCAACGGCGAGGAGGCGGTGTTTTCCTCGGAGGAGATGACCGCGATGCTC
>JAYSYA010000249.1:0-3157 GCA_043716765.1 Akkermansiaceae bacterium
TTTCCCGATGATCGCTTCCACCGGCCACGACGACGCTTCCCCGAAGGCGCAGATCGTGCGGCCGTCGATCTGATAGGCCACGCTTTCGAGCGTGTCGATATCGGACGGGCTGGCGGTGCCATCGACGAGGCGGTCGGAGATTTTTTTCATCCACATCGAGCCTTCGCGGCACGGCGTGCATTGGCCGCAGGATTCGTGGGCGTAGAAGGCGTTCAGGTTGTTGAGCACCCACGACATCTTGCGGGTATCATCGAGCACGATCACGCCGCCGGAGCCGGCCATCGAACCGCAGGCGGCGAGCGTGTCGAAGTCCATCTGGATGTCCCAGAAATCGAGATCCTTGGTGGTGCCGTCCGGGTTTTTCAGCTTGAAAACCTCGTTGCATTTCAAAATTTTCGAGGACGAACCACCCGGAATGACCGCCTTGAATTCGCGCCCGTCCTTCGGTCCGCCGCACATGTCGTAGAGCAACTCGCGCATCGTGACCTTGCCGACCTCGACTTCGAAATAGCCGGGATTTTTCACATCGCCCGAGACGCAGAGAATCCGTGTGCCGGTGTTCCTGGCAACTCCGAGCTTCGCATACTCATCGCCGCCCATGCGGATGATGTGCTTCACGTGGCAAAGCGACTCCACGTTGTTGACGATGGTCGGGCACATGTAGAGCCCGAGCGCCGCCGGGAAATAGGGCGGCTTGATCCGAGGATACGGCCGCTTGCCTTCAAGCGATTCGATCAAGCCAGTTTCCTCACCGCAGATGTAGGCGCCCGCGCCACGGTGGACGAAGATCTCCACGTCGAAGCCGGAGCCCAGCACGTTTTTGCCGAGGAAATTGTGGGCGCGCGCCTCTTCGATCGCCCGCTCCACAATCAGCGCCGCTTCAGGGAACTCCTCGCGGATGTAGATGTAAGCGGTGTGCGCACCGACCGCGTAAGCCGAGATCACCATGCCCTCGACGAGCTGGTGCGGATCCTGATGGAGGATGTAGCGGTCTTTGAAAGTGCCCGGCTCGGATTCGTCGCCATTACAAATCAGATAGACCGGCTTGGTGTTGTTAGGCGGGATAAAGGTCCACTTCATGCCGGTGGGGAATCCGGCACCGCCGCGACCGCGCAAGCCGGACTTCTTCACCTCTTCGGTGACCTCCTTCGGCTGCATCGCAAACGCCTTTTTCAAATCCTCATAGCCGCCGTCGCGCAGGTAGCAATCGATCGACGGGTCCCAGCCCTCCCGGTCTACGTTTTTGAAAATGAGCCGGTATTCGCGGGCGTGTGGCTGCTTCGTGTAGGTGATCATGCGGGAAATTCCGGCGCAGTATTGGCAGGGAACCCGGCCAAGCAAAACCCAATTTTGGCAAAAAATCGCCGTCGATTGGCTGGTTATACCGCACGGTTAAAAAACGGATTGATGACCTTCACTCCGTCGAAGTCCTGTCCGTGGCTCAGATCCTCCGTGTAAATCACCCGACAGTCCGCCTCGCGGGCGGAAGCGAGGATCAGCGAATCCCAGTGCGAGATTTGATAGCGGGAATGGATCATCTGCGCGGCCAAAAAAGTCTCAACCGTGATCGCCGCCACGGGAAAGAGTAGCCAACGGCTCAGCCAATCCTGTTCCTGCTGCGGCGTGAAATCGAGCTTCGCGCGATGCCTCGCGTTGACCGTGAACTCATTGAGAACCTGCACGGAAAGATGAAGACCCCGCTGACGCAGCAATTCCCGCGCGATCCGGGTCTTCCTCTCGTCACGCGTGGATTCATCCGCCGCATAGACGAGCACGTTGGTATCAACGAAGGCGTTCGGCATAAATTTCCTCCCGGGTCAGAGGATTCAGCGGCTCGGCACGCGCCCGCCCGCGTGCCTCGGCGGTCCGGTAGAGCTCGTCCAGCGCGGCGATGCGCCGGGCTTCCCGATCTTCCTCCTCTCCCGCCTGACGGATGAGGAAGTCTCGCACCATCGCACTCACCGACGTCCCCTCTTGCGCCGCCCGGATGCGGGCCTTGCGGTAAGTCTCATCGTCAATTTTCAAAGTGATGTTCTTCATGACTGTGCTGCACAGTAGCTGTGAAACAACCGCAGTCAAGGGGGAGGAACTAAAAGTGGTGGGCAGCAACGCGCCACACGGTGGCCCGAAGAATAAAGCTCCGCTAAGGCCGCTCCACCACCACTCGCAGAAACCCCCGCGGCGCGGCATTCACGCCCGTGGCAGAAAGTGTGCCGCGCACGTTCACGAACTCCGTGCCGTCTCCCATGTTCTGCGGCGTGCCGATCATTTGCTGCGGCAAATCCAAGTCGTTCCAGAATCCCAAATCCTGCGATTCCTGCAGCCGGAAACGCAACCCCGCATCTCCCAGCCGCCGGTAAAATCCGACGCCCAAAAAGCTCGCTCCTCCCACCGCGATCCGCCCCGCCTGAATCCCGCGCAGCTGCGCGTCGGCAACGACGGGATTTCCGCCGAATGCATACTCCAACAAATTTGGCAGGCCGTCGTCTTCCGGGTCCAAGTCCGCGTTCGCGGTGAGCGGATTCAGCCCGTGCTGCATTTCCCACCAATCAGGCAGGCCGTTGCGGGCGTTGTCGATGTTCTGCTGCACGGTCACGGCCACCTGTCCATTGGTGGTGACGAGCGTGTCCTTCTGGCGGAGATCAATCACGCCGGTGCTGTCGGATAGGCTGAGATCCGCAATCGCGAGTTCGCAATACAGGCTCGTCTCCGCGCCGGGATTGGCGCGGAATTTCAGCACCGCGAGCCGACCCGCGCCACCCGCCAGCGCCTCGCCGCGGAAGAACGTGAGTTGCACGAAGCCATCGCCATTGCCCTGGCTCAGCTCGAAGGCCGCGCCTAACGGTCCCGCCGTCACCGTTTGGAGCTCCAGCACTTCGGGATCGAAATTCACCTGCACCTGGATCGCAGCGAGCCCGGCCGCGTTATCCAGCGAGAGCGGCACTTCCAAGATGCCGCCGGGATTTGCCAGATAGCTCGGCATCGAGAAATTCCGCGAATCCGCCCGCGCGGTCGCTGGAGCGATGAGGGCGAGCAGCAGCGTCCCGGCAGCTTGGGTAAAAATGCCATGTCGTTGCGCGTGGCGATGGGTGAAAAGGCTCAAGCAAGCAAGTGGCTGGCGCGTCTCGCGCCAGACCGTTGCGGAGGCGTCTCGCCT
>JAYSYA010000250.1:0-9430 GCA_043716765.1 Akkermansiaceae bacterium
TGGTTGGTGAAACTGTTGGACATCACGAAGCTCGGGTGGCCGGTGGCGCAACCGAGATTCACCAAGCGGCCTTCGGCAAGCATGTAAATGCTGTTCCCACCCGGGAAGGTGTATTTGTCCACCTGTGGCTTGATGTTAGTGCGAATCACGCCGGGAGCGTTGTTGAGCTTGTCGATCTGGATTTCGTTGTCGAAGTGACCGATGTTACAAACAATCGCTTGGTCCTTCATCTTCTCCATGTGCTCGAGGCGCACGATGTCAAAATTGCCGGTGGTGGTGACGTAAATATCGCCCCAGCCGAGGGTGTCCTCGAGGGTGAGAACGCGGAAACCTTCCATCGCGGCTTGCAGTGCGCAGATCGGATCGACCTCGGTGACGACAACTTGCGCGCCTTGGCCGCGGAGGGCTTGGGCGCAGCCTTTGCCGACATCGCCATAGCCGCAGACCACGCCGACCTTGCCGGAAATCATCACGTCGGTGGCGCGCTTGATGCCGTCCACGAGCGACTCGCGGCAGCCGTAGAGGTTGTCGAATTTCGACTTGGTGACCGAGTCGTTCACGTTGATCGCGGGAACGAGCAGCGTGCCGGCCTTGGCCATTTGATAGAGGCGATGGACGCCGGTGGTGGTTTCCTCGGAAACACCTTTCCAGTCCTTCACGATCTTCGCGAAGATGCCGGGTTGTTTGGCATGCACGTCTTTGAGAAGGTCCTTGATGACTTGCTCCTCGTGGTTGCCGGACGGGGTGTTGACCCAGTCGGAACCGTTTTCCAGTTCGTAACCCTTGTGGATGAGTAGGGTCGCGTCGCCACCGTCATCGACGATGAGCTCAGGTCCGAGGCCTGCTGGATTGACCAGCGCCTTCCAAGTGCACCACCAATACTCCTCAAGGGTCTCGCCTTTCCAAGCGAACACAGGCACTCCGGTAGCGGCGATTGCGGCGGCGGCGTGGTCTTGGGTGGAAAAAATATTGCAGGAAACCCAACGCACTTCGGCGCCGAGATCGATGAGCGTTTCAATGAGAACCGCCGTTTGAATCGTCATGTGCAGCGAGCCCATGATGCGGACGCCTTGCAGCGGCTTTTCCTTGCCGTACTTCTCACGGGTCGCCATCAGGCCGGGCATTTCGTGCTCGGCGATTTCGATTTCCTTGCGGCCGAAATCAGCGAGGCCGATGTCCCTTACTTTGTAGTCTGTGAAGCTCATATAATTGTTGGATAGATGATTAAATTAACCGATTGCCTTGATGAGAGCCGACGCCTTGTCGGTGGCTTCCCACGTCAGATCGGGGTCGGTTTTGCCGAAGTGGCCGTAGTTGGTGGACTTCGAGTAAATCGGGCGGAGCAGCTTGAGCTGCTTGACGATGTCGGCCGGCTTGAAGGAGAAAACCTTCAGGATCGCGGCGAGAATCTTCTCATCCGACTTGGTGCCGGTGCCAAAGGTATCGACGTGAACGCTAACGGGTAACGGGTGCCCAATGGCGTAGGCAAACTGCACCTCGCACTTGGTGGCGAGGCCGGCGGCGACGATGTTTTTCGCAACCCAGCGGCCCATGTAGGCGGCGGAGCGGTCCACCTTCGACGGATCCTTTCCAGAGAAAGCACCACCACCGTGACGGCCGGTGCCGCCGTAGGTATCGACGATGATCTTGCGGCCGGTTAGACCGGAGTCACCTTGGGGACCGCCGACGACGAAATTGCCGGTCGGGTTGATGAGATACTCGGTGTCCTTGGTGAGCATTTCCTTTGGCAGGACCTTTTTGATCACTTGCTCGATGCAGAATTTTTCAATCTCCGCATGCTCCACATCTGCGGCGTGCTGGGTGGAAATGACGACGTTGACGATGCGGGTCGGCTTGCCATCGACGTATTCGACGGAGACTTGCGACTTGGCGTCGGGACGAAGCCATTTGATCTTGCCGGTCTTGCGGATGCGGGTGAGTTCGCGGCCGAGGCGGTGGGCATACATGATCGGCGCGGGCATCAACTCGGGCGTCTCATTGCAGGCGTAACCGAACATGATTCCCTGATCGCCGGCTCCCTGCTCGGCGTGCTTTTTGCCCTTCGCTCCCTTCGCATCGACGCCTTGGGCGATGTCTGGAGATTGCGTGGTGAGGTAGTTGTTAATGAAAATCTGGTCGGCGTGGAAAACGTCGTCGCCATTCGTGTAGCCGATGCCGCGGACCGCATCGCGGATGACTTTTTCAATGTTGATCACCGAACCGATCGGCTTGTTGCCAATTTTCGGGATGGTGATCTCGCCGCCGACGACAACCACGTTACTCTTGACGAAGGTCTCGCAGGCCACCCGGCTTTTCGGGTCGATGGTGAGGCAAGCGTCAAGAATGGCATCCGAAATCGTATCGGCAACCTTGTCTGGATGGCCTTCGCCAACGGATTCTGAGGAAAAAATGTAGGTGCTCATGTGCTTTTTTATTTTCGTATCGTCAAATCGCGATGCGTTGATGTATTACTCCGCGCATGCCGTCAATGCTGAAATCGCTTAAGCTTCTTTCCGATCCCACTCGCCTGCGGATTTTAATGCTGGTGGAGCACGAAGCTCTTTTCGTGGCGGAATTGCAGGAAATTTTGGGTATGGGCCAAAGCCGGATTTCAACCCAACTCTCCCTGCTCAAAACCGAAGGTCTCGTGAGCGACGAGCGCAGCGGAAAGAACAACATTTACACCTGCGCTGCGGCTTCCGACCTAATGGAAGTCGCCCGTTTGGCCGCCGCCGAGGTTCCCGAAGTCGCTGACGATGAAACCGCGCTGCGGCATTTGCTGCGGAAACGCAAGGACAGCTCGCGGGCGTATTTCGACGAACTCGCCGGGCGCTTCGGCAAAGACTACGTGCCCGGCCGCTCCTGGAAGGCGCTGGCCGAGGCGCTCATCAAGGTGCTGAATTACAAAGTCGTCGCCGATCTCGGAGCCGGGGAAGGAACTTTAGCTCAGCTACTCGCCCAGCGCGCCGAGAAGGTCATCGCGGTGGATCTCTCGCCGAAAATGGTCGAATTCGGTCAAAACCTCGCCGTCCAAAATGGCCTCTCCAATTTGGAATACCGCATCGGCGACATCGAGACGCCACCGATCGAAAATAACAGCCTCGACCTCGCCGTCCTCAGCCAAGCACTGCACCACGCCGAGCATCCGCAACGTGCGCTGGACGCCGCATTCCGCATCCTCAGACCCGGCGGCCGCCTGATCGTTTTGGATCTGCTACTGCACACCTTTGAAGAGGCGCGCCAAATCTATGCCGACCGCTGGCTTGGTTTTTCCGAGAGCGATCTCGCCTCGATGATGGAGAAATCCGGCTTCGTCCAGATCGAAACCGTGGTCGCCGACCGCGAAAGCGAAGCCCCCAAATTTCAGACGCTGCTCGGCATTGGCATCCACCCTGCCTGATTTTACTTACCGCCTTACACTCCATGCGTTATCTGATTTGCGGGCTGCTCGCGCTCCCCTTCACCAGCTGTTTTCCAGCGAAGCCCTTGCAGGAAAACGTCCCGTTAGTTCTAGCCGCTGCGGTGCGGGAAGCCCCTCCGGTCGCCTCACCCGCACCCGTGCCGCCACGGGTCACCGTTCGCGAAATTTCCGGAATCACCTTCGAGGGTGTCGCCTTCGATTCGCGCGACCACCGCCTCGTCGTCGCCGACCAACCAGACGGCCCGGGCTCCCGTTTCGCGGATTCCGCCGCTGCTGCCCGAGCCGTCGGCGGAATCGCCGCGGTGAACGCCGGCTTTTTCACCCCGGAAGGCGCTCCGCTCGGACTCGTCGTCGCGGCGGGTAAAATTTCCGGATCATGGAATAGCGCATCCTCGCTCGGCAGCGGCGCATGGGTCGAAAACGCTTCCGGAAAATCCGCGATCATCCGCCGCGGAACATGCAGCCGCACCGAAGCGTCCGCCATGCGCGAACTCATCCAATCCGGGCCTTTGCTCGTTGCAAACAGCCGCGCCGTCGGCGGACTCGAAGCCACCAAAGCCAGTGTCCGCATGCTTATCCTGTGGGACGGCGGCACGCGCTGGTGGATCGGCCGCGGCTCGCCGTGCACGCTGGCCGCCTTGGGCCAAGCACTCGCGAGCGGCAGCCCCGCCGGCTGGCCGATCCGCCAAGCGCTCAATCTCGACGGTGGCCGATCTTCCGACCTGTGGATTTCCGACACCGTCTCAGGTGGGCCCCTTCTCCGGCGGTCGCCATGGAATCGCCCCGTCCGGAATTTTCTACTGCTCGTCGCCCAGTGACAAATCCGCCCCGAAACGAATGTTGGACAGACTGATCCCAAGTGATATAAGTAAAACCGTCCGTAACAGGCGAAAAACCATGAAACGCGCGCTCCAAGTCTCTTCAGTTGTCGCTGCCTTCGCGCTAGTGTCCTGCGCCACCGTCAAACAAGTCGGCCAAGGATCAATGGCCTTCGTTCAAAAGACCAGTTCCGCCACCAGCAGCAAGGTTTCGAAATTCTCGGAAATCGCCATCAACACGATCCATCCGCCGGGGGTCAAAATCGTCGAGGTCCGTGAAAAGGATTTGAAGAAACTGCCGAGCGGTCACGAAAAGGCGCTCGCCTATGAAAACACCCGCAAGCGAGGTTTGTGGTTTTTCAACGGTCCCGTGGACTTCACCGAGCCCAACCTGCCGCAGCCCGGAGGCGAAACCGACGGCAGTCTTTTGCCTCCGAAAACTCCGTGATCGCTGGCAATCCTGTGAACATCTCATTCCCGCCTTGAAGCCCGAGCGCTGATGAGAATGATGCCCCGCATGTCACGGTTTCTCTGCGCTCGGCTTCTCGCTCTCGCCTTCACAGGTGCGCTGATCACTTCCTGCGGCGGCAATCCCCCGCCTCCCCTTCAGTCTCGCCCACCCAGAGCCCTCCCCGCCGCCGGGGGCGATCAACCGGTCCAAATCGCCGCCATTCCAAAAAACGCCCCGCCTCCGGTCGCCGCCGAAAGCGCCATCGTCATCGACGTCGTCAGCGGCCGCGTCCTCTATGCAAAAAACGCCGATGCACCCCGCGCCGTTGCCAGCACCCAGAAAATCGTAACCGCGCTTTGTGTTCTCGATGCCGGAGACATCGACAAGCCCGTTACCATCCAGCCCATCGACGGAGCCTGTGAGCCCACCAACCTCAACCTCAAAGCCGGCGAAGTTTATCCCCGCCGCGAGTTGACCAAGGTGCTCATGGTGAAAAGCGCCAACGACGTCGCCCGTGCCCTTGCCCGCGATGTCGGCGGCAGTCAAGAATCCTTCGCCGTCATCATGAACCAGAAGGCCGCCTCGCTTGGCATGAGAAACTCAAATTTCATCAACCCTAACGGTCTTCCGAACGCTGGCCAATATTCGACCGCCCGCGACATGGCCATCGCCGCCCGCGCCGCTTACCGCAGCCCGCTGATCCGCTCCTTCACCGCCACCAAGTCCTTCACCTTCCGCTTCAACGATGGCCGCACCCGCTTTATCGAAAACACCAACCGCCTGCTCAAAACCGTCCCCTATTGCGACGGCCTCAAAACCGGCACCACCAACGCCGCCGGCCGCTGCCTCGTTTGCAGCGGCTCGCTCAATGGCCGCTCCGTCATCGTCGTCGTGCTGAAATCCACTACGCCGAACGTCTGGAAAGACTCCAGCAAACTGCTCGCCTGGGCCCTAGAGCGTCCCGCCTCCGGCTCCTAACTGGCCTCCCACCCGCATGCCCAGCCCCGCCGAGTCCCTCCGCCAACTTGCGGCCGCAGGCTTGCTGCGTGGCAAGCGACCGCTCGATTCCCCCACCGGCGTGCAAGTCATCCGCGAAGGCCGCACGCTCTGGAACTTCGCTTCTAACGACTACCTCGGCCTCGCCCGCCACCCGGAAATTGAAGCCGCACTCGTCGAGGGCGTGCGCCGCTTCGGTGCCGGTGCCGCCGCGTCCCGGCTCGTCTGCGGAACCCTACCGCCCCACCGTTTGCTAGAAGAAGCCCTCGCCGAGGCGAAACAATCCGAAGCCGCCCTCACCTTCTCCTCCGGCTTCGCCACCGCGCTTGGCGTCATTCCCGCAGTTGTCGGAAAATCCGATTTCGTCTTCCTCGACAAGCTTTCCCACGCCTGCCTCGTCGATGCCGCCCGCCTCTCCGGCGCAACCCTCCGCGTTTTTTCCCACAATGATATCGGGAAGTTAGAGCGCCTGCTCGTTTTCACCCGGGCGAAAGCCCCCGCTGCCCGCATCCTCGTCGCCACCGAATCCGTTTTCAGCATGGACGGCGACCTCTGCCCGCTCCGTGAAATCGTCAAGCTGACAGAAACACACAACGCCCTGCTCCTGCTCGATGAAGCGCACGGCTTTGGCGTCCTCGGCGAACACGGCATGGGCCTCGCCGAACAGGAAAACCTCCAACAGCGCGTCACCTTCCAAATGGGCACGCTCAGCAAAGCCGCCGGCCTGTCAGGCGGTTACCTCGCCGCATCCCGCGACTGGATCGACCTCCTAACCAACCGCGCCCTCTCGTTCATCTACTCCACCGCGCCGCCGCCCGCGCTGGCGCACGCGGCCATTGCTTCCCTCGCACTCATCCGCTCCGCCGAAGGCAAATCGCTGCGCGCAAAGCTTCAAAAAAACATCGCCCTCCTCGCGATACAATCCACCCCCGTCATCCCCAGGGTGTTAGGCAGCGCCGAAGCCGCACTCGCCGCCTCCGCAGAGCTTGAGCAAGCCGGTTTCCTCGTTCCCGCCATCCGCTACCCCACCGTCCCCCGCAGCACCGCCCGCCTGCGGATCAGCGTCTCGGCAGCGCACACGGCCGAGACCATCCGGTCGTTGGCCGCCAGGCTCAACAACCCGAGAACACCACCGATCCACGGCGACCTGTGAGACGAAGCGCGGCTGCTATCCGACTGCTCGCTTGAATTAGAAGGTAGGGTTTCACTCCATAGCCGGAAAGCCGCTTAACGGTTAATTCCTCGTGGGTGAAAGCGCGGTTCTCTAGCGCCTTCCTTTTTAAAAACCCCACCGCCAACGAGAAACCGTTCAGCGATAAGATCATCCATAATTCTATGAAAACATCAACAACTGCACCAGTCCTCTTGGGCTGCCTCGGAATCGCCATCGCCATCGCCACCATGCTTCCCAGCTGCGTCGATCCCTACGCCTCCAACCACGGATCATCCTACACTGTCTCAACCTACCATCCTGGCTATCAGGTTCGGGCACTGCCCCCCGGTTACAGATCCGAAACCATTGGTGGAACCCGCTATTACAACCACAATGGCACCTATTATCAACCCCGCAGCGGCGGCTATGTAGTCGTGGAAGCGCCGCGGCCCCGCTACGAATCCACCCGCTACGGATCCACTAGCCCGCGCTACGAATCCACCCCCTACGAGTCCGCCCGCCCCCGTTACGATGATTCATACTCCCACTACGATCGTCCGGACGACCGCCGCGAGGCCATCATCACCGCCCTCCCACGTGGCTACCGCGAGGTCAACTACCAGAATGGTCGTTACTACCAGCATAACGGCGTGTATTACCAACAACGGGGTTCCGGTTACATCATTGTCAACCGCCCATACTGATTTTCAGAATGGTAAGCTCACCAGAATTAACTTCTAACCAACCACTCCTATGAGCATCGGGACCATCCTTCTCATCATCCTCATTCTCGCCCTGTTTGGCGCGCTTCCCACCTGGGGGCATAGTAAAAACTGGGGCTACGGACCCACCGGCGGACTAGGTCTTATCGTCGTGATCCTGATCGTTCTGCTCCTGCTAGGAAGGATTTGAACGGCAGACCGCATTCAAAACCCATCCGGAGCGGCGGCAACGGGCGAGGTTTCATTTGCCGGCTTGGCTATTTCTTGGAAACCCATGGCCTGGGAAAGTTTCGTCGCAACTCTCGATGATTTGCGTTTCATCCATTTCTGAGCTATGTTCTTAGACTCATAGACTCTACCATTATGAAACGTCGCAAAAACACCGAAATGTTCGCGGATACCATCACTGTCTATCCCACCCAAAACGACTTGCCGCTCGACCAACGCACCGAACTCAACGCGCTGATGAATCTGCGCCTCGCTTCCGCCGTCGATCTGCAACTCCAGATGAAACAAGCACATTGGAACGTCAAAGGCCCAAGCTTCATCGGCTTGCACAAGCTCTTTGACGAAATCGACGAAGCCGTAGAGCTATACGTCGACATGATCGCCGAGCGCATCGTCCAACTCGGCGGCATCGCGGAAGGGACCGTCCGCGTCGCCGCCAGTCGTAGCCACCTCGACGAATATCCACTCGACCTTTCAGAGGGCATGGCCCACGTCGGCGCGGCCGCCTGCGCCCTAGCCGCATTCGGCAAGGAAGCGCGCACCACCATTGAAGAAGCCAACGCTTTTGACGATGCCGACACCGCCGACCTGTTTACCGAAATCTCCCGCGGCATCGACAAATGGCTGTGGTTCGTCGAGGCCCACTCCCACGCCATCACTTGATAGCCTTCGTGGAAGTGAGCACCCGGATCCCTTGTCGGCCTCGGCGTCAGCCATCTAATTGCCAAAGATCCCCAATCCAAAGGCAAAATCGAGCGCCAGTTCGGCTTCGGCCAAAAACGGTCTTCCCGCCCTCTTCGCCATAGAATCGGGTCGCTAACAGGGCGCAAGCAAACGAGCTGCTCGCGACCCAAATCGACTGGCACCACCTCAACCACGTCTCCCGCAGCACCAGGCTAACACCGCACCAAGCGGTCGAGAGAAGCATCTCCGAAGAAAGCAGCTGCTGGCGTCCAGCACCTCCACCGGAACTCGATCTGCACCCCGCGACCACCACACTCCGGGTCGTTCAGGAAGCCGGAGAGATCAGCTTCTTGGGTCGTCGCTGGGAAGATCACCTCTGGCGAAACCAAGCAGGTGACCATCGTGCACACAGCCAGGAAGCTTCCGAGTCATCTTCTGCCCGCCCACGCCACAAGCCCCACAGTGGCCCGAGATTCTCGCAGAATACCATCTTTAAGCCGCCCTAACGCTCAGGAAGATTTCTCAACTTTTGCCCAGTCGCCGACAAGCAACGGCAAACTTCTTGAAACGCATTGGTAAATGGGTTAAAGTATCCGGTCCCATCAACAATCCTATGAAAACATCATTCACTAAGAAAGTCGTCCTTGGTTGCCTCGGAATCACCCTCGGTATTCTGCTTCCGGGCTGTGTCGAATCCTACGCGCAAGACTATGGCTCACCCTACGCAACCACGGCCTACCGTCCCGGCTATGAAGTCCGGGTTCTGCCCCCGGGTTACCGATCCGAGGTTATCGGAGGAACCCGCTACTACCATCATAGCGGCACTTATTATCGCCCACGCTCCGGCGGCTACGTCGTAGTCGAGGCACCGCGCACGTCCTATAGCTCGCAAACCCGCGTGTATGACTCAGCCGCCCGCCCGGATCATCCATATGCACACCGCGACGGCCTTGTCCC
>JAYSYA010000026.1:0-2128 GCA_043716765.1 Akkermansiaceae bacterium
AACTCAACGTGAGCCGGTCTGCGACTGTGGCAAGAACAGGCGCCACCATGGACGCGGCGGAGTTCGGCAGAGTGCCGAGAGCGTATTCCATCAGGTTGGCCATGCCGTCACCATCCGGATCGGCGGTGTCAGGAGCATTGATGTCGCCGAGATTTGCAAATCGCCAGGATTCAAGTGGAGTGAGGT
Source organism: Akkermansiaceae bacterium (assembly GCA_043716765.1). Lineage (GTDB taxonomy): Bacteria > Verrucomicrobiota > Verrucomicrobiia > Verrucomicrobiales > Akkermansiaceae > Luteolibacter. Next base: position 187 of record JAYSYA010000026.1, read on the forward strand.
AGCCGCTGAGGGTGACCTTGTTGCTGGCAGTGCTGACGAGAAAACTTCCTTCCCCGCCAGAGGTAGCTAACCGCTGCCCGGAGGCGACATTGGAGAACCCGCCGGAAAGTGCGCCAGTGGAGTTCACCACGGTAAAGGTGGCCGCATTGGACGGTGTGAAACCGCTGACCAAATTAACCGAAAGATTTCCCGCCAGCGCCGTGGTGCCGGATACGGTTAGGTAGTCGTATTGGCCGGTCTGGAATGCGGTGGCCTGAGTGGTGCCGCCGACATCGAGCGCGAGGGTCGCGCTTGCGCCGAGGGTGTAATTTCCTGTGATCTGGGTCCGCCCTGCGGTCCCGACATCGCCGGGTGCAAGGATACCGCCACTTTGCACGAGGGCGCCGTCCGCGTCCGCGGCTGTGGGCTGGAGATTGGTCGCATTGAAGGCGGCGGTAGCGAGCGTGCCGCCCGTGAAGGCGAAGACCTGCACGGCCCCGGTGCCCTGCATACCCTGGATCGTGCCGCTGTGGAGAAGCTTTCCGCTAGAGAGGGTAAAGGTAGTCGTCCCGGTGCCGGTGGTCGCGGCACCGAGCCTGAGCGAGTGTCCGTTCGTGACGGAGAAAAGTCCGCCGCTCAGGGTGTAGCTGGCATTGATGTTTGCCGAGGCGCTGCCGAGTTCGGGATCGCTGCCGCTGACGACGACGGTGCCGCCATCCTGCACGCCGATGAAGTTCGAGCCGCTGTTGTTGTTCGCCCCGAAGGTGCTGCCCATGCGCATGCCATAGTTGTTTGCGCTCGTGAATTGGCCGCCGCGGATGGTGAAGGATGCGATGCTGTGAAAATCACCCGTGCCCGCGGGCCGCAGCACGGTGCCACCACCGATCTCAAGGTTCGTCCGGTAAGCGCCGCCGCCGTTGAGCGTCCAGTTGCCGCCGTTGAACTTCACCGTGAAGCCCCCGTCGGTGAGGTTCGTGCTGATCGTGCTGATCGTGGTGTTCGCCGCGGGATCGCCGGAGAGGATGAGCGTGCCACCGCTGACGCCCGTGACCGCGCCGAGCGTGCGTGTGCCAGCGGGTTGGTAGAGCGTGATGAAGCCCGTGGTGCTGTTTTGATTGAGCGTGCCCGCGCCGTCCACCGAGCCGGAGATGGTGCCGCTCGAGGTCGTTTGTAAACGCAGCATCGCGCTACTGGCGATGGTCGCGCCAGGCAGGAAGCCAACGGCGTTGTTGTTCCCGATTTGCAAAATACCTCCGCTCACGGTGGTGGTGCCGGTCCACGAATTGGCCGGGCCGGCGAGAGCGACGATGCCGACTCCGGACTTGGTGAATGCGGTGCCCGGCGCGGACTCGGTGACGTTGCCATTAATCATCGCGGTAAGGCCGCTTTTCACCGTCCAGGTCTGGCTCGCCGTGAGCGACACCGTTGCATTGACGGTGAGGTTTTGCGTCGAGGTGGACAAATCGAGGCCGCCCGCGCCGAGAGCGAGCGGGCCGGTGCCGGCATTGATCGTGACCGCCGCGGACGGACTGGTCATTTGCAGCTGGTTTACGGTGAGTCCGCTGCCGATTGAGACGCTGCCGTTGGTGTAAGTGCCGTTCCAAAGCACCACATCCCCGATGCTGGGGATGGACGCCGGTGAAAAGGAACCTGCCACATCGAGCGCGGTGGTGTTGTTAGCTTTTGTAAATGTGCCGTTGGTCGAGGTGGAACTGGAGGTGGTCGAAGTTGCCGTACTAATTCCGTTGTCCGCGACGATGCGGTAGAAGTAAGTCGTGCCATTCATAAAACCGAAGTCCGTGTAATTGGCCGTGGTCAAGCCGCTGGCGACGGTCACGAACGACCCGTTTTCACTGGTGGCTCGAAGCACGGAGTAAGTTGGGTTGGTATCTGCGGCTCCCGCGTTCCAAGCGAGGGAGATCTGACCGAGGCTGGGAGTTAAAATAAGACCCGTTGGAGCAAT